>JAZSRX010000007.1:0-10901 GCA_045538685.1 Eubacteriales bacterium | reverse complement strand
ATATTCCTTGTAGTTATCAAATGTTTTGAAATTTTCTACCATTTTTGTTCTCCTGTTCTTTTTTAGGCCATGCGAACATAGCACTTAAATATAAGTCCGAGAGCTTATCCTTTCGGGCTCATATTTAACTGCTACTTTCGCAGCCCTTTATTTTGTTTTTTAATAAATGTAACAAACGGGAACGAAGTAAATCGTTCCCGCTTATTCTCAATATCTCGGGAAGTAAGATTACTTTCTGAGACCGAGGCTCTTGATGAGCGCTCTGTATCTTTCGATATCCTTCTTTGCAAGGTATGCAAGAAGCTGCTTTCTGTGGCCAACCATCTTGGAGAGACCTCTCTGAGAGTGGAAGTCCTTGGGGTTCTTCTTCATGTGCTCAGTGAGCTCATTGATTCTGGTTGTAAGAATAGCAACCTGAACCTCGGGAGAACCTGTGTCCTGCTCATTGATCTTGTACTCAGCAATGAGGGCGGTCTTTGTTTCCTTAGAAATCATTTGTCTTCACCTTTCTTAAAATTTATTTCCAAAAACCGAGTAAAGTGTGGGTGAAAAGCACGTGCTACGCAAGGAAAAAACTCCAAACGGGGCAAGGCCATACACAGCACTCAGTTAAAGGCCGTTGGTTATTATAACACAAAAAAACGAGTTTGTAAATAGTTTTTTGAAAAAATTTTTGTGTATTTTGCTAAATTTTCACTTTTCCTATGAAAAAGATACGACGAAGGGATTCCTTCAAAGGTTTTATTATCGCAATCAGAATAAGCATTATGCCTACAACAGACAAAACGGTAAGAGGTGCTAAAGACCAATAGAACGGCGTATTGAAATTAAAAGTATATCTGATTTCAAACTCCAGGTACAGTGTCCAAAGTCCCAGTGTAATCAATGTTGCACCGATAGAATAAAGACAACCTTTCTTTACATAATACAGCACAGCGGTTGCGGCGGTAAGAATTAATCCCAATGAACCCGCCACAGGAAAGGCGAATGACATAAACCAATCGCCACGCGTTTCATAGCAAATAAAGAGCAAAAGTCCTATTGCAAGAACGAAGAAAACAGGAACAAAAATAACAGGATTTTGCTTTTTAAACCAATAAGGCAGAACAAAGGAACAGTAAAACAGAAGGGTTCCGCCCGAGGCATAGCCCGACCAGCTTATCTCGTTATGCCAGCTTAATTCAAGCAAAATAGGAAGAACGAAAGGAACGATAAAAATCATTGTAAGGACAAACATAAGTCCTTTACGGTTAAACTCCTCGGATTCAAAGGGAATCTTCGGAAATGTATTTTGCTCGGTTATCTCAAGATCGGGATGATAAACACGAGTTTCACATATAGGGCAAATAGTCTGTCCTTTGGACAGTTTTGCTCCGCATTTAATACAGTACATTCGTTTACTCCTTTCCTCTGCTGTTGCTCTCTATTGAGTGAGGAACGCCCATCTCACGTAAAACGTGGAATATTTCAGTTTCAAGAACCGGCTCTTTTGCGTTTCTCGTAACATTCAAATACATTTTTCCCTCATAAGAAAGTGAGGATATGTTATAAGGTGCGGTAGACTGAGAACCGAGAATAAAATCCATTCGCTTTACCCTTTCTGTATATTCGGGTGGCATATTTACCACACCGAGATTTGAGAAGGAATAACAGCTTTTTTTCTCGCCAACTGCGTAAAATACCGCCTTCATAATTATATTTTTCAGAACAAGCGGAACAACTCTGATAAACAGATTTTTTTCGCTGTTTACGTTTGTCCTTATAATAGATGACATATTTTTCTCGGTCATCTGCTGTTTCATTTGTGCAGAGAAAATCTGGCACATATCGTCAATGCCGTAATCGCCCACCTTGAAATCTATGGAAAGCATTGTGTAAAGAATAAAATTACGCATTGTCTTTGACGGGAACATCTTGCGAAGATTTACCGGAACGAAAATCTTAATGGGCTTGTACTTTGCAGTATTTTTGACTCTCGCCCTCTGAACCCTCTGTGATGCCTCTGCCAGAAGAGCCGACATATAAACGGTTACGGTAACACCGCGTTTTTTCGCCTCTGCCCTTACAAAATCAGAATCAATTACAAAACTTGTGACAGTTCGGAAACCGTCTGTTTCTCTTTTTCCTTCTATTATATAAGCATCGGTATCCTTGCGGGACGCAGGATATTTTCCCGCGTACTTGATAAACGAGTCCTCAATTTCATCAGCGGAGGGCTCTTCAAGTCTGTCCCATACCCCGTTGCCCACAGGAACCTTAGTTCCGTATTTTTGATAAAGATACTCGGCAGTGAGAGTTTTCACGAAAATCAGACCGCCGTTTCCGTCGGTAAGCGAGTGGAAAAATTCAACTGCCAGACGGTTTTTGTAAACCAAAACGCGAAAGGCACACTTGCGAAGATCCTTCATTCTCATTCTTGCAAGAGGATAGGGCTTTTCGTCAAGTATCTCGGGCGGAGCCGAAATTTCTTCAAGATAGTACCAGAAAAGGCCTTCTTTTATGCACACGGCAATAGACGGAAATCTGCGAACGGTAACGTCAAGTGCAACGGCAAGTGCCTCTCTGTCAATTTCCTCATTTAAGGTTGAGGAAACGCGGAACATATTGCTCCAGGTTCGGCTTCTTGACGCGGGAAAAATCTTTGCCGCGTTATCAAGAGTCATCCACGCAAGTCTTTTATGTGTAGGAATTACCTTTTTTATAAACTTTGCGATTTTGTCATAATCCCCTGCCCTCTCGGGAAGGTCATAGAGAACATATCCGTGCCAAAGCTCGGGAGCTACTACAAGCTCGCTTTTACATCCTGCTGAAAGAAGTTTCTCGTGCAGGAGGAATGAGTCGTCATACATTATTTCGTCATTGCCGACAAAAATCAGCGACTCGGGCATTTTTTCCTGTGTATCAAATAAAGGTGAAATTCTCGGATCGCTTTTTTTCGCCTTATCATCCTCGGCATCGGGGTTTGTTACGGGAAAAAGACGTCCTTTTTCATCCTTTTCTGCACCGTAAACATAGCTGTCTGCAAAATATTTCAATCTTTCCGCCGTCATAGACGGATCTGCCTTTTTGTTGACAGTATATGACCCTCCGCTTTGTGTCAGGTCTGTCCAGGGAGAAACGGCAATAATGCCCGAAGGCATACTTCTGCCTTTGTCGCGAAGCTTCTGACAAAGGGCATAGCAAAGTCCGCCGCCCGCACTGTCTCCGCAAAGAGCAATTCGGGAAGGATCAAATCCGCTTGAAAGCAGGTAACCGTATGCTTCCATCGCATCATCAAGGGCTGCGGGATAAGGATGCTCGGGAGCAAGGCGGTATTCAACCGTAAACACCTTAATTCCGCATTTTACAGCAAGAACACTGCCAAATCCAAGAGCATAGTCCAGATTACCTGCAACAAATCCGCCGCCGTGAAGATAAAGAATAACACCGTCGGTCAGCTCGTCAAGAGGTGTAAGCATAGCACACCTTATATTTTCCAACCTGATTTTCTCTGTGACAACCTGGGTTTTATAGGAATTAGCCATCATTCTGCCTATTTTATCCTGTGCACGTCTTACTGTAGACAGCGAGCATTTTTCTACAAATGGCTTGAGGATATTAAGCTGTGATCTGAATAAAGCGGTTTTTCCGTTCATATGCCAACTCCTTTCATAAAGCAATAGTTTTCACTTTATTATATAATAAACCTTTAAATTTGTCAATCTTTTCTTTAAAGTAACAAATTCAATTTTAGCTGTAAAAAATAACCGACTCGATTTAACGAGCCGGTTTATTGTTTATTTGATGATTAACTTTTTTGAAGAATCCTTCTTTTTTTCGCTTTCCTTCATTTCCGAGAAAACAATAGCAATCGGCATATTCCAGCGGAACGCGGTAGCACACATTCTGATAACGAAAATAACAGCCATACAGGAAAGAGTTGCTACGATGTCTCTGGATTTCATTCCCTGCATAAATACCTCGTAAATGAGATAGTACACCGAAGAGCCCAGGATGCAGGCGATGGCATAAACTCTTTTGCGAAGAACGAGAGGAATTGTATTGAGAATAACGTCACGAATCATACTTCCGCCCACCGAGGAAATGAAACCCATAAAGATGGCAACAAACGGGCCGAGAGATACATAAGCATGAGTTCCGGCGCAGGCGAAAACACCAAGTCCGAGAGCATCAAGCACATTGTTGATTTTTTCAACCATTGCTTCCTCTTTTACATACTTCTCCTTGAATGCAAAAGCAAGGCAAAACACGACAAAAGCCGTCAAAACGCAAACAATTATTTCCATTTTGAGTCCTGTAAAGAATACAGGAAGCATTCTGCCTATTTTATGCCCTGCAATCATATCACGGAGAATTCCCCCTCCAAAGCAGGTCATAAGCGACAGAAATACTACTCCAAAAAGGTCGGTTTCCTTATCAATGGCAACCATTGCTCCCGCCGCAGCAAAGGAAACAATTCCTATAATATTTATTATCTCAAGAATATCTTCCATAAGCATCCTCTAACAGTAAAATTAGATTTTTAAAAGTAGATTTTGAAGGGCACGTCCTCTGTGACTTATAGCATTTTTTTCTTCATCCGAAAGCTCTGCCGCAGTGCGTGTTTCACCATCGGGAAGAAAAATAGGATCATATCCAAAGCCCTCTGACCCCTTGGGAGACTCTATAATTTTTCCGTGCATAAAGCCCTCTGCTGTGACCTCTCTGCCATCAGGATAAACCAAAGCAACCGTACAGATAAAGTATGCTGTGCGATCATCTTTTCCCACAAGATTTTCAAGCAGAAGTGTGTTATTTTCTTCGTCAGAAGAATGTCTTTCGCCGCCGCCTGCATATCTTGCACTTAAAATACCGGGAGAGCCACCAAGTGAATTTACGCAAAGTCCGCTGTCATCGGCAAGGGTGGCACAGTGGGTAATTTCGGCAATTTCCCTGGCCTTTTTCAGTGCGTTTTCCATAAAGGTTTTGCCGTCTTCCACCGTTTCGTGATTAACCTTTGCCTCACGAAGCGACATTATTTCGTCAAATTTCCCCGATAAAATCTGTTTAATTTCCTGCACTTTATGTGCATTATTTGATGCAATTATTAGTTTCATATCAGAACAAACCTGTAATTTTACCATCATCGGTAACATCTATTTTTTCTGCCGCAGGCACTTTGGGAAGTCCGGGCATTGTCATAATATCGCCCGTTAAAACCACAATAAAGCCGGCTCCGGAGGAGACCTTCACCTTCTTTACGGTAATCCTGAAGTCCCGGGGAGCACCAAGAAGAGTGGGATTATCCGAGAAGGAATACTGTGTTTTTGCGATGCATACGGGAAGTGATGCAAAGCCGAGAGAATTAAGCTTTTCAATCTGCTCCTTCGCCTCGGGAAGAATGTCTACACCGCATCCTCCGTAGATTTTCTTGGTTACCGCCTCGATTTTCTCTTCAATAGTGGCATCCGATTGATAGGAGAAGGTGAAATCGCCCTTTTCCTCCCGGCAAAGACGAACTACCTCACGAGCGAGGGCTTCGCCACCCCGTCCGCCGTCTGCCCAAACCGTTGACAAAACCACGTTTACATCAAGTTCCTTACATTTATTAATAATATATTCTATTTCACTGTCGGTGTCGGTTGGAAATCTGTTTATTGCAACTACCGAAGGGAGCTTGTAAACATTTTTAATATTTGATACGTGGCGAAGAAGGTTTGGTATTCCCTTTTCAAGTGCATCAAAATTTTCGCCCGAAAGCTCGGTTTTTGCAAGTCCGCCATGCATTTTAAGAGCACGAACGGTTGCAACAATTACCACAGCAGAAGGGGTAAGTCCTGCCATACGGCACTTAATGTCAAGGAATTTTTCTGCTCCAAGATCTGCACCGAAGCCCGCCTCGGTAATGGCATAATCTGCGGTTTTCATAGCTGTTTTTGTTGCAATAACAGAATTGCAACCGTGAGCAATGTTAGCAAATGGACCTCCGTGAACAAACGCAGGTGTTCCTTCAAGTGTCTGCACAAGATTTGGCTTTATCGCGTCTTTAAGAAGTGCGGTCATAGCTCCCTGTGCTTTAAGATCGCCTGCGGTAACAGGGGCTCCGTCATAAGTGTAGCCGACAATGATTCGAGAAAGTCTTTCTTTCAGATCATTAATAGAGCTTGCAAGACAAAGCACCGCCATAATTTCGGACGCGACTGTAATATCATATCCGTCATCGCGAGGCACACCGCCCGTTCTTCCGCCAAGTCCGTCGCGTACAACACGAAGCTGACGGTCGTTCATATCAACGCATCTTTTCCAGGTGATATTTTCGGGATTAATATTAAGAGAATTTCCCTGATAAATATGGTTATCAAGCATTGCTGCAAGAAGGTTGTTCGCCGCACCGATTGCGTGGAAGTCGCCCGTAAAATGAAGGTTTATGTCCTCCATAGGAATAACCTGTGCCCATCCGCCGCCTGCTGCACCGCCCTTTACACCGAAAACGGGGCCGAGAGATGGCTCACGAAGAGCGACGGCAACCGATTTGCCGATTCTTTTCATTCCGTCGGCAAGTCCGATTGTTGTGGTGGTTTTTCCCTCTCCTGCAGGAGTGGGATTAATTGCGGTTACAAGCACAAGCTTGCCGTCGGGCTTATTTTCAAGGTCGGAAAGTAAAGAAAGATCAAGCTTTGCCTTGTTTTTTCCATAAAGCTCTATATATTTTTCGTCAATTTTCGCTTCTTTTGCAATTTCAAGAATGTGCTTTGGTGTCACAGACTGGGCAATTTCAATATCTGTCATCATGGCGGATACCTCCCGAAATAATACTTCAACGGCTAAATTATACTATATATTTTAAAGGATGTCAACAACAAAAAACGAAATTTTAAAGTCAAAAAATCTGTTTCAATCCTCAATGCTCTCCACAACCAATCTAACCCCTAATCTAAAACCTGCAACAAAAGAATTTTTCTTTTCCAAATCATTTACCGTTGATTGAACATTTATATATTTATGTAATAATTCTTTTGCATCATCATTAACCGCATTTTCAAGCTCAATATAACATTTTCTTGCTTCATGAATTTTTTTGACAACAACTTCTTCCTGTGAAGAATCAAAAGAAATATCCGGTGTTCCCATCCACAATGATTCAATGCTTTTTTTCTTCATTTTTTCCTCCATATAGTGATTATTTCCACTTACAATATATTAATTATAGTGGAATTATCCACTAATGTCAATAGTGAATTTATACACTATGCTATAATCATTTCACTAAAAAACAGGCGGTAAATATATATGAACTATTATCAAAGGTTAAAAGATGTTAGAGAAGACCGTGATTTATCTCAAAAAGAAGTTGCCGACCATCTTGGAATCACTCAATCTGATTACAGCAAATATGAGCTTGGAAAACATATGATGGGAATAGATAAATATATCAAGCTGGCAAAATTTTATAACGTAAGTATAGATTATCTTGCAGGTGTAGTTGATACTATCAAATATTTAGATAAATAAAATTCAATTCTATAAAAAATCCCCTCAAAATGAGGTGAACTGTATGAGTTTTCACTTCAAAATGAGGGCATTTTTTATTTAATTTTGAATTTAAAGGTTAATTATTATTTCCTGCAATTCTGCGTGCTACGAACACACCGCTTGCAGATGCGTGAGAGAGCGAATGGGTTACACCGCTGCCGTCACCGATAACATAAAGTCCCTTATGCTTGGTTTCAAGATTTTCATCAAGCTCAACCTCCATATTGTAGAACTTAACCTCTACACCGTAAAGAAGTGTATCGTCGTTTGCCATACCGGGAGCAATATTGTCAAGAGCATAAATCATCTCGATAATTCCGTCAAGAATACGCTTGGGAAGCACAAGACTAAGGTCACCGGGCGTTGCCGAAAGAGTAGGTGTAACGGTGTTCTCTTCGATACGGCTGTGGGTAGAACGTCTGCCTCTTTCAAGGTCACCGAATCGCTGTACGATTACACCGCCGCCAAGCATATTGGAAAGCTTTGCAATATTCTCAGCATATCCGTTAGAATCCTTAAAGGGCTCGGAGAAATGCTTTGCAACAAGGAGAGCAAAGTTTGTATTCTCGGTCTTCTTCGTGGGATCTTCAAAGCTGTGGCCGTTTACGGTAACGATACCGTTTGTATTTTCGGTTACAACAATACCGTTAGGATTCATACAGAATGTACGGACACGGTCCTCGAACTTTTCGGTGCGGTAAACAATTTTACCCTCGTAAAGCTCGCTTGTGATGTGTTCAAAGATAACCGCAGGAATCTCCACACGCACACCGATGTCAACTCGGTTGGACTTTGTGTTGATGTCAAGATCGCGACAAACGGTTTCCATCCACTTAGAGCCGCTTCTTCCCACAGAAACAATGCAGTTTGTGCCTTCAAAAGCACCCTTCTTGGTAAGAACACAATATCCGTTATCAATTTTCTCTATACTCTGTGCGGGAGTGTTGAAATAGAAATCCACACTCTTGCTGAGTTTTTTGTAGATATTTTCAAGCACGATATAGTTGATGTCTGTGCCAAGGTGACGTACAGAAGCATCAAGAAGCTTCAGCTTATTCTGAACGCAGAGAGTTTTAAAGGATGTGCCTGCTGTGGAATACATCTTTGTTCCCTCTCCGCCAAAGGCAAGGTTGATCTTGTCAACGTAATGCATAAGCTCGGTTGCGGTCTTTTTACCTATGTACTCATAGAGAGAGCCGCCGAAATCATTAGTAATATTATACTTACCGTCAGAGAATGCACCCGCACCGCCAAAGCCGGACATAATTGCACAGCTTTTGCACTTAATACAGCTTTTTACCTTGTCACCGTCAATGGGACAGCGGCGTTTTTTAAGCTCGTTTCCTGCCTCGATAACCGCAACCTTAATCTCGGGATTAAGTGTTGTAAGCTCATAGGCGGAGAATATGCCTCCGGGGCCAGCTCCAACGATTATAACGTCATACTTCATTTTAGTTTCCTCCATACAAAAATCGGGGGTTTTTACTCATACCGAATTATTGTATCATAAAAAAGAAGTAAATTCAAGTGTTTTTTAATATAATTTTATGTAAGCAGCACAAATACGAAAATATTTTTCCATAACTTTCAAAAAACTATTGACTTTTGGATTTTGATGATTTATAATGTATTGTACGGTTTTTGGGACCGTAGCCTAAACTACGCCCAAATCGCGTTAAAAAGGAGGTATTGCGAGTGAAACTTGACCTTAGACCATTGCTTGCGGGTGACCGTCTGCTCGAGTTTGACTACGAGCTTTCGCTTGATGTTGCCTCCGAGGACACCGGAAGTTATCTTTGGGGTGTCGGTTTTCCTTCTCCCATGAAGGTTAGCGGTGAAATTACCAACACTGCCGGATATATGAGGATGACCCTTACCATGTCAGTAGATTATGTGGCACAGTGTGCCCGTTGTCTCGCTCCTGTTACCGGTGAGTTTACCCTTGACCTTGAGAAAACCGTTGCACCGAGAAATTTGCTTGGTGATCTTGATGAAAGCAAGCTTGATGATTTCGCTATTATCGAGGACGGATTCCTTGATATAGACGAGCAGCTGCGTGAGCAGCTTGAAATGGAGTTCCCTATGCGTTTTTTGTGCAAGGAGGACTGCAAGGGACTTTGTCCCAAGTGCGGAAAGGATTTAAACGAGGGCGAATGTGACTGCGATCATACAGAGATTGATCCGCGTCTTGAGCCGTTGCGTAAATTGCTTGAGCAAATGAAAAACGAAGAAAATAAAAAATAATATACAGAGAATGCGTGGAGTGAAAACTCATAGCATGCTCAACTTAGGAGGTAAACAAAATGGCAGTACCAAAGAGAAAAGTTTCTCATTCGAGAAAGATGAAGAGACGTTCCAGCGTTTGGAAGCTTGAGACCCCCACCAACATTGTAAAGTGCCCCAACTGTGGCGAGCCCATCCTCGCATACCGTGTATGCAAGGCCTGCGGTTTTTACAAGGGTCAGGAGATCATCGCTAAGAACGAGGCAGAGGCAAAGTAATTTGCAAAACTGCACAAAGAACGGTGTCAAAACGATGCCGTTCTTTCTCTTTTTCCTTTATTTTTCAATGGAAAGCCCTGCTTTTTCGAATTGTTTTTGGCGGAAAATAAAAATAATTATTTTTTTTAAAAAAGCACTTGACAAACGGGTTTTGTTCTGTTATAATAATGAACGTGACTGATGCTGGTGTGGCTCAATGGCAGAGCAGCTGATTTGTAATCAGCAGGTTGATGGTTCGACTCCGTTCACCAGCTCCATATTTTATGGGGGAATTCCCGAGCGGCCAAAGGGGGCAGACTGTAAATCTGTTGTCACTGACTTCGCTGGCCCGAATCCAGCTCCCCCCACCATAAAAAAACTCCGACTTTATGTCGGTGTTTTTTTATGCTTGGGAAGTGGCTCAGGACCAGGTGCTTGCTTTAGCAAGCACGCTGGTTCGCATACCCTGTGCAGGCACGTCAAGCTCGCTTGTAAGTGACAAGCAGAGGTATCTTCGCCTTTGGCGAATACCCAGCTTCCCCCACCAAAAAAAGACTGTAATTTTGATACAAAATTGCAGTCTTTTTTAACTAAATCCGCCTTTTTCGTAATAAATCCACTTCGTGGATGAAATCACTTTGTGATGAAATCCCGCTAACGCGGGGTGATGAGGGGCGGATTTGATTTCATCCGAGGTGGAACACCGAAGATTTCATCCAAACTCGTTTGGATTTCATCCTGCAAAGCAGGATTTCATTAAATTTGTATGGTTTGTAGGGATAGCTTCGTCCTTGCAAGCCTTTTTTGTTTTAGCCGTAAAATACAAATCGTTCACTTTATACCCCTTTCGTTCAATTTATGGGGTATCGTTCAATTATTGATTCGCTTAAAAAATTATTGATTTCTAAT
>JAZSRX010000060.1:0-3540 GCA_045538685.1 Eubacteriales bacterium | reverse complement strand
GGATTGCCTTGCGTTAGGAGCGTGATTAAATGCTATTGTATTACGAATGCCCAACACCAATTTTTCCTTTTGCGAAACGAAGAAACCGCACACATCATAACCGGGTAAATCACAAATCCGGCGGAAAGTCTGATGATGCAGACGGAGGTCATAATCGCTCTTACCGCACAGCCGAGTATCAACCTATTATAAGGTTGTATTTTGGCTGTGCGTTTTTTTATCATTGCCGAAGCCCTCCGACCCTTCCGAACATTCAAAAAATCAAATTTGAAAATTCGGAGGTCGTAATATGTCGAAAACTTTTTTTGAAAAATTTTTATATTTAGGAAAAAAACTGTCCGCAACACCCTTTACAATGGTAATCGAAAGGGGGTGCAATCGACTTGGATAAGCAGTTGACTTCCTTTGAAAGACGACTTGAAATACTGTTCATTCTCATGCGGAACAAGAAATGTTCAATGACAGAATTAGCATTTCAATATTCCGTATCGGACAGAACAATTCGCAGAGATATTCTGTTTTTGAGTCGATATGCACCTATATGTACCAAAACAGGTCTTAACGGTGGAGCCTTTTTGATGGATGGATACCGGAAAGAACTGATGCTACATCTATCAAGAGAGGAAGAAGCTCTCTTGTTAAAGCTTATGCGTACACTTGATGAAAAAGAACAGCACATTGTTTATAACATCATCAATAAATACGCAATGCCCAAAAGCAGTACATAATCCTTTCAATGATCCTTGAAAAAGAAAGCCTGCAAGATAACGGCGGTGCAGAATATTAGCAAAACGGATACATTCCGATATGTCGGAGCCGGGCAATGGGTACGCCAAGACGATAAGTGTTGAACTTTTCTTTATCCTTCTTTCTATAAAGGGAGCTTATCCGAGCGAGAAATACCTGCATTGTAAAAGAGGTTTGCTACCTTGTGGCAACGATGATGTGTCGGGACAATGATACTTCTGCATAGTCACAGTCCGAGCGTTAAAAGCGTCGCAGGCAATGAGTGCAGTCCGGGCAGAGCCGGGAAGGTGAAATTCCTATGGAGCAGTTACGCAAGCTGCCATCCGTCTTGTTTTTAGTTTTGATAGCATAATTAAGGGGACTGATGTATGACCTCACCTCACCACCTCCGAGAAATAGTGTGCACCTACTATGATTACCACTCACATAATATGTCAGTCCCTTTACTTATGCTATTAAGGCAGAAATATTTTTAATTAACAATTTTTTTTGCAGAAAACGCTTACTCGTGTTAGTATTATTATGCTAAGTTTAGATACGAACACGGTTCAAGCGTTTTTTGTTACGGAAGGAGGATTATAATGGAAGCTCAAAAAACGCTTGAAAACAAAAAGACTTACACGGTAATGGAGATTGCCGAAATGCTCGGTATAGGACGCACATCGGCATACAATTTGGTAAAGGAAAATCACTTCAAGGTGGTTAAAATAGGTGCATCAATAAGGGTTTCAAAAAAATCCTTCGACGATTGGCTCGATAAACTTAATATCTGAAAGGAGTCAAGATTATGGCATCTATTATTAAAAGAAAGAAAGCGTACTCGGTTGTTTATTCCTACACAAACGAGAACGGAGAAACAAAACAAAAGTGGGAAACTTGGCATACGCACAAAGAAGCATTAAAACGCAAAGCAGAAATTGAAAATCAGCAAAACAACGGGACATTTGTTATTCCCAACAGTCAGAAGATATGTGATTATATGTATGAGTTTGTAAGTCTTTACGGCGAGAAAAAATGGGGTGTTTCTACCTATGATTCAAACTGTGGTCTTATTGCAAATTACATAAACCCGATTATCGGAGATCTTCAGGTTCAGGAAATCACAACTCGTGTTGCTGATAAGTTCGTTCAAACGCTGCAAAAGACAAAACCTGTTATCAGAAGAAATGTTCAGCCCAAAACGGAATACTTGACACCCGTTAATATCGAGAAAATAGTAAAACTGATGAGCTGTGCTTTTAAGCAGGCTGTGCGTTGGGAAATGATAGGTAAAAATCCGTTTGAAAATATCGTCATTCCAAAGGTCGAATACAAGAAAAGAGATATTTGGACAACGGAAAATATAAGAAAAGCCTTGAACTCCTGCACGGATACAAAGCTATATATTGCAATGAATTTGGCTTTTGCCTGCTCACTCCGAATCGGCGAAATTTTAGGTCTTACTTGGGACAATGTTCATATATCCGACGATGACATTGCAAGGGACGATGCGTACATCTATGTTGACAAAGAACTTACAAGAGCATCAAAACGTGCGATTGAAATGCTTGGAGAAAAGGACATTATTCACATTTTCAAGCCGCTTATGGCGAACACAAGCACAAGGTTAATTTTGAAGAAGCCTAAAACAAAATCAAGCGAAAGAAAAGTGTGGCTTCCAAAGACCGTTGCCTACATTATGAAAGAGTGGAAAAAGTCGCAGGAAGAAATAAAAGGTTTTCTCGGTGACGAATATGAGGACTTTAATTTGGTAATTGCCTTGCCTAACGGCAGACCGTGCGAGAACCGTGTGCTTGAAAAGGAATTTATAAAGCTTAAAGAAGAAGCAGGACTGCCTAACGTCGTTTTTCATTCTCTCAGACATTCAAGTACAACATACAAATTAAAACTCAATCACGGTGATCTGAAAGCGACACAGGGCGATACCGGACATTCTCAGATAAATATGATTACGGATGTATATGCTCATATTTTAGATGAGGATAGAAAAGTAAATGCACAGAAATTTGAAAGTGCCTTTTATGCTAACCCTGATTTGCGTGATGTAAGACCGCCACAAGAAAAGGCAGAAACAACTATTGACATTGCAGCACTCATTGAACAACTGCAAGCTAATCCCGAACTTGCAGCCGCTTTAGCCGGACTGATTGGAACAGCTAAAAAATAGTTCGCTAATTTCAAATTAGCAAACAGCAAAATTCATTAGCAAAAATGAGCGTCAGAGTTCGTTTCCTATTAGCAGGTTGGAACGAACAAAAACAGATAATTCTCCGGTGTTTTGAAAAGGCAAAGAAAAATACCGCTAAACGCTGAAAGTCAGCATTTATGCGGTATTTGTGGCACCCCCAGCGCGAGTCGAACGCACGATTTGCCCTTAGGAGGGGCATGTTATATCCACTTAACTATGGGGGCGGATTTGCTAATTCAATTTTATTATACCCTCTAAGTGGAAACGAACCGTTTACCACTTAGGAGGGACTTGTAATATCCACTTTACTACGGGGGCAAATATTAAAATTTATTAAAGTTATGCTTTTCCGGGCTATTCCTTATTTTTGCACGAAAAAGTGCATCAGGGTG
This sequence comes from Eubacteriales bacterium, assembly GCA_045538685.1. GTDB lineage: Bacteria > Bacillota > Clostridia > Oscillospirales > CAG-272 > UBA1740. Next base: position 213 of record JAZSRX010000060.1, on the reverse strand, counting down.
CCACACAGGGTGCCAAATTTCCACAAGCTTTGTGGCAAGCTCGCGAAATCGCGGTTTCTCTCGCCTTTTCGCGCGTTTTCACGCATATCACGGAGGGAGAGCAACACCTTAGGAGGCGTGTGCTCTATCCTACTGAGCTACGTGGACAATATGTTTTATTATATCTAATAATACATTATATTTTTATTTCTGTCAATATTTTAACTATTTTTT
>JAZSRX010000033.1:0-40317 GCA_045538685.1 Eubacteriales bacterium | reverse complement strand
GACAGCCTATACACGGTTAATATCCTTAGGAAGAGCCGCGTAAGCCTGTCGTTTTTGGTGCCGGTAGTCGGGGTCGAACCGACACGGTATTGCTACCTTCGGATTTTGAGTCCGACGCGTCTGCCAATTCCACCATACCGGCGTGGTGCAACTTTCGGTCGCAGGTAGTATTATAGCATACAAATACAAAAAAATCAATATGTTTTAATAAAAAACTTTTTGCTTTTAATATAAATTATTTTTTAAAATTATTGCTTTTTTAATATAAATATTGTATAATTATTATGTATTACTATGTACAACTAAGAAAATTATTATAAAAAGAGGACTAAATATGAAAAATCACATCGAGTACAAAACTAAAGGTGTATGCTCCAGAATGATTATTGTTGATGCCGAGGACGGTGTTATTACCGACTGCAAGTTCGTTGGTGGCTGTGCAGGTAACACTCAGGGTGTGGCAGCTCTTGTTGTTGGCATGAAGGTTGATGAGGCAATCGAAAAAATTAAGGGAATTAAGTGCGGTTTTAAGCCCACCTCTTGTCCGGACCAGCTTGCATTGGCTCTTGAAGAAATGGCAAATTCTTAATTTTACAAATATAATTTTAGGCAGAAGGGAAATAACCTAATGTATAATGCAGAATATCAAAGATGGCTCAGCTCTGACGTAATCACCGAAGAGGAGCGTAATGAATTACTTTCGATAAGCGACAATGAAGAGGCAAAGGCACTTAGATTCAGTGCTCCTATGGACTTTGGAACAGCAGGCCTAAGATCTACTATGTATATGGGTATCGGCTCTATGAACCGTTATACCGTTGCTCAGACAACACGCGGTATTGCAGCTCTTATTAAAGGTGTAAACGGCGAGGACAGAGGTGTTGCCATTGCATACGATTCCAGAAATAACTCTGCGGCATTTGCCCGCATCAGTGCCTGTGTTCTTGCAGGTGCGGGAATTAAATCCTATATTTTTGACGATATCCGTCCCACTCCCGAGCTTTCCTTTGCTCTTCGTGAGTTGAACTGTGTTGCAGGTATTAACATCACCGCATCTCACAACCCCAAGGAATACAACGGATACAAGGCATATTGGGAAGACGGTGCTCAGATTGCTCCCGAGCAGGCGAAGATCGTTTCTGCCGAGAGAGCAAAGTTCGACGTGCTTGATATGTCGGGAATTATGGACTTTGACCAGGGTGTCAGTGCCGGGCTTATCACTATTCTTGACAAGAATTTTGACGAAAAATATCTTAGTGCGGTTCTTGCTACCGCGGTTAATGCCAATGCGGTTAAAGAGGTTAGTGACCAGCTTAAGGTTGTATATACTCCCATTCACGGTGCAGGATACAGACTTGTTCCCGAGGTGTTCCGCAGAATAGGACTTAAAAACCTTTATACCGTTGATGAGCAGATGATTCCCGACGGCAATTTCCCCACCGTTGAAAAGCCCAATCCCGAGTATCCCGCAGTTTTCAAAATCGGTATTGACATTGCAAACCGAGTTGGCTCGGATCTTATTATTGCAACAGACCCCGACGCAGACAGAGTTGGTGTTATGACAAGAAATTCAAGTGGTGAATTCGAAACTATTACAGGCAACCAGATGGGTGCATTGCTTCTTGATTATGTTATCAAGGCACGCCGTGAGCTTGGAACTCTTCCCGAGGGAGCTTACTGTGTTAAGAGTCTTGTTTCCACCGATATGGCATACAAGATTGCTAAGGATAACGGTGTAATGCTTCACGACGTTCTTACCGGCTTTAAGTTTATCGGTGAGGTTATTAAGAATTACGAGGCAGAGGGTAAATTCGGCGGATTCCTTCTGGGCTTTGAGGAGAGCTACGGCTATCTTCTCGGCTCTTATGCAAGAGACAAGGATGCGGTTGAGGGCTCTATGATGATTCTTGAAATGACCGCATATTATAAGAAGCTTGGTATGACTCTTTCTGATGCACTTCACAAGCTTTATGAGACATACGGCCTTTATGCTGAAAAGACTATTGATATTTATATGGAAGGTCTTGATGGTATTGAGAACAGAAAGAAGGTTATGCAGAATCTTCGTGACAACACACCCACTTCTATTGGCGGTGTTGCGGTTATGAGTGCAGGAGACTATAAGACGGGCGAGGTTCGCTGTCTTGATTGCGGAAAGGTTACTACCACAGGTCAGCCCTCCTCCGACGTGCTTTATTACACCCTTGTAAACGAGGATAAAATTATTGTACGTCCTTCGGGTACAGAGCCGAAAATCAAGATTTATATCCTTGCTCACGATGACAGCAAGGAAAAGCTTGATGCAAAGCTTTCGGCTTATGAAAAAGATTCAAGAAAGATGACAGAGGTTTAATCCTCGGGTTTTAAAAAGTGACAGAAAAACAGAAACACATACGAAATTTCTCCATAATTGCTCATATAGACCATGGTAAGTCCACTCTGGCAGACAGAATTCTGGAAAAAACCAGAACGGTTGAAACACGTGATATGGAAGAACAGCTTCTTGACAATATGGATCTTGAACGTGAACGCGGAATTACCATAAAGGCGAGAGCGGTACGTCTTTCCTATAAGGCAAAAAACGGAGAGGAATATATTTATAATTTAATTGATACTCCCGGACACGTTGACTTTGGCTATGAGGTGTCTCGCTCGCTTAAGGCCTGCGAGGGTGCTTTGCTTGTTGTTGACGCAACTCAGGGTGTTGAGGCACAGACTCTTGCAAATGCATATCTGGCTATTGACAATGATCTTGAAATTCTGCCGGTTATCAACAAAATTGACCTTGCTTCTGCCGACATTGTTGGGGCGAGAAGGGAAATTGAAGATATAATCGGTATTCCAGCAGAGGACTGTCCCGCCGTTTCTGCGAAAAACGGACTTAATATTGAGGACGTTCTTGAAAAGATTACCACGGACATTCCTGCACCCAAGGGAGACAGCGACAAACCCCTTAAAGCACTTATTTTCGACTCTCACTACGACCCATATCTTGGTGTTGTGGTTTATATTCGTGTATTTGACGGCACACTTCGTGCAGGCGACAAGATTCGTCTTATGTCACAGGGAAGCGAGTTTGATGTGGTTGAGGTTGGTACAATGGAGCCCTTTGGCTTAAAGAAGGCAGAGTCACTTTCGGCAGGCGAGGTTGGTTATATCACCGCTTCCATAAAGACTGTTGGTGATACAAGAGTGGGTGACACCATAACTTTTGCAGAGAATCCTGCCAATGAGCCCCTTGACGGCTTCCGCGAAGTTCACCCGATGGTTTATTCGGGTATTTATCCTGCCGACGGTGCAAGATACGGCGATCTTCGTGACGCACTTGAAAAGCTTCAGCTTAACGATGCTTCGCTCGTTTTCGAGCCCGAGACATCTATTGCACTTGGCTTTGGTTTCAGATGCGGTTTCCTCGGTCTTCTTCATATGGAGATTATTGAGGAGCGACTTGAACGTGAGTTCAATCTTGATCTTATCACAACCGCACCCTCGGTTATTTATAAGGTTGACCTTCGTAATGGCGAAACAATAATGATCGATAACCCCTCAAAATTCCCGACGGCAGACGAAATTCAGATGGCATATGAGCCGATTATGAAGTCAACTATTATTACTCCCACCGATTATGTTGGCGGTATTATGGATCTCTGCCAGGAGAGACGCGGTGTGTTCATTGATATGAAATACATCGACACCGAGCGTGTTGAGCTTCATTATGAGCTTCCTTTGAATGAGATAATCTACGATTTCTTTGATGCATTGAAGAGCCGTACGAAAGGTTATGCATCTCTTGATTACGAGCTTAAAGGTTATAAGCAATCAAAGCTTGTAAAGCTTGATTTTATGCTTAATGGCGAGGTTGTTGACGCACTTTCCTTTATCGTATTTGAGGACAGAGCTTACTCACGTTCACGTAAGATTGCAGAAAAGCTTAAAGAAAATATTCCGCGTCAGCTCTTTGAAATTCCAATTCAGGCCTGCATCGGATCTAAAATTATTGCAAGAGAAACAGTAAAGGCAATGCGTAAGGACGTTCTTGCAAAGTGTTACGGCGGTGATATTACAAGAAAGAAAAAGCTGCTTGAAAAGCAGAAGGAAGGTAAAAAGAAAATGCGTAAGCTGGGCAGTGTTGAGGTTACGCCCGAGGCATTTATGGCAGTTCTTCGACTTGATGATGGAAACTGATTCACTTGGACTTTACGTTCATATACCTTTTTGTATAAGAAAGTGTAATTATTGCGATTTTTGCTCCTTTGCGGTAAGCGAAGCTTCCTGGAAAGAGGGCTACATTGACCGTCTTTTGAGGGAAATTCGCTCTTACAAAGAGAAAAATATTACACTTGATTCTATCTTTTTCGGTGGCGGAACACCATCGCTTCTTTCGGCCTCTGAGTTTTTTAAAATTTATGAAGCGATAAACGAAAGCTTTGAAATTTTGCAGGGCTGTGAGTTTACAATTGAGGCAAATCCCAAGACGCTTGACAGAGAAAAGCTTGCAGAATTTAAAAGGTGCGGAGTGAACCGACTCAGCATTGGATTGCAGTCAATTCACGAAAATGAGATGAAAATGCTGGGCAGAGTGCATAACTACGAGGATTTTCTTCATTCTTATAAACTCGCAAGGGAATGTGGAATAGAGAATATTAACGTTGACCTGATGTATGGTATTCCTGAGCAGACAATGGAAAGCTTTAGGGCAACGCTTGATGCTGTTACGACACTTTCACCAGAGCATATCTCGCTTTACGGCCTGATTCTCGAAGAAGGCACACCCTTTTACAAAATACAAAAGCAGCTGAATTTACCCTCCGAGGACAGCGAGTGCGATATGTATTATTTCGCCTGCGATTATCTTCGTGATAAAGGTTATTCGCATTACGAAATTTCTAATTATGCGAAGGCGGGGTATAAGTGCCGTCACAACCTTAAATATTGGCACGCAGAAGAATATATCGGTGTGGGACTCAGTGCTTATTCCTATTTTGACGGCTACCGTTTCGGAAATACTTCAGACAGAGAGGTATATTTAAACGAGGGTGAGGCAAAATACGAATATACCGAGAAAATTGATGAGGCAGATCAGGCATATGAATATGTTATGTTAAGGTTGCGTCTTGCCGAGGGCTTTTCGCTTGTCGATTATAAGGCAAGGTTTTCCCGTGATTTTCTCGTTGAAAAGCAAGGTGTTCTTGAAAAGTATATAAAAGATGGTTATGTCTTGGTAGATGATGACCGAATTTCGCTTACCGAGCGTGGCTATTATATAAGCAATTCAATCCTTGCAGAATTAACATAAAAGTAATATAAAGGTACTTGACTTTATTATTAAAATATTATAAAATATAATCAGTAATACAGATTGGAGTTTAGTTATGTCAGATTTTGAGAAGAACCTTAACAAAGAAGAAATAGGTGAGCTTGACGATATCATCTACACCCTTACAGATGAAGAAACAGGCGAGGAAATTGATTTCCAGCTTATCGCAAGAGCAACTCTTGACGACGTTCTTTATTTTGCTCTCGTTCCTGCCAACGATCCCGAGTGCGAGGAATATTATATCCTTCGCGTAAGCGAGGACGGTGAGGACGTTATTCTTGAGAGCATTGAGGATGACGACGAGTTTGAGAAGGTTGAAGAATATTTCAATGATCTTCTTTTCGGCGAGGTTGACTACGACGAATAATTTATAAAATATTACCTGCGTGGTGCGTGATAATGTGATATTTGAACCTACACACATTACACGGGAGTCCGGATAAACTTCTGTTTTCGGGATGCAGGCCTCCCGCCGAGGGCGATTACCTTAAGTGGTGACCCCCTCCAAGCGGACGTTGGAAGCACAAAGGAATAGAGAGGACACCCACCTGGTTGAACCGGGTTAAACTTTTACTTTACACGGCCATGCGGGGCCTATAAGAGCTGTCAATTTTAACTTGACGGCTCTTTTCATTTTTGGCTGACAAGATGCATATAGTGTATAGACAAACTATATGGAACGGAGCAAAAAAATGACAAGCAAAATCAAAGGTCTGACAAGTGCTGAGGTTAAAAAATCTGCCGAGCTATACGGCGACAATTCGCTGAGGGGCGAAAAGAAAAAGGGATTTTTCAAACGTTTTTTTGAAAATCTTTCCGATCCGATAATAAAGGTGCTTATTCTTGCTCTTGTCCTTCAGCTTATTTTAACCTTTGGACATACAAATTATTTCGAGCTTGGCGGAATACTTGTGGCAATTCTGCTTTCAACCACAGTTTCTACCGTCTCGGAATACCGAAGCGAAAAGGCATTTGATAAGCTTCGCGAGGACGGTCTTAGCGGTACTGTAAACCTTCTTCGTGACGGAAAAATTAAAAGGATTTCATCCTCCGAAATAGTGGTTGGAGATATAGTTTATCTTTCTGCAGGTGAAAAAATACAGGCAGACGGCGAGATTATAAGCGGAAAAATTACCGTTGATCAGTCTGCACTTAACGGTGAGAGTGTTGAGGTTGTCAAAACTGTGGGAAACAGTCAGGAGTGGGATCTTGCAGCCGAAAACAAGCTTTTTCGCGGATCTGTTATTATTAGCGGCGGCGGAATAATGCGTGTTGGCAGAGTTGGTGTGTCCACCTTTTACGGTATGGTTGCAAGAGATGTGCAAACCGAAACACGTGTAAGTCCCTTAAAGCTTCGTCTTGGAAAGCTTGCCTCTCAGATAAGCAAAATCGGTTATTTTATTGCCTTAATTGTTGGTATATGCTATCTTTTCAACAGTATTGTTGTAGATAATGCATTTGAGCCCTCAAAAATTTCTGCGTTTTGCCATAACCCCCATCTTTTGTTTTCAACATTGCTTCACGCATTTATCCTTATGATAACGGTGGTCGTGGTTGCAGCCCCCGAAGGACTTCCAATGATGATTACCGTTGTTCTCTCGGCAAATATGAAAAAAATGCTTGCGGATAATATTCTTGTAAAAAAACTTGTGGGAATAGAAACCGCCGGCTCAATGAATATTCTTTTTACGGACAAGACGGGAACTATTACAGAGGGTAAGCCCAGATGCGAAAAAATACTTACCGCATCGGGATGTGTAAAGGGTATTTCGGCACTTAAAAAGATGGGGAAGATTTACGATTATCTTAACATCTCTGCCCATTATAACACCGACGTTGTTCGCATTGGTGATGAGCTTACGGGTGGCAACTCAACCGATCGGGCGATATACGATTTTTTCTCGGAAGAGAGTGTTGAGGTTTGTCAGATAGTGGCGAAGGAGAGCTTTTCCAGCCAGTCGAAAAAATCTTCTGTTACTCTAAAAAATGGAATTTCCCTGATAAAAGGTGCGGCAGAAAGAATTTTAACCTCTTCAAAGTATGCTTTTGATAAAAACGGTGATAAAATCAGGTTTGACATAAAACAGGTTTATGACGAATATATTCAGGCGGTCAACCAAGGTCAAAGAGTGCTTGGCGTTGCCATAAAAGAGCCGGGAAGCGACGGACTTACCTTTGTGGCTCTTATTGTTATGAAGGACAAAATCAGGCGAGGGGTTACAGAGTCTGTAAGCGAGGTGTTGCGTGCCGGAATTCAGATTGTAATGATAACCGGCGACAGCAAGGAAACGGCCGCCGCAATAGCAAAGGAGTGCGGAATTTTTAACTCTTCTGCGGGTCAGCTTGTATTGTCTGCCGAGGAGCTTCGGGATATGAATGATGAGCAGGTTAAGGCGATTTTACCAAGGATTTGTGTGGTTTCAAGAGCTCTGCCACAGGATAAAACAAGGTTAGTCAGACTGTCTCAGGAGCTTAATTTTGTTGTGGGAATGACGGGCGACGGTATAAACGACGCACCTTCCTTAAAGCTTGCAGATGTTGGCTTTTCTATGGGAAGCGGAACGGACATTGCCAAAAGTGCCTCTGATATTGTTATTCTTGATAACAGCTTTCTTGCTATTTCAAGGACGATTCTTTACGGCAGAACGATTTTCAAGTCAATAAGAAAATTTATAACCTTCCAGCTTACAATGAATTTAGCTGCCTGCGGAGTGTCGCTTATAGGACAGTTTATTGGCATCGAAACACCGATTACAATAATTCAGATGCTTTGGGTTAATATTATTATGGATACACTTGGCGGACTTGCGTTTGCAGGCGAGCCACCGCTTGAATACTATATGCAAGAGCCACCCAAAAGGCGAGACGAGCAGATTTTGTCAAGGGAAATGTTAAACCAAATTTTCATTACGGGAGCATACACACTCGGCTTGTCTCTTCTGTTCCTTTCGTCACCGAATATTCGTCTGCTTTACGGCTCCGAACTACCCGGCGACAAGTTTTATACCGCCTTTTATGCCTTATTTATTTTCAGCGGACTTGTAAACTGTCTGCTTGCAAGATGCTCACGTCTTTGGCTGTTTTCAAATATCTCAAAAAACAAGCCGTTTATATTCATAATGTTTATCATATCTTTAATACAGATTTTTATGATTTACTACGGCGGAGCACTGTTCAGATGCACACCTCTTTTGCCACACGAGTTAAGCTTTGTTATTTTACTTTCGCTTACGGTAATTCCTTTTGATATGATTAGACGTCTGATGTATAAATTAAAATAAAAAAAGCTCGGCGAACCTGTCGCCGAGCTAAAAATTTGCCTTTCCTATTGACAAAAGTGATATAAAGTGATACAATAATTAAGCGATTGTTTGCTGATATGGCTCAGTTGGTAGAGCAGTTGATTCGTAATCAACAGGTCGCGGGTTCAAGTCCCGCTATCAGCTCCATATTCGTGGGAGAGGCAATTTGCCTCTTCTTTTTTATTAAAATGCAGGGAGATATTATGGATCTTTGTAACATTTCTGTCATTAAGTCGGTTATGGCTGATGCAGGTATAAGCTTCCACAAGGAATTCGGCCAGAATTTCCTTACAAACAGAATAATTCCCGAGGATATTGCTGACGGCTGTGCTGACACAAGCGACAGAATGATTCTTGAAATCGGCCCGGGCATCGGCTGTCTTACTCAGGAGCTTGCCTTGCGATTTAAAAAGGTGGTTGCCGTTGAGATAGACAAGGGGCTTATTCCGGTTCTTGCAAGAACTCTTGAAGAATATGACAATATCACCGTTATTAACGAGGATATTCTGAAGGTTGATATCAAGGAGCTTGTGGATAAGTATTCGGATGGAATGCCTGTTTCTGTTTGTGCAAACCTTCCTTATTATATTACAACGCCTATTTTAATGTATCTGCTTGAATCGGGGGTAAAGTTCTCCACCATAACGGTTATGGTGCAAAACGAGGTTGCAGCACGTCTTTCTGCAAAGCCGGGCAGCTCGGATTACGGAGCAATTACCGCCGTTCTCGGATATTACGGCAGTGTCCGTAAGCTTTTCAAGGTGCCTGCGGGATGTTTTATTCCTGCACCAAAGGTTGACAGTGCGGTTGTCAGAATTGATCTTTATGACAAATGTCCTTACGAAATAAAGGACGAAAAGCTTTTCCGCAACTGTATCAAGGCAGCATTTGAAATGAGAAGAAAGACTCTTGAAAATGCCCTCAGTGCAAAGCTTGGCGGATTTACGAAGGAGCAGGTGGCTTGTGCAATAGCAAAATGCGGCTTTGATCCTAAAATCCGTGGCGAGCGACTCTCAACCGAGGATTTTGCCCTTCTTTCGAATCATCTATATGATATCAAGACCGAACAAGTTTAAAATTTTACCGAAAAGACAAAAATCAACATATTCTCCTTTCCTTGTGCTATACTATTTTCAGCAGGGGAAAGGAGTTTTTTAGGTGAAAAGAAAATATTATTTAGACAATATTAGATCATTGACGGTATTATTGGTTATAATTTATCACGCGTTTTATCTTTTTAATGGTGTTGGTATACCAACCGGATTTTCAAATGGCGATGGCTTTTGGATATACGATGCTATATGTACATTTGTTTATCCTTGGTTTATGGTTTTGCTGTTTTTGGTGGCAGGAGTATCAGCGAGGCATTCAATAGAAAAACATGGAAAAAGAGAATTTTTGAGGGAAAGAGTGAGAAAACTCATAATTCCTTCAACATTGGGGCTATTGGCATTACATTGGATAAGTGGATACATAAATATCAAGGTTGGCGGCGGACTTGAATATATGCCGTCTTTATTGATTTATCCGATCTCTGCATTAAGCGGAACAGGTCCTTTATGGTTTTCGCAAACGTTATTCGTATTTTCAGTTTTGCTTGTAGTATTTTATAATCGTTTGAATAGCACAAAGCTTGATAAACTTTGCGAACGAACCAATGAAATAATTATCCTATCATTTTTACTTTTAATATTTGTTGGGGCGCAGATTCTTAACCTTCCGGTTATAAGTGTATACCGGTTTGGTATTTATGGCGTGGCATTTTTCCTCGGTTATCTATTTTTCTATTTTGATAACATAATAGAGAAATGCGTGAAGCTGATTCCTATAACGATTTCCGGATCAGTAATACTTGGAGTACTTTATTTTTGGATGCATTTTGGGAAAAATTATGCTTCGGATGAGGTACTGAAAAACCTTGTTACCAATGCGTATGCTTGGTTTAGCATTCTTGCAATCATTGGCACGGCGAAAAAATGGCTTAATAAAACCAATAGGGTTTTTAATTATCTCAATAAAATATCTTTCGGATTGTATATTTTACATTATCTTGTATTAACGGTCGTCGGGTATGTTTTGTATGAGTATTTCGCACATGTTCCTGTATATGTAAAGGGAATTATTCTTTTAATTGCGATGGCAGTGCTTACTCCAATTTTATTTTGGTTGATTGAAAGAACACCTTTTTTGAGATATTTTGTTCTTGGAATAAAAAGGAGAAAAAATGAAATTCAAACTAATAATTGATAAAGACTGTGATGAAGAAATCATAGCAAAAGTACATTCTGCCTCAGAATTAACCTCGGAAATTGAAAATCTTGTTTTATCTTATCACGGTGATGATGAGATTTTGGTTCAGGGAGATTACGAGCTTTTACGGCTGAAATATGCCGAAATAGAGTGTATCAGCATAATAGACAGAAAGCTTTTTGTAGTAGATTTTAAGGGACAAAAATATCGGGCATCAGGCACACTTTCTGATATTGAAAAGCATCTGCCAAGCTACTTTATACGTATTAACAAATCCACTTTGGCAAACGAGAGGCGAATTTCCTGCTTTAAAACCACCTTCAGCGGCGGAGTGGATGCATTGTTTAAATGCGGATATAAAGAGTATGTTTCAAGAAGATGCTTTGCAGAGATCAAGAGGAGGTATAAAGTATGAAAATTATAGGAAAGTATTGGAAGTTATTTGTTTTTCGCGGCCTTGTAGCAATGGGATTAGGTCCGCTTTGCCTTGCAGCAGTCTACGGAATACTTGATCTTTGCGGCGTTACAAATACCGTTTCGGTAGGAGAGATGACCTTGGAAATATTTACGGTTACTGCTTTAGCTTTTTTCTGCGGTGCGACAACTCAAGTATTTCAGATTGAAGAGCTTGCGATTTCCAAGGCGATTACTCTGCACGGCATAGTTCTTTATTTGGCTTACGCAGTCGTTTATCTTACCAACGGTTGGATTGAACGCCGGCTTATTCCATTCCTTGTATTCACCGGAGTATTCGTCGTTGGATACGCAATTATATGGGTAATTATCTTTTTTGTTACCAAGAAAAACACCGAAAAAGTCAATAAAAATCTCAAAAAGTAAAGAAAAAATGCCGCAGAATTAAATCTGCGGCATTTTCGATGTAAATATTATTTCCAGGCAAGACTACGGCTTACCGCTTTTGACCAAGTGGACATCTTTTCCTCTCGCCAAGCATCGTCTTTTGTGGGTTCAAAGGTTTTTGCAATCCTGCGGTTTACTTTGATTTCCTCGGTGGATATGTAAACTCCTGTGGAAAGACCGCAAAGGTATGCAGCACCGAGAGCTGTTGTCTCGATACATTCGGGGCGATTTACCGATGTGCCGAGAATGTCCGACTGGAACGAGAGAAGAAGATCGTTTGCAGACGCACCGCCGTCAACCGAAAGCCCCTCAATCTTTATTCCTGTTGAGCTTTCCATAAGCTTAATTACGTCGGCTGTCTGATATGCCATTGATTCAACCGTTGCACGAATAATGTGATACTTGTTGGTAGCTCTTGTAATTCCGACGATAATTCCTCTTGCATAAGGATCCCAATAGGGAGCACCAAGTCCCTGGAAGGCGGGAACAACCAGAACTCCGCCCGAGTCGGGAACCTTCTTTGCATAATATTCGCTGTCGGAAGCAGATTCAATCACTCTCATACCGTCGCGAAGCCACTGAATTGCAGCACCGCAAACAAATACCGAGCCCTCAAGGGCATAGCAGACCTTGCCGTCAGCACCGCAGGCAACCGTTGTAATAAGTCCTGTGTCGGTGATGTTTGGCTTGTCACCTATATTCATAAGCAGGAAGGCACCTGTTCCGTATGTATTTTTAAGCTCGCCGGGATTGAAGCAGCACTGACCGAACAATGCAGCTTGCTGATCGCCCGCAACACCGCCGATGGCGATTTCAGCACCGAGAATTTTTGCATCGGTATGTCCGAAAATACAGGAGGATTCTTTAACCTCGGGAAGAATAGACTCGGGGATATTGAATATTTCAAGAAGCTCTTTGTCCCAGGAAAGAGTGTTTATGTTAAAGAGCATAGTTCTTGATGCATTGGTATAATCTGTTGCGTGAACACGTCCTGCCGTCAGATTCCAGATAAGCCAGGTGTCAATTGTTCCGAAGCAAAGCTCACCACGCTGGGCTCTCTCTCTTGCACCCTCTACGTTGTCAAGTATCCAGCCGACCTTTGAGCCGGAGAAGTATGGGTCAAGAAGCAGACCTGTCTTCTGCCTGATAAGCTCGGAATAACCCTTTTCTTTAAGAGCTTCGCAATAGTCTGCTGTACGGCGACACTGCCAAACGATTGCGTTGTAAATCGGAACACCTGTTTTTCTGTCCCAGACAACAACCGTTTCACGTTGGTTGGTAATACCGATACCGCAAATTTCGTCCCAGGATCCGCCGATTTTCATAAGTGCCTCGGTGCAGGCGGCAATCTGTGTCGACCAAATCGCCATAGGATCGTGCTCAACCCAGCCCTCTTTTGGGAAAATCTGAGGGAATTCACGTTGAACAAGACTTACGATATTGCCGTTCTTATCAAAAATAATTGAACGTGAACTTGTTGTACCTTGATCTAATGCCATTATGTATTTTTTCATATGGAAAGTTCCTCCGACATTTTATCTATTACCATTATACAATATCTTTTTCTTTATTTCAATAGAAAAAATAAAAAGAAGACCGATGTCGGTCTTCTTTTTATCAAACAGTAAGATTACTTGATCTCAACGGTAACACGCTTACCGCAGGTGTTAGCCGCCGCCTTCATAATCTGACGAATTGCCTTGGCGATTCTGCCGTGGCGTCCGATAACCATACCTGTGTCGTCCTCTGCAACGGTAAGAACGAGCTCAATATCGTCACCGTTTACAGTTTCCTCAACCACAACAGCATCGGGAGTGTCAACGATCGCACGGGCGATGTCGGTAAGTATTTTCTTGAAATCCATTTGGTATACCTGTTTTTCCGAAATTACTTAATGATGTCGGCCTTCTTAAGAAGAGATCTTACAGTATCGGTGGGCTGTGCACCGTTGCCAAGCCACTTGGTTGCCTTCTCAGCGTCGATCTTTACGGTTGCGGGGTTGGTCATAGGATCATAGTAACCGATCTCCTCGATAGGAGCACCGTCACGACGAGCTCTCTGGTCTGCAACTACGATACGGTAGAAGGGGTTCTTCTTCTTACCCATTCTTGTAAGTCTGATTTTTACTGCCATTTTTCTTTTCCTCCAAAATGTGAATAATTAAATTTATTTTTTGTTTTTTGATTTTCAATTAATTGAAGCTATCAGAAGCCCATTCTGCGACCGAACATTCTGCGTCCGCCCTTGCCCGAAAGCTGCTTCATCATCTTCTTCATCTGGTCAAACTGTTTAAGCAGTCTGTTTACGTCCTCAACTCCAAGTCCGCAACCGTTTGCAATTCTCTTACGGCGAGAACCGTTGATAATATCGGGTTTAAGTCGCTCTTCGGGAGTCATGGAAAGGATAATTGCCTCAATTCTTCCAAGCTGTTTTTCATCAACCTGTGCATTTTTAAGTGAGCCCGCCTTAACACCCGGCATCATACCGAGAAGCTGTTCAAGGTTGCCCATTTTTTTAAGCTGACGCATCTGGTCAAGGAAGTCTTCAAGAGAGAAGGTCTGCTCACGCATCTTCTTTTCAAGCTCTCTTGCATTTTTCTCATCATATGCCGCCTCTGCCTTCTCAATAAGAGAAAGAATATCGCCCATACCGAGAATTCGAGATGCCATTCTGTCGGGGTGGAACAGCTCAATAGCATCCATTTTTTCACCCATACCGATAAACTTGATGGGTTTGCCTGTGATGTACTTAACCGAAAGTGCGGCACCGCCTCGGGTATCTCCGTCCATCTTTGTAAGAACAACACCTGTAATATCAAGAAGATCGTTGAAGGTTTTTGCAACGTTTACCGCGTCCTGACCTGTCATAGCATCAACTGTAAGAAGAATTTCGGACGGATTTACGTTTGCTTTGATTTTAACAAGCTCTTCCATAAGAGCTTCGTCAATATGAAGTCGGCCAGCGGTATCAATGATAACCATATCGTGGCCGTGTTTTTTTGCGTGCTCAACGCCTGCTTTCGCAATTTCAACAGGGGAGATCTTCGCTCCAAGCGAGAACACTGGAACATTTACCGACTCACCAACGATTTTAAGCTGGTCGATAGCAGCAGGTCTGTACACGTCGCAGGCAACGAGCAGGGGATTCTTGCTCTTCTGCTTGTACATATTGGCGATCTTGGCTGCGTGGGTTGTCTTACCCGCACCCTGAAGACCTACCATCATAACAACCGTAGGGGGCTTGGGGTTTATGTTGATCTTCGGTGTTTCGCCGCCCATCAGCTTGATCAGCTCTTCGTTTACTATCTTAACGATCTGCTGTGCGGGAAGAAGACTTTCAAGAACCTCGCTTCCGACAGCGCGCTCTGTAACAGACTGAGTAAAGCTTTTTACAACCTTAAAGTTAACGTCGGCTTCGAGCAGTGCGAGTTTAACCTCTCGCATACCTTCCTTAACGTCGGCTTCGGTGAGTTTTCCCTTGTTCCTAAACTTTTTGAAAGCGTTTGCAAGCTTGTCAGTTAGACTTTGGAACATCTTGATTTCCTTTCGTGATTACTTCGACAATACGGCGAATTTCCGCCGCCTCGTCACTAAGGTTTTGCTTTTCAAGGCCGTCGGCTATTTTATTAAGTGACTGAACAGCCAGATTAAGCTCTTCGTGCCTTTTGGCAAGTGCGAGATTGCTTTCGAAGAACTCAAGTGATTCTTCGCCCTTTTTGATAAGATGGCGAACACCCTGACGTGAAATTCCTTCGCCCTCTGCAATTTCCGCAAGTGAAAGATCGTCATCATAATAAGCCCTGATGACATTGCGGATATGGGGATCAAGCAGATCCTCGTAGAAGTCAAGAAGATATGCAATTCTCATATTCTTTTCAAACATATCTTTCCACCTCAAAAAGTGCTGTAAAGCAAATCGCTTTACAAGTATATCATAAGCATTCTGTTTTGTCAATAGGTTTTTTAAATTTTTTTCTTATTGACAAAATATTTTTTATTTGATAAAATATGTAAGGAAAAATTATATTAAAGAGGTAAAAAAATATGAATATTTTTAAGTTTTGCGATTGCGAAAATAAGGAATATTGGATAGAGCAAATCAGAGCACAAGATTGGGGTGCAGCTAAATTTCTGGCAGATATTTTAGAGCAGAACAAGGTTGATCAGATTCTTGGCGGCGGAGATATCTTTATTTTGGCTGATGGCGAAAAGCTTGTTTCCTTCTGCACACTGACAAAAAACGACTGTGTGAAGGACGACTCGCTTTTCCCTTGGATCGGCTTTCTTTTCACCGTTCCCGAGTACCGCGGTCAGAGATGCAGCGAAAAAATTATTGATGAGGCATACTGCGTGGCAAAAGAGCAGGGTGCCGACAAGGTTTATCTTGCAACCGACCATATCGGCTTCTATGAAAAATACGGATTTACATATCTTGAAACCCGTATTGATATTTATGACGAAGAGAGCAGAATTTATTTCAAATAAAAGAAAGAGAGGAGCGAATTAACACTCCTCTCATTTTGTTATTTATCATCCTCGGAAAGCTTGATTCCGCGTTTTTTCACACATTCGGTAAGCAAATATTCGATCTGTCCGTTTATAGACCTGAAATCGTCCTCTGCCCATTTTGCTAAGGCATTATACAGCTTTGCTGAAACACGAAGGGGAATCTGCTTTTTTGCCTTATCGTTTGTTTCCTTCATATTAATAAAGAGAACCGGAATTTACTACTGGCTGAGCATCCTTGTTACCGCAGAGAACTACAAGAAGGTTGGAAACCATTGTCGCCTTGCGTTCTTCGTCAAGCTGAACGGTGTCGTTCTGTGCAAGTCTTTCAAGAGCCATTTCAACCATACCCACAGCACCGTCAACGATCATTCTTCTTGCGTCGATAATTGCAGATGCCTGCTGACGCTGAAGCATTACTGCAGCGATCTCGGGTGCATAAGCAAGATATGTAATTCTTGCCTCGATAATTTCAATACCTGCTTCGTCAACGCGGGACTGAATTTCGTCGCGGATTCTTGCCGCAACAACCTCGCTTGAACCGCGAAGACTGCCTTCGTCAGCGATACCGTCGCCTGTTGTATCAACACCGGGAGCAACGTCATACGGATAAATTCTTACTACGTTACGAAGGGCACTGTCGCACTGAAGCGAAAGGAATTCCTTGTAGTTGTCAACGTTAAATACCGCCTTTGCGGTGTCAACCACACGCCAGATTACTGCAATACCGATCTCAACGGGATTACCGAGACAGTCGTAGATCTTCTGACGGCTGTTGTTAAGAGTCATGATTTTAAGAGAAATTTTGTTGCTTTCGATATTAACATTTACGTTGCTTGCAGAGCCGTTTTCACTAACCGAGAATAAAGGAGTTGCCTGCATTACGTCGCCGCTCTGATTGAGTTTTGTTTTTGCGGCGGGATTAAAGCCGGTGCAGAAGGGATTAACCCAATAGAATCCGTCGCCCTTGATTGTTCCGACATATTTACCGAACAGTGTGAGAACAAGTGCCTCCTGGGGTTTAAGAACCTTAAGGCCGGGAAGGGGAATCCAGGAAATGCAGAGCAGAATAATTCCTGCAATGAGCAGGGGAGATGCGGTTTCTTCGGTGCTGAGCGTTGCACCGTAAATTGTAAGTGCGGTAGCTGCAAGCATTACTATAATTGTAAGTACAAGCACAATCATACCGTGCTTTTTGTTGTTTAAAACTTTTTCGTTCATTTTTGTATCCTTTCTTAATTGATTGTTTGATATCATAATGATATCATAATATAGCACATTTGTCAATAGTTTCCGCTTAAAAAAAAGAAAAAACCTACACGCCCCCACGTGTAGGTTTAAGTGCCGCAATATGTAACCAATAACCAAGCGTCCACATAAGCATCATAAGATTGATGCACCTTCAGCCGATAATTTGCAGCATAATTATTATACAACAATATTTTTGCTTTGTAAAGACGCAAAAATTAACAAAAATCAGTGCCAAAGTTTGTAAAAAAAGTGGAAAATAGAAAAAAATCAAAAAAGTTTGAAAATTACTTGACAAACAGGAAAAAGAGTGGTATAATACTACAGAAGTTGAAAGAAACTTTAAAACAAAGTAGAATTTCCGTTCTCACCATATCACGCGTAAGTGACTGTGGTTAATACATTTTCCCTTCTTTGAGGGGTGTTGTGCGTACGGAGATTCTCTGTATGCATTTTTTATTACCGGAGGTAAAAGACTATCAAACCTAACAATTCTAAAGATTTGCCGATCAATGAGGAAATCAATGTTCCCGAAGTAAGAGTAATCGGCCCCGGAAACGAGCAGGTTGGCATAATGAAGATTGAAGATGCACGCAACTATGCGTACAACAACAACGTTGACCTTGTTCTTATCGTTCCCAATGCTACACCCCCCGTTTGTCGTGCTATCGACTATGGCAAGTTCTGCTTTGAACGCGACAAGAGAGAGAAGGAAGCAAAGAAGAAGCAGGTTATAGTAAAGGTAAAGGAAATTCAGCTTTCCTGCCGTATTGAACAGCACGACTTTGACACACGTGTTAACCACGCAAAGAAGTTCCTTGCAGAAGGAAACAAGGTTAAGGCGGTTGTTCGCTTTAAGGGAAGAGAAATGTCCCATACCGAGCTTGGTCGCGAGGTAATAATGAAGTTCGAGGAGGCCTGCCGCGAGGCCGGTGCTGCCGAGAAAAAACCTGTACTTGACGGACGTTATATGTCAATCATCATCAGCCCCGTTAAGCAGGAAAAAAAATAAGTTTTTAAAAAAATGAGGCAATGTCCCCGACAGAAAAGGAGAAATAAAATGGGAAAAATTAAGACACACAAGGCTTCTTCTAAGAGATTCTCTCTTACCGGAAGCGGCAAGGTGAAGATGTCACACAACAACCACCGTCACAATCTCGGTCTTAAGACCGCTAAGCGTAAGAGAGGTCTTCGCAAGAGTGCTATCCTCAGCGAAAGCTTTGCACCTACTTACAGAAACCTTATTAACAAGTAATAAGGTACAGAAGAAAATCAGGAGGATAATGTAAAATGGCAAGAGTTAAGGGCGCTATGATGACGCGCAAGAGAAGAAATAGCATACTCAAGGCAGCTAAGGGCTATTGGGGTTCTAAGTCTAAGCACTTCAAGATGGCTAAGCAGGCCGTAATGAAGTCCGGCAACAAGGCATACGTTGGACGTAAGGAGAAGAAGAGAAACTTCCGTTCTCTCTGGATCGCAAGAATTTCCGCACAGGCAAAGGTTTGCGGTATGAACTACTCCACCCTTATGCACGGTCTTAAGCTTGCAGGTATTGATCTTAACAGAAAGATGCTTGCTGAGATCGCAGTTTCCGATAAGGACGCTTTCGCTGCAATTTGTGAGAAGGCAAAAGCTGCTCTCTAATATAGATTTACCCGGTTTCCCGTTGTTAAATGGTAAACCGGGATCTTTTTTTAAAAAACGTAAGGAAAGATAAAAATGATTATTTTAAGGGATATAATTTCAAGCAGAAGCAATCCGACGGTAAAATGGGCTGCATCTTTGCTTGATAAAAAAGGCAGGGGTGAGTCGGAATGTTTTATTGCCGAGGGCGAGAAGCTTTGCCTTGAAGCATTAAAACGCGGACTGCCTGTTACTCATATCTTCGTTATGGAAGAAAAAAGAGAGCGAATTTTCTCGCTTTTAGAGCCGTTTATGAAGGAAGTCGGATATGAAAACTGCCAGGTTATTCTTCTTTCTGAAGGTGCATTTTCTAAAATTTCTACCGAAAAAGCACCCCAGGGAATAATTTGCGTGATAAAATATCTTGACTTTTTCTGTAATATGGATATAATATATAAGGAAGACTTTTTCATTCGTGAGGGTGAAAGAGCCCTTTCGCTATACTCTTTACGGGATCCGGGCAACCTTGGTGCCGTAATCAGAAGTGCTGCGGCATTCGGTGTGAAGCATATTATTCTGTCATCCGATTCGGCGGATATTTATAATCCTAAGACCGTAAGGGCGGCAATGGGAACAATGTTCGGTATTAAAATCAGCATTGTTTCGGACTTTGCTTCGTTTATTACATCCGCACGTGAAAACGGCAGATCCGTCTATGCGGCAGAGCTTTCCGAGTCGGCAAAGAGTGTTCGTGAAATCGACCTTAAACCCGATGATATTTTCATTATCGGTAACGAGGGACACGGTATCCCCGGCGATGTTTCCGCACTTTGCACCGGCAGTGTGTTTATTCCCATTTCAGAGGGAGTGGAGTCGCTTAATGCGTCTGTTGCCGCTGCAGTATTTATGTGGGAACAGAATAATTTGTAAATTTAATTTTTAAAAGGAGATGGGCTGATGGATATAACTGTATATTGGATATGGCTTTCGTTGGCCTGTACACCTTCGGGTTCGACCTTTGGTAAGCTTATCAAGGAATTTGATAATCCAAAGGACATTTATGATGCCGATTCGAAGAAAATTTCCGCCATAATCGGCTATCGTAACTCAGACAGATCGGCTCTTGAAGACAAGGGGCTTGATCGTGCGAAGGAGATTTATTCCTTCTGCAAAAAGCATAAGGTTGGGCTTCTTCATTATGCTGATGAAAGATATCCCGACCTGCTTCGTCAAATAGAAAATCCTCCGGTTTTGCTTTATTACCGAGGAGTTTTGCCCGATTTTGACAGATGTTTCACTGTTGGTGCGGTTGGTACACGAGCTTTGTCGGATTACGGACGTAAAAATGCATTTTCCATCGGCTATGATCTTGCCTTGGCAGGTGCAACAATCGTGTCGGGTATGGCTATGGGCATTGACGGTGTTGCTATGGCAGGTGCTCTCAGTGCAGGAGGCAAAACCGTTGCGGTAATCGGCAGCGGAATTGATATCTGTTATCCGCCCGGACATCTTAAATTGGCAAGGGAAATAGTAAAGGGCGGTTGTGTTCTTACCGAGTTCGCTCCCGGAACACCGCCAATGAAGTATAATTTCCCAAAGCGAAACAGAATTATCAGTGCTCTTTCCAGAGCTACCATTGTTTTTGAAGGTGCCGAAAAATCGGGTGCTCTCATTACCGCAAGATATGCAAAAGAGCAGGGACGTGCTGTTTATGCTCTGCCCGGAAACGTTGGCTCTAAAACAAGTCAGCTTAGCAATCTGCTTATAAAGAACGGTGCAAAAATCTGCACCTCGGCAGAGGATGTGCTGAATGATTTTATTGATTCATACCGCGGTGTAATCAATCCCTTTGTGCTGAAAGACGGTATTAAAGCGGATATGATGAAAACACTCAGCGAGTACGGCGTTGTTGCCGTCTGTCCCGGTGACGATATCTTCTCTGTGCCAAGGCCTGCTGCGGCTGCAAAAAAAGCCCGCACTTTGGTAAATGAAGCTATCGGGGAAGAGCTGAGAGAGCCGGTTACACCTCCGGTTAATTTTGATAAATCCGCCTTGAAGGTTTATAAACGTATTCCCACAGAGGGAAGCTGCTCTCTTGAGTCGCTGGTTGACTCGGAAATGAACCTGAGAGAGGTTATGAAATGTCTTTTGAAGCTTGAAATGGGCGGTTTTATAGTAATGCTGCCCGGCGAAGCTGTTTGTCTAAAATTTAAATAAGAAAGGTCGCAGTTTTTAAAACTTGCTTAATATAAATGGCTAATTTAGTAATAGTTGAGTCGCCTGCTAAGGCCAATACAATAAAAGGATATCTTGGTTCAAACTATAAGGTAATCGCATCAAAGGGTCATATCAGAGATCTTCCCAAGAGCACTCTCGGTATTGACGTTGAGAATAACTTTGAGCCCCACTATATCAACATTCGCGGTAAAGGTGACGTTATCAAAGAGCTGAAAAAGGAAGCAAAGAATGCAAGTAAGATTTTCCTTGCAACCGACCCTGACCGCGAGGGTGAGGCAATTTCCTGGCATATTGCAAACGAGCTCGGTATTCCTTCTGACAAGGCCTGTCGTGTTACCTTTAACGAAATTACTCAGGCGGCTGTTAAAGAGGCGATTAAGAATCCCAGAAGAATTAATGAGGATCTTGTAAACTCCCAGCAGGCAAGAAGAATACTTGACCGCCTTGTTGGTTTTAAGCTTTCCGAGGTTTTGTGGAAGAATATTAAAAGCGGACTTTCGGGCGGACGTGTTCAGTCTGTTGCGGCGAGAATCGTTACAGAACGCGAGGAGGAGATCAGAGCATTTGTTCCTCAGGAATACTGGACTATTGAATCTACTCTTAATACCGCTGACGGAGAGGTTATAAATGCAAAGTTCTACGGCGATAAGAACGGTAAAATCAGACTTTCCGACGAGGCGAGTACAAAGGAAGTTGAAAATAAAATCGCAGGCGGAAGCTTTGTTGTAAAGGACGTAAAGCACGCGGTAAAGTATAAACAGCCCGCACCTCCTTTCACCACATCAACTCTTCAGCAGGAGGCATCAAGACAGCTTGGCTATCAGTCACAGAGAATTATGAAGGTTGCACAGGAGCTTTACGACGGTCTTAACCTGGGTGCTCAGCACGGCGGTGTTCAGGGTCTTATCACCTATATGCGTACAGACTCTACAAGAGTTTCTGCCGTTGCACAGGAAAGCTGTGCGGCATTTATTAAAGAGAAGTACGGCGAGGAATTTTTGCCCAAGGCACAGAGAAGCTTTAAGGCAAATGCAGCGGCACAGGATGCTCACGAGGCAATCCGTCCTTCAAACGTATATATCACACCCAAATCCATAAGAAAGATGCTTACAAGCGAGCAGTACAGACTGTATAAGCTTATTTGGGAAAGATTTATTGCCAGCCAGATGGAGTCGGCTGTTCTTGATACCGTTTCTGTTGAGATTGAAAACTCCGGTTATATCTTTAAAACAGGCGGATATGTTATTAAATCAAAGGGTTATCTTACAATTTATGACTATGTAAGCGATGATGCACAGGATTCCGAGACAGAGGAGCTTAATCTTGCAAGACTTCCCGGTATAAAGAAGAGCGAGGTTCTTACCGCATCTAAGGTTGAAAGCTTCCAGCATTTCACCGAGCCCCCTGCAAGATATACCGAGGCATCGCTTATTAAATTCCTTGAGGAAAACGGCATCGGCCGTCCCTCAACATATGCACCCATTATCTCGATTATTATCTCACGTGAGTATGTTAAGCGAGACGGAAAATCGCTTGTCGCAACACCTCTTGGTGAGATTACAACCAACTTTATGCGTAAGCATTTCCCCGAGATAATCGACTATGAGTTTACCGCATCTATGGAGGATAAGCTTGACTCTATCGAGAACAAGGATAACACCATTCTAGGTGTAATTTCTAACTTCTACGGCAAGTTTGCAGAGGAGCTTGATGCGGTTTCCAAGGGCGATAACAGGGTTGAAATTGAAATTCCTCAGGAAGAAAGCGACGTGCTTTGTGACAAGTGCGGCTCTAAAATGGTATATAAAAACGGCAGATACGGCAAATTCCTTGCCTGTCCCAACTATCCCGAATGCAGATGCACAAAGGCACTTGACAAAAACGGAAAGCTTGCTGTTGAGGAGGAAAAAGCTCCCACCCTTGCCGGTTTCAAGTGTGAGCTCTGCGGCGGTGATATGGTAATCCGTAACGGCAGATACGGCAGCTTTTATGCTTGTATAAACTATCCTACCTGTACCTTTACAAAACAGAAAGTTACAGAGACGGGTGTTGACTGTCCTAAATGCAATTCCAGAGTTCTTGCAAGACACGGTAAGGGCAAGATGCTCTTTTACAGCTGTGAGAGATATCCCGAGTGCGATTTCTCTACCTGGGATATGCCTCTTCCTGAAAAGTGTCCCGATTGCGGTGCTATGCTTTACTACCGCAAGAGCCGTAAGAATGTCATTTGTAAGGAGAAAAACTGCTCCTACAAGCGTGACGAGGAAATGACGGTAATTGAGTAAAATGATGAATAACGAAGTAAAAATTAAGGTTATCGGTGCCGGACTTGCAGGGTGCGAAGCGGCTTATGCCGCAGCCCGAATGGGTGTTAAGGTTGAGCTTTATGAAATGAAGCCACACAAGCATTCTCCCGCACATCACACCGACGGCTTTGCCGAGCTTGTTTGCTCAAACTCTCTGCGTTCAAACGATACAAGTAATGCAGTAGGTCTTTTAAAGGCAGAGCTGTCGGGGCTTGGCTCGCTTATAATGGAGGCGGCATATGCCACCGAAGTTCCTGCCGGCTCGGCTCTTGCGGTAAACCGTGAGCTTTTCAGCGACTATATAACCGAAAAAATAAGAAATCACCCCAATATTGAAATTATCGAGGGTGAGGTAACCGAAATACCAAAAGAGGGAATCGTTGTTATAGCAAGCGGCCCTCTTACCTCGGAGGCACTTGCCGACAGTATTTCTCGATACACAGGCGGCGGCGAGCTGCATTTCTTTGATGCGGCTGCACCTATTGTTGATTTTTCAACTATTGATACCTCTGTTGCATTCTTTGCGTCAAGATGGGGTAAGGGAAGTCCTGAGGATTATCTTAACTGTCCTATGACAAAGGAGCAGTACGATCTGTTTTATAACGAGCTTATAAATGCAAAAGCGGCACCTTTGAAGGCATTTGACAGAGAACTTCAGGAGGATCTTACGGTGTTTGAGGGCTGTATGCCTGTTGAGGTTATGGCATCACGCGGATATGATACACTGAGATTTGGCCCTATGAAGCCGGTAGGACTTCCTGTTCCCACAACCGGCGAGGATGCTTTTGCCACCGTACAGTTAAGACGCGAAAACAAAGAGGGAACTATGTATAACATAGTCGGCTTCCAGACACATCTGACCTTTGGCGAGCAGAGACGTGTGTTCGGACTTATTCCCGGCCTTGAAAATGCAGAATTTTTCAGATACGGTGTAATGCATAGAAACACATATCTTAACTCTCCCGGATTCTTAAATCCCAATTATTCAGTGAAAAAAGAGGGCAGAATATTTTTTGCTGGGCAAATGACCGGTGTTGAGGGGTATGTGGAGTCTGCCTCCTCCGGCTTTGTTGCCGGTGTAAATGCGGCACTTCTTGCACTTGATAAAGAGTCGATGATATTCCCGAAGGAGACCGAAATCGGTGCTCTTGCTCACTATGTCAGCGAGGGCGGTGTTTCATCTTCCTTCCAGCCGATGAACGCAAACTTTGGCATAATCGCCCCCTTCGAAAAGAAGGTAAAGGGCGGCAAAAAGGCGAGAAACGAGGCATATGCCGAAAGATCGCTTGAAATAATAAAAAGCATTAATATTTTCTAAAATACGAAAGGGGTGTTAATATGTCGCTTGGAAAAGACTCACTTGAGCTTATGGAACGAATTTCATACAGATTTTTCGACCTTTCATATCTTGATGCGGCATTGACACACCTGTCATATACAAACGAACTCAGAACAAAGGGAATGAGGGCAGAGTCAAACGAGCGTCTTGAATTCCTTGGCGATGCGGTTTTACAGCTTGTTATCAGCGAGCATCTTTATTTAAACTTCTCGGGATACAGGGAAGGAGCACTTACCAAAATGCGTCAGATGCTTGTCTGCGAGAAAACTCTTGCTAAAATTGCCTTGAAAATTGAGCTTGGAAAGTACATTAATCTTGGCAACGGCGAGGAGCAGGCCGACTGTCGAAATCGCCCGAAAATTCTTGCCGATGCACTTGAAGCACTAATTGCGGCTATATATCTTGATTCTTTGAAAAGGGGAAGCGAGGGCTATAAAAAAACAATTCTCTCGCTTTTTGAAGACGAGATCAAAAACTCGCCCAAGCAGAAAACCGATTATAAGACAAGACTTCAACAGCTTGCAGAGCAGGACGGTGCGGCGGTTCTTGAATATCGCATACTTGACGAGTGCGGCCCTGAGCATAATAAAAGCTTTACCGTTGCCGCCTACATAAACAATAACCAGGTTGGCAGAGGTGTTGGAAAGACCAAAAAGCTTGCGGAAATGCAGGCGGCAAAAATGGCTCTTCAACTTTTCGGTGTACTGTGATGAGACATATTAATATTCCGATTTTTATTCCTCATCTCGGGTGTCCGAATCAGTGTGTTTTCTGTAATCAGAAAAGAATTTCAGGTGTGAGCAGTTTTTCTGCGGAGGATGTTGTTCCTATAATCGAAAATTCGCTTTCTACTATTGAAAATGACGCGGAGGTTGAGATCGCATTCTTCGGCGGTTCTTTTACGGGCATTGACCGAGAGCTTATGATTTCTCTGCTTGAAATCGCACATTCTTATATCAAGCGTGGTCTTGTCACTTCCATCAGATGCTCTACAAGACCTGATTATATTGACGGGGAAATTCTTGATATTCTTAAAAGATACGGTGTAAAGACCATTGAGCTTGGACTTCAAAGCTCTTCTGATGCCGTTCTCAAAATGTCGAAAAGAGGACATAATTTTGAGGCAGAATTGAAAAGCTGCCAAATGATAGTGGAAAACGGCTTTAATCTTGTTGGTCAGATGATGATCGGTTTGCCTTATTCCACACCCGAAAGCGAGATTGAAACAGCAAGGTTTATTGCATCTGTGGGGGCCGTGGCGGCGAGAATTTATCCTACGGTTGTTTTTGCCGACACCGAGCTTTGCGATATGACTCTCGGCGGTTCATACACTGCCTTGACACTTGATGAGGCAATTATGCGTTCTGCCGCAGCTCTTGAAATTTTTATTGATGCGGGGGTTGAGGTTATCCGCATCGGTCTTCAGCAAAATGAAAATCTTTCCTCAAGCGAAAGCTATGTTGCAGGGCCAAATCATCCGGGTCTTGGCGAGCTTGTTATCGGTGAGGTTTATTATAACAGAATAAGAAAAAAACTCCTTGACAAAGGTTTGTCGGGAGATGAAAATATAAAGGTTCTTGTTTCACGCGGTGCTTTGTCAAAGGCGGTGGGACAGAACAAAAGAAACAAGCTTCGTCTTTGTGAGGAATATAAAAATATTTCCTTTGGCGAGGCAGAGGGAATTTTAGAATATGAAATTGTACTCAAAATGTAGTAAAGCTTTGTTTATTTGATTATCAAAAATGGAGAAATAAAATGTATTTAAAATCACTTGAGCTTCACGGCTTTAAATCCTTCCCAAACAGAACGGTTTTGTCCTTCGAGCGAGGTGCAACCGTAATCGTTGGCCCTAACGGAAGCGGAAAATCCAATATTTCGGATGCTATGCGTTGGGTTCTGGGCGAGCTTTCCAGCCGTAATATCCGTGGTACAAGAATGGAGGACGTTATCTTCGGCGGTACTGACGACCGTCGTCCTATGGGCTTTGCCGAGGTTTCGGTTACCTTTGATAACTCCGATCCCGACCACAGACTTGACTCCGAGTTTGACGAGGTTGTTGTAACCAGACGTTACTATCGTACAGGCGAGAGCGAATATCTTATTAACCGTCAGCCAAAGCGTCTGCGTGACATTTACGAGCTGTTTATGAACACCGGTGTGGGCAGAGAAGGTTATTCTATTATCGGTCAGGGTAAAATCGCCGAGATCATCTCGAAAAAGAGTGACGAAAGACGTAATATCTTTGAAGAGGCGGCAGGTATTTCCAAGTATCGCCACAGAAAAGAGGAGTCCGAGAGAAAGCTGAAGCAGACTCAGGACAACCTTGATAGAGTTCGCGATATTCTGACCGAGCTTGAACTTCGTGTTGGCCCTCTTGAAAAGGAGGCGGAAAAGGCACGAAAAGGTCTTGCTCTTTATGAAGAAAAGAAACGTGCAGACGTATCTCTCTGGCTCTTCGACACAAAGAAAATCCGCGAGGATATTGCAGATGCCGACAGAGATTTACGACTTTCTAAACGCGACCTTGAAATTATAGATCAGGTTATCTCTGACCTTGAAATGCAGAATGAAAATCTGTACGAAAAGGCACAGCAGAGCAAGGCAACCTCCGAGCAGTTGCTTGACAAAATCCGCGAGACAACAGATTTGCTTCACCAGCTTGACAACGCACTGAGAGTTGCAGAGACAAACTACGGACATTCTGCCGAGCTTATTGCTAACTGTAAGTCCAGAATTTCCGACATCGAGACAAGCAAGGCCACTCTTGAAGTCAGCAAGAATGAGTATATCGAGAAAAAGAGTAAGATCGAAGCAGAGCATAAGTTGGTAATGGACTCAAGACTGGGTTTTCTTGCCGAGGAACAAAATCTGCTTACTAAGATAAACGAGGCACGCCGTCAGCTTGAAGAAGCACTTGACGAGCTGACTGTTGAAGAGGCGAATGCCGCTAATCTTAATATAAGAATTAACGTACTTAAAAGCTCTCGTGAGAGTGGTGGCACAAAGAGCCATGATATAGAAGACGAAATCGCAAAATATGAGGCAGAGGCACTTGTGCTTAAAGCCGAGGCGGACAGATGCGAGAAGGCGGCTTCGGGCTTTAAAACTGCCATTGCCGAAAAGGAAGCTGTAATAAGCCGGTCGGGCGAGAAGATCGCAGAGCTTACCGAAAATAAGGAAGCTCTTCTCACTTCGCTCAACGAGGCAAAGCTAAACCGCGACGCAAAGCTTGCACGTGCCGACGTTCTTCAGCGAATGAACGATCACTTTGAGGGTTATGCCGAGAGTGTTAAGTTCGTTATGAAGGAATATCAGGGAGGCAGACTTTCCGTTTCGGGTAAAATCCACGGTCCGCTTTCCTCTCTTATCAATATTGAGAAAAAGTACATCACCGCGATTGAAACCGCACTTGGTGCAAGTCTGCAGAACATTGTTGTTGATAACGAGGACACTGCAAAGGCGGCTATCGGTGCATTGAAGGCGGCAAATGCAGGCCGTGCAACCTTCTATCCCATAAGTGCTATTAAACCTTCCGGTGAGACCGACGAAATTCGTCAGGCAGCCGGCTTTGAGGGATATGTAAACCGAGCAGACAAGCTTGTAAAGTCCGAATCAGAGTATCGCTCGATTATCGAGTGGCTTCTTCTTCGTACTATCGTTTTTGATAATATTGACAACGCGGCAAAGGCGGCAAAACAGCTTCGTTACAGAGTGAAAATCGTTACTCTTGACGGTCAGGTTATCAATGCGGGCGGTGCATTTACCGGCGGTAGTGCAAAGCGTGACAGCGGAATTTTGTCAAGGCACAGCACAATTTCCGAGCTTAAAGTCGAGGCAGAGAAACTTGATAAGGAAATTTCGGGCGACGAAAAGAAGCTTTCAAAGATTGAAAACGAAATCACATCTGTTCGAGATATAATGAGAGATGCAGAGCAGGAAAAGGAACTTTTGTTCACACTTTCCCGTTCACAGTTTGCAGCTCTTGACAATGCAAATGCAAAGTTCAATGCAAATAACGACATTATAGAAAAGCTTAAGACAGATTATAATAATCTTGTAGGTCAGCAGTCAAAAGAGGGCGAAGAGCTTATCGGACTCGAGGGCGATTATAAGGCAAATCTTGAAAGAATTGCCGCTATCAAGGAGTTCAGGGCAAAACGCAGCTCTGAGATGGGTGTGCTTGACGAAAACCGTGACGAATGTAATCAGAAGGCAAATGAGCTTTCCATCAAGGGGGCTGAGATTATGGGTAGCATCAGAAGTGCAGAGGAGATGATCCTTTCACTTGATAACCGTATCGCAGAGCTTGATAACGAAAAGGAAATGCAGCTTAGAAAAATTTCCGAGCTTCAGGCACAGCGTGAGGGCATTGATGCACTCAGATCAGAGAATGCTTCCGAGTGTGAAAAACTTGAAAAAACACTTGAAAATTTAAGGCAGAAACGAATTGAGGTTGAAAGCGGAAGCGATGAGTTCGAGAGAGAGCTTAATAACATTCGACAGCGACTTAAAGAAAAGAACAACAGCCGTCAGGTTGCATACGAGGCATTCCTCAGAAATGAAAACAAGCATACAGCCCTTCTTGAAAAGCAGGACAAGCTTGGTTCTCAGCTTTGGGATGACTATGAGATCACATATGAAGATGCGGTTGGCTTCGGCTATCCTGCGGTAACTGCCGACAATCGTGACGAGGTTGCTCAGGTACAGGTTTCCTGCCGTAACAGACTGAGAGCTCTCGGCGGATACAATCCGGGTGCTATCGAAGAGTACGCAGAGGTTAAGGCAAGATATGATGCGTTAAGCACACAGTTCAACGATCTTACCGGATCCTCAGCCGAGCTTCTTGACATCATCAGCCGACTTGAAAACGAGATGCGTACAAGCTTTATTGACGCATTCGAGGCAATTAATAAAAACTTTGGAATTACCTTTAAGGAGCTGTTTGGCGGCGGTAATGCTGAGCTTTCGCTCACCGATCCCGAGGATGTTCTTACATCCGGAAT
Source organism: Eubacteriales bacterium (assembly GCA_045538685.1). GTDB lineage: Bacteria > Bacillota > Clostridia > Oscillospirales > CAG-272 > UBA1740. The sequence goes on along the minus strand of JAZSRX010000033.1, from coordinate 10,325 downwards.
CGAGATCAAGGCGGCTCCTCCCGGAAAGATTATCAAAAATCTTTCGCTTCTTTTGGGTGGCGAGCAGTCCTTTGTTGCGATTGCTTTGCTATTTGCAATACTTAAGGTTAATCCTACGCCCTTCTGTATTCTTGACGAGATTGAGGCAGCTCTCGACGAGGTCAACGTATACAGATTCGGCGAATATATTAAGAGTTTCGATGACGGAACACAGTTTATTCTTATCACTCACCGCCGCGGAACTATGGAAATCGGTGACAGACTCTACGGCATAACAATGCCTCAGAGAGGTATTTCTCAGGCCATAGAGCTTAACGTAAATGAAATTGAAGGAAAACAGAAGGAGCTTTTAGATGGGGTTCTTTGACAGATTAAAACAGGGTTTGTTTAAAACCAAAAATGCGATTGTTGACAAGGTTGACGCATTATTTAAGAAATTTGTAAAGGTTGATGAGGATCTTTTTGACGAGCTTGAGGAGCTTCTCATCTCCGCAGATATCGGTGTTATGACTACCGAGGAAATTCTCGATGAGCTTCGTGACACAGTTAAGGACAAGAGAATTAAAGATCCCGAGGAGGTTAAGCAAGAGCTTTACGGAATTCTCCGCCGAATGATCGGTGAGCACGAGCCGCTGAACCTTTCCACTAAGCCCTCGGTAATTCTCGTTATCGGTGTAAACGGCGTTGGAAAGACAACTTCCATAGGAAAAATCTCGGCAGAATTAAAAAGGCAGGGTAAAAAGGTTGTTGTTGCGGCGGCAGATACATTCAGAGCCGCTGCTGCCGAACAGCTTAATGTATGGACCGAGAGAGCCGGTGTTGACATTATCAAGCAGGCGGCAGGTGCCGATCCTGCATCGGTAGTTTACGACGCAATCAGTGCGGTTAAGAGCAGAGGTGCTGACGTTCTTATCGTTGACACTGCAGGCAGACTTCACAATAAGAAAAATCTTATGGACGAGCTTGCAAAGATTGACAGAGTAATCGGACGCGAGCTTCCCGATGCAGCAAAGGAAACATTGCTTGTTCTTGATGCAACCACAGGACAGAATGCGGTTTATCAGGCAAAGGAGTTCAAGGGTGCATCAAAAATCACAGGTCTTGTGCTTACCAAGCTTGACGGAACTGCAAAGGGCGGTATTATCATCTCCATTAAAAAGGAGCTTGGTATTCCGGTTAAGTTTATCGGCGTCGGCGAACAGATTGACGATATGAAGCCCTTTGACTCCAAGGAGTTTGCAAGTGCTTTGTTCGAGTAATATTAAAGGTAAAATAATATGATAAACAGTAAGCAAAGAGCATATCTTCGTGCTCTCTCACAAAATATTGATACCATTTTCCAGATTGGAAAGGGCGGTATTACAGAGGAAATTTGTAATCAGATTTACAACGCACTTGAAGCAAGAGAGCTTATTAAGGCGAGAGTGCTTGACAACAGCGGTTACACCGCAAAAGAGGCGGCAAACGTTATTGCCGAGGTTATCGAATGTGACGTTGTATCCTGTGTAGGTTCAAGATTCGTACTTTACAAAGAGTCCGAAAAGAAAAAGCGTATCGAGCTTCCAAAGTAATGAAATTTACCGAAAATCAGATTGATTTATTGCGTAGTTCTGTCAAGGAAAGGTTGTCTGAAAAACGCTATATTCACACACTTGGTGTTGAAAAAATGGCGGTGAAAATCGGGCAAAAATGCCTTCCCGACAGAATAGACGAGCTTAGTGTGGCGGCTCTGCTTCACGACATTTCCAAGGAATATTCTGAGCAAGAACAGATTTCACTTGCAAATAGACACAATTTTATCTTCTCGGATGAGGATAAGCAGGCACCTCAGCTCTGGCACTCCCTGACTGCTCCTTTTGCGGTTATGGATGACTTTTCTGAGTTCGCTTCTCCCGATATTCTCTCGGCTGTCCGAAATCACACAGTCGGCTCGCCCGATATGACGGTTTTCGACGAGATAATTCTTCTTGCCGACTATATCGAGGAAGGCAGAAAATACGAAAACTGTGTCCGTCTGCGTGAGGATTTTCTCTCGGAGCTTGACGGAACTAAGAATACCGACGAGGCGGTTATTTGTTTACACAAGGCAACGGCTCGCTCGCTTGATAACAATATAAATGAATTTGTATCACGCGGCAAAGCATTTCACAGCAAAACCGCAGAAACGCGTGATGCAATCCTTGCAAAAGCAGAAAGGCGAATATATGGAAATTAAAATGGATTTAATAAATGTAGATTCAGGCACACTTGCCCGCGAGGCGGTTAAAATCCTGCTTGAAAAGAAGGGAATTAAGGTTGCACTTTTTGACGTAAGAGAGAAGAGCAGTGTTACCGATTATTATATTAACGTAACAGGCCGTTCAAGCTCTAATGTTGCTGCTCTTGCAGACGAGGTTGACGTTAAGCTCTCCGAGAGAGGACGTTCACCCCTTCGCACAGAGGGCAGACGCGGCAACTCTTGGATTCTTGTTGACTTCGGTGACGTTATAGTTAACGTTTTTGACAGAGAATCCAGAGAATTTTATAATCTTGACAGACATTTTCCCGAGGGAAGCCAGATTGACATCTCGGATCTTGTCAGCGAGGTTGATGCTAAATTTGATTTAACTAAGAATTGAGGACATAAATCATGAATTACGAACACTCAAATATTGAAGCCAAGTGGCAAAAATATTGGGAAGAGAAGGGCACATTTAAAACAGACGTTTGGGATTTTTCAAAGCCCAAGTACTATGTACTTGATATGTTCCCCTATCCTTCGGGCGTAGGTCTTCACGCAGGACATCCCGAGGGCTATACCGCAACCGATATTATGTCCCGTATGAAGCGTATGCAGGGCTATAATGTCCTTCATCCTATGGGGTATGATTCCTTCGGCCTTCCTGCCGAGCAGTATGCGGTAAGCACAGGTAATCACCCTAACGGCTTCACTCAGGAAAATATTAAAACCTTCTCGGCACAGCTTCGTGAGCTTGGCTTTGACTACGACTGGGATAAGGTTATTGCTACATCCGATCCCTCCTTCTATAAGTGGACACAGTGGATCTTCAAGAAGCTTTATGAGGCAGGATATGCAAAACGCATTGAGATGCCTGTAAACTGGTGCGAGGCACTTGGTACCGTTCTCTCTAATGACGAGGTTATTGACGGCAAGTCCGAGCGTGGCGGTTATCCTGTTGAGAAGAGAATGATGATGCAGTGGGTTATTGATCAGCCCGCATTTGCAGAGAAGCTTCTCGACGGCCTTAATGAGATTGATTGGCCTGAGTCAACTAAGGAAATTCAGCGAAACTGGATCGGTAAGTCTACCGGTGTTGAGGTTGATTTTAAGCTTGTTGGCGGCGGCGAATTCTCTATTTACACAACCTGTATTGAAACTATATACGGCATTACCTTTATGGTTCTTGCTCCCGACGGAAAGACTACACAGTCGCTTCTTGACAGAGTAGAGAATATAGATGAAGTTAATGCATACATTGCCGAAACTCTTAAAAAGAGCGATATGGACAGAACCGAGCTTAACAAGACCAAGACCGGTTGTCCTCTTAAGGGTGTTTATGCTATCAACCCCGTAAACGGCAAGGAAGTTCCCGTATTTATCGGTGATTTCGTTCTTGCAAACTACGGCACAGGTGCGGTTATGGCAGTTCCCAGCCACGATCAGCGTGACTTTGAGTATGCTATCGCACATAATATTCCTATGATTCAGGTTATCGAGGGACGTGACGTTTCGGAATGTGCCTTCGAAAAGCAGGACTATCTCGGACGTGGCTGCAAGCTTATGAATTCCGAGGAATTTACCGGTCTTACCGTTGAGGAGGCAAAGGAGGCAATCACTGTAAAGCTTGAAGAGCAAGGTGTTGCCAGAAGAAAGGTAAACTATCACTTCCGCGAGTGGATTTTCGCACGTCAGCGTTATTGGGGCGAGCCGGTTCCTTGTGTTTATACCGAGGACGGTGAGACAGTATTCCTTCCCGACGAGGAGCTTCCTCTTGTTCTTCCCGAGCTTGAGGACTATAAGGGCAGAAACGGCAAAGCACCTCTTGAAAATGCAACCGAGTGGAAGCAGTATAATCAGAACGGCATAAAGGGTGTTCGTGAGACCTCTACAATGCCCGGTTCTGCCGGCTCTTCCTGGTACTATATGCGATATATTGATCCCAAGAATGACAAGGCACTTTGCGATCCCAAGCTTCTCGAGCATTGGCTTCCCGTTGACCTTTATGTTGGCGGCCCCGAGCACGCGGTTGGTCATCTTATGTATGCAAGAATCTGGAACAGATTCCTTTACGACAACGGCATCTCTCCTGTAAAAGAGCCCTTCAAAAAGCTTGTTCACCAGGGAATGATTCTCGGTGAAAACGGCATTAAGATGGGTAAGAGATTCCCCGAGTTTGTTGTAAATCCCAGCGATATTGTTCGTGAGTACGGTGCTGACACACTTCGTCTTTACGAGATGTTTATGGGTCCCCTTGAGGTTTCTAAGCCCTGGAGCTCAACCGCCGTTGCAGGTGCGAGAAAGTTTATCAACAGAGTTTGGAACTTCTTCACCGATCCCCAGAATCTTACAGACACAGACGACGGCAAGCTCACCAAGCTTTATCACCAGACAGTAAAGAAGATTACAGGCGACTTTGAAACTCTCGGCTTCAATACCGCAATCGCACAGATGATGGTATTTGTAAACGAGGTTTACAAGAACGGCTCCTGTCCCAGAGAGTTTGCAGAGGGCTTCATTAAGATGATGTCCTGCATTACTCCCCATGTAGGCGAGGAAATCTGGCAGATTCTCGGTCACGACAGCACCATCGCATACGAGTCCTGGCCTAAGTTCGACGAGGCAAAGTGCATAGACGACGTTATCGAGATGCCTATCCAGGTAAACGGCAAGGTTAGAAATGTAATCGCTATCGCGAAGGATGCTGCAAAGGACGAGGTTCTTGCGGTTGTTAAGGCGGACGAAAAAATCGCCGCCGCAATCGAGGGAAAGACGATTGTTAAGGAAATTGTTGTTCCCGGTAAGATTATTAATATTGTTGTGAAGTAATTTGAAATATAAAAAGAGGACACTTTCGGGTGTCCTCTATAATTTTGTAAAATATAAGTAGAAAAAAGTGAAGAAATATCATATTATCTCACTGTATAAAAGGCCCCCCGGAGGGTATTCGCCGTTGGCGAATATATCCACTCCCTTCGCCTGAAAAGCGAGCTTTTCGATCTTCGGGAGGGATATGCGAACCTTCTGCGTGCTTCGCACGCAAGGTTGGAATCCTATCCAGAGCACGCCACAAGACAAGAAAATCACCCCACTTCGTTGGGGTGATTTTCTTGTGGCGCGCCCTGGAGGATTCGAACCTTCGACCTACCGGTTCGTAGCCGGGCACTCTATCCACTGAGCTAAGGGCGCATTTGGAGCGAGTGATGGGAATCGAACCCACGCGACCAGCTTGGAAGGCTGGAATTCTACCATTGAACTACACTCGCATTTGATTTCAGCTTTTATATATTACCACAGATGTTTCGATTTGTCAATACTTTTTGCAAAAGTTTTTAATAATTTTATTTATTGACAACGGTTATTTGATATGATATAATAAAATATAAATTATTAAAATTGTTTTTGAGGTTGATATTATGAAAAAAATAGTTGCACCGCTTATTGTCACTATTATTTTTGTTTTATATTTTATTGTTTATTTTGCTTTTTTAATTGCTATAATTCCGAATTTAGTTGCAAAACTTATTCTTGGTATTATTCCGTTTGCTATGGCGGCGGTTATGATATATGTTTTTATTCAAAGATATAACGAAATAAGGAGTGGAGAAGAAGATGATCTTAGTAAATACTGATTACATTACAGGCAAAGAGCTTGAAATGCTTGGACTTGTAAGAGGAAGCACCATTCAGAGCAAACATCTTGGAAAGGACATTGCACAAAGCTTTAAAACACTTGTTGGCGGCGAGCTTAAATCATACAACGAGATGATGAATGAGGCAAGAGCCATTGCTACAAAACGTATGGTTGCTGAGGCAGAGGCACTTGGTGCAGATGCGATAGTTAATATTCGCTATGCTTCTGCTGCGGTCATGCAGGGAGCTGCCGAGGTTATCGCCTACGGAACAGCCGTAAAATTCAAATAATTTTTCAAGCCGAGTCGTTATAGATTCGGCTTTTTTCTTGTCATTACGACTTTCTAATTTTACATATTATATTGACTTGAATTTAGAATTATGCTATAATGTATCAGTAAAAATATTGTTTTGGAGTAATAATGAAAAATAAATTAGTACCCGAATATAAATTTGACAAATTTAATGACGTTACGGCAGAATTTCTTTTGTCTATCGGTGTCTCTGGTGTTTTGCTTGACGTGGACAACACTCTTGAACCCTACGAGCATCCACTGCCGGGTGATCACGTTATTGCTTGGTTAAAGTCGCTTTCGGAGGTCGGAATTAAAACCGCAATAGTGTCAAACAACGGCCCCGAGAGAATAAACCTTTTCAACAAGGAAATCGGTATGCCTGCATACTCAAAGGCAGGGAAGCCATTTAAGAAAAATCTGCTGTTGGCTATGAGGGATATCGGCTCAAACAGGGAAAATACCGTTTTTATGGGCGATCAGATTCTTACAGATGTTCTTGCGGCTCACAATGCAGGCATCAGGGCAATTCTTGTGCCACCAATAAACGACAGAAAAGATCCCTTTACTAAATTCAAGCGTCTGCTTGAAAAACCGATACATAGAAAATACGACAAAATTCACAGAGAGGAAAAAAAATAATGGCAGCATATTTCGGCCCCGGCGGAAACAGCGATGCCTTTCGCCTTGCCGGCTTTAAATCAACGGTTGACGCACCTGCTTTTGTAAAATCCATAGGACTTGATGCCTACGAATATGAGGCAGGAAACGGTCTTTCGGCTTCGCCAAGCATTCTTTCGGCAATCGGAAGGGAAGCCGAGAAAAATAACATAAAAATGTCCTTCCACACACCCTATTTCATCTCGCTTTCTGGTGTGGTTGAGGAGAAGAGATTAAACAGCATAAATTATATCAGACAAAGTCTTGATGCAGCGAAGCTTTTGGGTGCGGGAACTATCGTTGTTCACTCCGGCTCGGCGGCAAAAATCACACGTGACGAGGCAATGCGACTTGCAGGCGACACACTTGTTAAAACACTGTCTGCGGTTGATACCTACGGTATAAAAATCGGCCTTGAAACTATGGGAAAGATTAATCAGCTGGGTACTCTTGACGAGGTTCTTGAGCTTTGCAGAATAGATTCCGCATTTGTTCCCGTTGTGGACTTTGGACATATGAACGCAAGAGATTTGGGCGGAGTTTTTGTTTCTGCCGATGATTATCTTCGCGTTTTTGACAAAATTGACCACGCACTTGGAGCAGAGGTTGCTGAGAATCTTCACTGTCATTTCTCGAAAATCGAGTGGACAAAGAGCGGCGAGAAGCGACATTTAACCTTTGAAGATGAAATTTACGGCCCCGGTTTCGAACCGCTTATGGAGACGATTTATAAACACAATCTTTCGCCTACAATAATCTGCGAGTCGGCAGGAACGCAGTCCGACGATGCACTTGCAATGAAAAAATATTACTTGGAGCTTAAAAAATGAGAGTTACAAAATTAAGAAGTATGATGGCTGAACATAGTGTTGACGCGGTGCTTGTGCTTAACGAGCTTAATCAGCATTATTTTTCTGAGTTTGCATTTACCGACGGTTTGCTTTTCATCACTCAAAAGAAGGCATATCTTGTAACTGATTTCAGATACTACGAGATGGCACTTAATAAGGCAAACAAGCATTTTGAGGTTGTTATGCCCGAAAAACGCAAGGAATTTCTCTCGGGAGTTATTTCTGACCATAATATTAAGGTAATCGGTTTTGAGGGAAGCAGTGTTTCCTACGAAACATATCGCAATTATTGCGATGACTATCCTTCCTGCGAATTTCTGAATATCGGTTCTTCCATTGAGAAAATCCGCCAGGTTAAGTCGGCTGACGAAATTGAAAAGATGCAGAAGGCACAGGATATCACCGATAAGGCATTAAAGCATCTTCTCGGCATCATTACACCCAATATGACCGAGCTTGACGTTGCCGTTGAGCTTGAATATGCAATGAGAAAGGGCGGGGCAGACTCCTTTGCCTTTGAGACTATTGCCGTTTCTGGCAAGGCATCGGCTCTTCCTCACGGCACACCCAGAAATGTTAAGCTTGAAAAGGGCTTTCTCACTATGGACTTCGGTGCAAAATTTGAGGGTTATTGCTCTGATATGACTCGTACCGTTGTTATCGGTAAGGCAGACGAGGAAATCAAGAAGCTTTACAACACCGTTCTCAAAGCACAGACAGAGGCACTTGCATATCTCAAGGAGGGTGCAGACTGCGGCGAGGCAGACAAAATTGCACGTGATATTATTGATGCAATTCCGGAGTACAAGGATGCATTCGGCCATTCTCTCGGTCACTCGGTTGGCTTGTTTATCCACGAGAGCCCCAGACTTTATTCACGCGGATTTGGCAGAAAACTCAGGGTTGGCGAGGTTGTTACCGTTGAGCCGGGTATTTATCTGTTCGGAAAATACGGCTGTCGAATCGAGGATATGGTGGCAATTTGTGAGAACGGAATCCATAATTTCACCCATTCTCCCAAGGATTTGATAGAAATTTTGTAAAAAATTGAAAAATTTTTGAAATAACTATTGCAAAATATCTTATTTTAGTGTAAAATAGCTTTGTATAGTGTGGGCATTTGTGCCTTTGTTGCATCATTCGGTTGTGGCGGACCTTAATGCCCCAAGTAAAAATAACAAAATTCGCCAAGAAAAGGAAAACATACTATGGTTACAGCAGGTGATTTTAAGAATGGCGTTACCTTCGAGATGGAGGGTAAGGTTTATCAGGTAATCGAGTTCCAGCACGTTAAGCCCGGTAAAGGTGCGGCTTTCGTTAGAACTAAGTATAAGGATGTTATGACCGGTACTATCCGTGAGCAGTCCTTCAACCCCACAGCAAAGTTTGAGAATGCTATCATCGAGAGAAGAGATATGCAGTACTCCTATGACGACGGTGACCTTTACCACTTTATGGTTACCGAGACCTGGGAAGAGGCTCTTGTTTCTCACGACACAGTAGGCGAGAACTTCAAGTTCGTTAAGGAAGAAATGATGTGTAAGATTATCTCTTACAAGGGTAAGGTATTCTCTGTTGAGCCCCCCACATTCGTAGAGCTTTCTGTTGTTGAGACCGAGCCCGGTGTTCGTGGCGATACAGCTACCAACGTTACCAAGCCCGCAAAGCTTGAGACAGGCGTTGTTATCAGAGTTCCCATCTTCATTAACGAGGGTGACCTCCTCAGAGTTGACACCAGAACCGGTGAATATCTCGAAAGAGCTTAATTAACTGAAATTTTTGAATGCTCCTCGCAAAACTCGGGGAGCATTTTAAACAAACAAAGGAGAAATAAAATGGGTATCAGTGAGAATGCAGCTTATCTCAAGGGCCTTTTTGACGGCTACGAGCTTGACAAGAATTCCAAAGAGGGTAAGATTATCGGCGAAATGCTGACTCTTATCGCAGATATGGCTGATAAAATCAATGCTCTTGAAGCCGATAACAAGGAGCTTCACGAGTATGTAGAAGAGCTTGACCACGACCTTGGTGAAGTTGAGGAAGAGGTTTACTTCTACGATGACGATGAAGATTATGATGACGACGATTATGACGACTATGACGACCTCAATGATTACGAGGACTACGACGTAGAGGACGACGAGTATTATGAGATCGAGTGTCCCTCCTGCGGCGACATAGTTTGCTTCGACGAATCTATCGAGGTAGAGGATCTTGTTTGCCCTGCTTGCGGCGAGAAAATCGGTGACGTTGAGATTTGTGACGGCAACTGTGCTGCTTGTGACGAGGACTGTGAATAATTAAAATTCGTTGTATAAATCGGGGCAGAATACAGTTTTGCTAAATATTTCATTTTGATGGCAGAGGTGCGGCACAAAATGTCGCACCTTTACTTTGGTTGGCTATTGTTTAATTCTTTTTTATTATTATATAAAAAGAAAATATTTTTTAAAAATCTATTGACAAACACCATTTTGGGTGTTATAATATTATGACGCTTATTAATAGGCAAAAAAGTTTGGCATTTTGTCAACGCCTATGATAGCGAATTTACACGAAAGTGAGGTGCTTTTTCATGTTCGCTATTTTCGTAACAGGTGGAAAGCAGTACAAGGTTGCTGAGGGTGACGTTATCTTCGTAGAGAAGCTTGGTCTTGCAGAAGGCGAGAA
>JAZSRX010000062.1:0-27891 GCA_045538685.1 Eubacteriales bacterium | reverse complement strand
TGTTTTTAAAGGTAAAGTAACCTCTACCGACAGTAAAAAACATATAGAAATGGAAATTATCGACAGCGATATTGCCTTCGGAACCTACTGGGTTATTGTTGGCGAAGAAACCGAATTTCTTAATGCCGACGGCAACCGTATATCAAGAGAAGATATCGGCACAGGCGACACAATAGAAGTTGTCTTTGGCGGTCAGGTTATGAATAGTTATCCTCCCCAAATTTCCGCAATTAAGGTTATAAAATTGTAAAAACGAGAAGAAAAATTCCAAATAAAAAGCAGGAGCAACGGACAAAAAATTCCTTGTTCCTGCTGTTTTTTGTATATTTTACTTTACATTTTTATGTACATCTTCTGCTATTTGTGCTATTTTCTCGGCTTCTTTTTGGGTGGCAGTTCGAAGAGGTTTTTTCTTTGGTCTGCCCCATATATCAAAGATGGCAGGACCGATCCACTCGCCCGATTTACAGTCGCAAAACAGGCCAAAAAGTACAGAAAGACAGGCCTTACGCGGATGCATAAAGATAATCTTCATCGGATGCTTTATCAGGGCAAAAATCAGCTTTGGATAGTGGTTTGTAATGCCTGTAAAGCTGATACCGGGATGTGCCACCGTTACAGCAGACGAATTAAGTGCAAAAAGCGAATAGGTAAGATATCGCTTGGCATTGCCGTAAACCAAGCTCGCCTTTTTTCTACCCGAAAAGTCAATGTCATTTTCATCTGTCTTTGAATAGTTGTGTGCAATACTTCCCACAGCCACAATTTTTCCGCCGCGGTCTTCAACAGAAGAGATTAATCTTCTTGTAAGATAATAGGGCGAGATGAAATTTATTGTAAAAACGTTATCATAACCCCTGTCGGTTTTGTATCTTGGTATGCTGTACGCACCTGCATTTAGGATAACATAATCAATTTCCATACTGCAAAGCTTATCAGCAGCAAGCTTTACCGATTCTATATCCGACATATCTGCCTGAATATGCGAAACTGCAAGCGAGGGAAAGCTTCCCTTTAATTCATCTGCAAGTTTTAAGGATTTTTCGCTGTTTCGGTCAAGCAAAATAAGCTCTGCACCAAGGGTGGCAAGGTAATAACAAAGTTCCCTGCCAAGTCCGCCTGTAGAACCGCTTATGACAACACGCTTATTATCAAGACGAGATGTGTTTTTTTCGAGCCATTTTTTGATGTTCATTTTGAATCCGCCTTTGTTTAATTAAATACAGTATATCACAGGGGAAATGATATTTCAATAAGAAAAAATGACAAAAATTATTGAACAAAGGCGATTTTTGTGCTATAATAAATAAAAAAGCTTTTGGAAAGGAATACCAAAATGAAGAAAATAATAGTATTTATTCTTACCATATTGTTATCCTTGGCCTTACTTGTATCCTGTTCGGAGGTTAAAAATCTTTTCGGCTCCGACGGCAACAACGATAACAATATTTCAGATGGCGACACATCCGGTGAGGGCTCTGACGAGGAAAAGCCCGACGGTGACAAAACCGACGGCGATGAAAATCCCGATGACGGCAAAACCGACGGCGATGAAAACCCCGATGACGGCAAAACCGACGGCGATAAAAATCCCGATGACGGCAAAACCGACGGCGATAAAAATCCCGATGACGGCAAAACCGACGACGATGAAAATCCCGATAACAATCCTCCCGAAGAAGATAAACACATTTACAAAGATTTTACTCCCGGTGAAAAAGCTTCGTTTACCGAGATAATCGGCGAGGTAATTCCCTTTATTGCAAATGATGAATATTATATTGAAGTATACACCCAGGAATATGAAGATTGCTATGAAAAGGGTATAAACTTCTATACATTTGGCAACACAAAGGCAGAATTTGATGCCTATAAGTCGGCTTTCTCTTCCTTCACCTATGACGGCACAGATACCGATGAATACGGCGATGCCTGGTTCTATTATACCTCTGACCTTGACTACTTTGTAGATCTTTGCTATTACTACTACGAGGGCAGTTATGTTGTTGACGTTTATGCATATGTTCTTCTGGACTATGAAGGCGGCAACACAGGCGGTGAAACAGGTGGCGAAACAGGCGGCGGTTCTGAAAGTTATACATATACCGATTTCACCACAAGTGAAAAAAATCTCTTTAACGAATATTTCGGCGAAGTAATTCCCTTTATTGCAAACAACGAATATTATATTGAAGTATACACCCAGGAATATGAAGATTGCTATGAAAAGGGTATAAACTTCTATGCATTTGGCAACACTTCTGCAGAATTTAATGCCTATAAGTCGGCTTTCTCTTCCTTCACCTATGACGGCACAGATACCGATGAATACGGTGATGCCTGGTTCTATTACACCTCTGATCTTGGCTACTTTGTAGACCTTTGCTATTACTACTACGAGGGCAGTTATGTTGTTGACGTTTATGCATATGTTCTTCTGGACTATGAAGGCGGCAACACAGGCGGAACAGGCGGTGAAAGCGGCGGAACAGATACTCCCAATGCAGACATCATCACTAACGAGGGTGCAGGTTTGCCCCAGGGTACAAACGGTGTATATGATGTAGATTTCACAGACGGAAAATACGTTAAAGACGTTACCGACCAGGGTTACTACCTTGACGGATGTCCCACAACCGGCTCTCCCGCTGTGCTTGTAATTCCTGTAGACTTCTCGGATATTAACGGCAGAAACAGCTCCTATTATGATATAAATAACATTATTCGTATCTTTACAGGCGGCGAGGGCTCTACCGATTATTATTCGGTTCACGATTACTACTACATTTCAAGCTATGGTAAGCTTGATCTTGATATTACCGTTGTCGACGAATGGTTCGTTCCTCAGTACGCAAGTACATACTATGAAAACGCAACTATGGATTACTACGGCGATCAGACAGCTATCGGAGATCAGCTTGTGCTTGACGAGGCACTTGCATATCTTTCAGGAATTATGGATCTTTCCAAGTTTGACTCCGACGGAAACGGCATTATCGACTCGGTTGTTCTTGTTACAACACTTGATATAGATCCCAACACCGATTTCTACTGGGCATACAGATATTGGAATATCTACACAGATGATCAGGGCTATTACTACGAATATGACGCAGTAAGTGCAAACGATTTTATTTGGGTTCCCTACTCCTTTATGCACGAAAGCTATGATGCAGGCGACAATGCGATTTACACAGACACATCTGTTATGAATCCTTATACCTTCATTCACGAGTTCGGTCACATTCTCGGTGCTGACGACTACTACAACACTTCAGAGTGGGGCGAACATCCTATGGACGGCTGTGACGTTATGGATGCTATGGCAGGCGACCACAACGCATTTACCAAGTTTAATCTCGGTTGGCTTACCTCATCCCGTCTTGTTACCACAGATTCAAGTGTTACCCTGACTCTCGAAGCATTTGCAAAGAACGGTGACACGATTATCATTGCAAACAACTGGAATCCCGACCTTGGTGCATACCAGGAATACTACATTGTGGTTTATTACACCTCCGAGGGACTTAACGGCGGTGATTACGGCTACTTTATGCGTGACGGAATTGTGGTTTATCACGTAAACGCATCTCTCTATTCCGAGGAAATTGAAGGCGAAGTTTACTACGACATCTATAACAACAACACCGATCCCTCTGATGAATACGGAACAGAGGACAATCTTATCGAGTTTGTTACCTCGGAAGAGGGCAACTTCACCTATGTTGTTGGCGATTACTTCGGCAATGTAACAGACGATACAGAAAATCCCCTTGCCTTTAGCTTTACTGTTGATTCTATCGAAGGCGATGTGGCAACAATTACCTTTACCAAGAATTAATAAAAAACTAAATAAAATAAAACAGACGCAAATTTCACATTCGCGTCTGTTTTCTTTTATTTTGACAACTATATTTTACATTATTCTGCAATTTTACTTACAAATCGCAGGAATGCAGACTTTCCTTCCGGTGTTCTCTTGAATACACCTGCATCAAGCAGAACCTTTTGGAACACTTCTCCGATGCCTGCCCGAATAATATCCTCGGCATTCTCGTCGCAAAACTCGGGATGCTTTTTCAGAAGCTCATATGCCCAATCTGCGTGAGAAGAAATGGCAGGGTTTTCGTAAATATTCTCCCCCTCTAACATAGCAGCTTTAAGAAGCTGTATCTCACCCATAAGCCGTGAAGGCAGAATTGCAAGTCCCATAACCTCGATTATACCGATATTTTCCTTTTTTATATGGTGAAGCTCGGGTGACGGGTGATAAACACCAAGAGGCCTTTCTTTTGTGGTAGTGTTATTACGCAAAACAAGGTCGCAGATGTATTTTTCGCCCTCTTTTCTCGAAATAGGAGTTATGGTGTTGTGGGGCTGACCGTCGGTCTCGGCATAAATAAATGCCGACTTGTCACTGTATTTTCTCCACTGTTGAAGGATAAAGTCACAGCAAGATTCAAGCTCGCCTCTGTCAGAAGAGGAAACTCTGATAACAGACATAGGCCACTTTAAAATACCTGCCTCAACACCGGGATATCCCTTAACCTTAAAGATTTCTTCAATGGGAGCTGTATTCATAGCAAAATTAAATCTTCCGCCCTGGAAATGCTCGTGAGAAAGAATTGATCCGCCCACAATAGGCAAATCGGCATTAGAGCCAATAAAATAGTGAGGGAACAAATCAAGGAAGTCAAAGAGCTTTTTGAACACATTTGCATCAATGTGCATAGGGGTGTGAATGTTATTTAGAGCGATACAATGCTCGTTGTAATAGCCGTAGGGAGAATACTGAAGCGACCAATCCTCGTCTCCGAGTGTAATTGGAATAGGAATAAGATTCTGACGTGCCGGATGATTAAGATGCCCTGCATATCCGGTATTTTCAACGCAAAGCTGACACTTTGGATATCCGCCCGGAGCTTTAAACCTTGCGGCAGCAATGTCTCTGGGATCTTTTTCGGGCTTTGAAAGATTAATTGTAATGTCAAGCTGACCGTATTCAGAGTCATACTTCCAGGTAAGATCCTTCTCTATTCTGCCCTGACGCACATAATTTACGTCGCGGCTGAAACGGTAATACCAATCGGTAGCAACCTTCGCCCCTTCGTCATAGCAGGCATAGAACTCTGAAATAACCTCTCTCGGCATAGGCATAAGCAGACCCATTATTCTTGTGTCAAACAGGTCGCGAGAGGCGGTTGTGTCGGAAATAATGCCCTTTTCCACAGCATAATCAAGTATGGGAGACAGTATTTCGTCAATCGTCATATCGCCCGAAGTAACACCCCTCTCCCATCTGTCAGAAAGGCCGAGCAGGTCGATCAGGCGATTGCGGACAAAATGAATATCCTCTACGGTGAATATGTTTTTCTTAATTCCGTAATCAATAAGTCTTTCTATCGCTTCGTGGATCATAGAACCCCCCAAAAATAAAACCTTAATTTACCCGAGGTTTTTTACCCTCGGGATTTTTTGTTTAGTTAAATCTTACAATCTTGTTTGCAATTCCGTTTATAAGGCCGCAGAAATGCTGTCCCAACTTACCCGGAACACAAATGAAGGTAAGCGGAGTGTAATAGCGGAAGTGTTTGCCCCACTTTTTATCGTGAGCAATACACTTTTTCCACATCTCCTTCAAGTCCTTATCAACCTCTTTGGTCTTGTTCATTCTGGTATAAAGAATAGCAATTCCGTAGAGCATAAACATCTCGTGCTTCAGATACTTTTTGAGACGTTTATCCTTAATGTCGTCATAGTGAAGAGAACAGAAGCACTTTTCCACAACAATAAGGTGATGTGTATAACGCTTTTTCATAATAGATGCCTGCACCGACTGATCGGGACGTCCGATCCAATACCGGTAAAGGTCGCTGTCCATATAGTATACTCTGCTTACGTGGGGCAGAGTTCTGAACACCATAAGGTTGTCCTCGTAGAACACGTGCTTTGGCAGCGGCTCGCTTGCACGTCGCATAAGCTCGGTGCGGAATGTGCAGGAGTGAATGGTGAGAAGCTGATGAATTTTAAAGGGCTTTGTCTCGCTCCAGGAAAAGATTCTGCCCGAAGGAAGAACACTTTTATAGCTTATGGAACGGTCGCCGATGCCGTCTGTATGAACATAATAATAATTGGTAACTACAAGATCAACTCCGCCGTTTTTATCGCACTCCTCGAGAGTATCAAGGAACTTCGGGAAGTCCTCGCTCATCATATCGTCGCTGTCCACAACCTTAAAATACTTACCCTTTGCGTGAATAAGTCCCTGGTTAATTCCCTCGCCGTGACCGCCGTTCTCCTGATGAACAACACGAACAATATTGGGATACTTTGCCGCATAGGCATCAGCGATCTCGCCGGTTCTGTCCTTAGAGCCGTCATTTATAATAATAATCTCAACGCGTTCGCCGCCAACAAGCAGACTGTCAACGCATTTTTCCATATATGCCTCTGAATTATAGCAAGGAACGGTAACTGTTAATAGCTTCATATATTTTACCTCAAATGATTTTCTGCCACCTTTAATGCGGAAGCAACAACCGCATCCATATCATAATAACGGTACTCAGCAAGTCTGCCTCCGAAGATAACCTTTTCCTCTTTGTCTGCAAGTGCCTTGTATTTTTCGTACAATGCACCGTTTGTTGCATCGTTTACGGGATAATAGGGCTCAATGCCGGGCTGCCACTCCTGGCTGTATTCCTTGGAGATAACAGTCTTCGGCTGTGTGCCGAACTCAAAGTGCTTATGCTCGATAATACGTGTATAAGGAGTTTCGGCATCGGTGTAATTCACAACCGCATTACCCTGATAATTGTCGGTGTCGAGAAGCTCGTTTTCAAACCTTACACTGCGGTAACCGAGAGGACCGTAGCAGAAGTTAAAGAAGCTGTCAATAGGGCCTGTATAAACAATCTTGTCAGCGAGAGCATTAAGCTCATCGCGATTTTCAAGATAGTCGATATTCAGCCGTACCTCAATACCTTCAAGAATTTTTTCTACCATAGCGGTATATCCGCCAATGGGTATGCCCTGGTAAAGAGCATTGAAATAGTTGTTGTCAAAGGTAAACCTCACAGGCAGACGGCGAATGATAAAGGAAGGAAGCTCGGTGCAAAGTCTGCCCCACTGCTTCTCGGTATAGCCCTTTACAAGTCGCTCGTAAATATCCACTCCAACAAGAGAAATTGCCTGCTCCTCCAGGTTTTTCGGCTCAGTAATGCCTGCGGCAGCTCGCTGCTGGGCAATTTTCGCCTTTGCCTCATCGGGAGTAATAACACCCCACATCTTATTAAATGTGTACATATTGAAGGGCAAGGAATAAAGCTCGCCCTTATAATTTGCAACCGGAGAGTTGGTGTATCGGTTGAACTCTGCAAATCGGTTAAGATAATTCCAGACCTCTTTATCATTGGTATGGAAAATATGTGCTCCGTACTTGTGAACAGAGATACCCTCAACCTGCTCGGTGTAGATATTTCCACCGATATGATCGCGTTTATCAATGACCAGAACCTTCTTCCCTGCATCGGTTGCCTGTCTTGCAAACACCGAGCCGAAAAGGCCTGCTCCAACTATTAAATAATCATATTTCATAAATTTTTCCTTTTTTAAGATACCTGTTCGGAAGCTTTTTCAAGAACGGTTGCATCGGTAATGGTATTCATTGCCTCTTCCATAGACATACCGTTTGCCACAGCCGCCTTACGTGCAGCATTTACCGCCTGAATTTCCTTTACACGCTTACCGTCAAGCGAGTAACCCTTCATAGCCCAAATCGTAAGTGCCCAAGCCACCATAGGAACGATACAGAACAGAGCTATAACAACCCAGTTCATACCGTCTGCATAAGGGGTAACCTTGGTAGGAAGCTTGTGTATTCCGATGAAAAGCAAAGCAATACTTACTACTGCGGAAGAGAGAGAGGATACAAGCTTGTCAACAAGCGAGAAGAGTGTGCCCATAATACCGGGAATGAATTTACCCGAGCGATATGTTTCGTAGTCGGCACAGTCTGCAACCATAGGAATAGGCATATCCGCGGTGGAGTAATAAGCACCGTAGCCAATGCCAAAGAAGAGTACAAAGAGCACAGTATAAAGATTAATATTAATCTTAAATCCCTCTCCAAACAGTGCTCCATCAAACAAGCTGAGGTTGAAAGCAGGATTTCCGGGTCTCCAAAGTGCAAGAAGAACCGTTACACCTATGTAGCAAAGGAATGCAATCTTTACATACTTTGTAAGAGAAGCTTTCTGTCCGTGCTTCTGAGATGTACGAACTGTGAAGAGGAAGAAGGGTGCAGAGAATACATATCCGAGAGCCATAAACACCATATTGAATGTGTCATAATTGCCCATCATACAGCCATAGAGCATAATGAGAACTGTCATATTCTGTGCAATAGACAGGGCAAGCTTACAGCCACCGCCTGCAACCATAAGACGCTGCAAGGGCTTGTTTGCCTTGATAATCTGAATATACTCGGAAATCTTAACAGCTTCCTGCTGTCCGCCGATACCAAAGTACTTTTCATTATCCTTTTCCCAGATACCAATAATTGCAAGAATTGTAAGCAATATGGAAATGGTGATACCGATAGGAGTCATTATTGCATACCATTTATGGTTGTAGTCACCTGCAAAGCTGTCCCAGGCCATAACCATACCCAAAACCTGCATAATACCCATTCCGGCAAGAGAGCCGACGGTATTGAATACTGTGAAGAGGGGACGCTGTTTCGGGTCGTTTGTAAGAACCGACTGTGCACTTCTTGTAACAGATGTCTGGAAGGTATAACCGATTACCCATATCATATAAAAAACGACGAACAGGGTGTATCGAAGCCACATTTGTTTTTCAGAAACAAGAGGTGTAAAAACATAAAGACCAGTTACGGAAAGAGCCATAATAAGATTTCCTATAACCATAAACGGACGGAATTTACCGAACTTTGTGTTTGTCTTATCCATCAGTGCTCCGATAATCGGGTCGGTGATTGCGTCAAACACACGCATACCCGTTACCATAAAGGACGCAAAAAGCATTGCAAGTCCAAGAACGGCATTTCCAAATGTTGTGATATAACTCAGAATAAGTACAAAATAAACATTAGTCGCACCGTTGTTCATTGGGAACAGGGCGAGCTGATAAAATTTGGCACGGTTTGTGCCGTTGTTTTCGTTCATTATATGAACTCCTTTCAATTTAAGGACATTAATAAAATAAGTCCCGTGGCTTAAATAGGCCTAAAAAGTAAACAAAGATTGAGAATGTGTGAAAACAAATAAACAAAATCAACACCCGCATATTTTTAGACGGTGAAATTTAAGTTAGTTTGCTTGTTTGGAGCCCGAAGGCATAGTTACCTATGCCGAGTGTGGTGACAAACGAGGAAAGTATCCTTCAAAAACACGCACAGATTTTTAGGCGGTGAAATTAGAGATAAATTGTTCGAGTACGACCCGAAGCTGTATATACATACTGCGAGTGGGAGCAGTCGGGCAAGTTATCCAAATTTCACGCATAAAAATTAGGTCCAGTTGCCGCCGCCTGCAATCTTCTTAGATAATTTATATTTAGGATTGGGTTTGTCAGCATATCTAATGGTGATTGTATCGCGATGCTTTCCGCTTACGGCATCAAGCTTTACCTTTCCGTTAAGAGGAATGCGGAAGGTGAATATTTTATCACCCTTCTGTGTTCCGATCTTCTCGCCGTTGGCATAAAGGGTTACCTCGGGAAGATTGGAATAAATCTTAACGGTTGTCTTTTTCTCTGCACGGTCAACATAACGTCTGCCGCAGATGTAAACAAAGGGCTCCTTGGTCCACCAAGCTTTGTAAAGATAGAAGCTATCCTTCTTTGTCTTTCTGTCAAAGGTAACAAGTCCCTTGTGATTCATACCCGGCTCGCCGCCCTGATTTCTGGCATCGGCGGCAAAGTCAAACATATTCCAAAGGTGTGTTGCCCACATAAAGGGACGTTTGTCAAAGAATTTAAGCATAAACTCGTTATACTTACACTGATATTCCTCTGTCTGATCTCCGCGTCTTGGGTGAGAGGAATGAAGGTTAGGCATACACTCGCAACCGTATTCGGAATAGCCGAGAGCACGGTTGGGATAGCGGTGGTGGAAGTAATCAACCCAAAGGTTGTTAAGCCACATAAAGGGAGTGTACCAGCCAAGGTACAAGTTCCAGCTTACTATATCCGAAAGATGTCCAACCCTGTCAAAAGGAGCACACATTGCATAACAAGCAAGTGTGGTAGGTCTTGAAGGATCCATCTCGTGAATAAGATCGTTGAGAACCCTGTGGTTGTCCATCATATCTGCACGTTTTTTGGTGGATATTGTAATCTCGTTTGAAATACCCCAAACACAGATTGAAGGATGATTATAGCACTGAACTATAAGCTCTTTCATCTGGCTTATGGTGTTCTCTCTGCCATTCGGCATGTGCTCGGAAATGTATGGAATTTCCGCCCATACGATCATACCGTACTTGTCGCAAAGATCGTAAAAATACTGATCGTGCTGATAGTGTGCAAGACGAATTGTGTTAGCACCGACCTCGCGGATTATATCCATATCAATATCGTGATGCTCCTTGGTGATTGCGTTTCCTAAATCACGCCAGTCCTGGTGTCTGCACACACCGCGAAGAGGATAGGACTTTCCGTTAAGGAAGAAGCCGTGCTCTGCATCAACGCGGAAGGAACGGCAACCGAACTTACAGGAAACCTTATCCACCGCCCTGCCGTCAACAGTAAGAACCGCCTCGCAGGTATAAAGATAAGGGTCAATAACACCGTTCCAAAGGTGAACCTTTTTAATTACGATAGTTTCGTCATCGTCATTTCCGGTGCCGACTACCCTGCCTTCTGCATCGCGAAGAGTGATATTCACGCGACCGTTCTTTGCATTGTGGTAAGTGCGAACCCAGATAGCAGCATCCTCGCCGCCGATCTCGGGGCATACCGAAAGACCTGTTCCACCGTAATAATCCATATCAAAGTGATGCTTATTCACCACAATAAGCTTCACGTCGCGGTAAATACCGCCATAGAAGGTGAAATCCGCTTTTTGCGGATAAACTCTGTCATTCACCGAGTTGTCAACTTCGACAACCATATGATTAATTTTCTTTATGTGATCGGTGATATCAGCACGGAAGGTAGAATAGCCGCCGTCATGAGTCATGACCTCCTTGCCGTTAAGCACTACCCTTGCCGATGCATTTACACCGTTGAATTCAAGATAAAGTCGCTCCTCATCGGTAAGTGCGGGAGCATTAAAGCTTTTTTCATATACACAGGTACCACGCCAGTAATCATTACCGCCGTCCTGTCCGTCACGGTTGTTCCATGTGTGAGGAATGTTCACACGAGTTTCGCTGCCGTCGTGATAACGGAACAGCCAATTATCGTTTATAATTTGCTCTCTACGCATATGGGCCTCCGATTTATTATGAGATTTACCCCACAGAGCCCGCCGATCTATGAAATATCACAAAACGACAGGCCTGCGGGGATATTCTCACCAAGTCATAACTTGGTTACTGTTTCAAGTTTATTTTTGACTGTTAAATCAATATCTCTTTTTGAATACGATGCATCCACCGATACCAAGAATACCGAATACTACGGTAAGAAGAGTAACGGTGTTAATAATCTTGGGAGTTGTTGCCTTAACGGTGGTCTCAGGACCAACACCGTTCATAGCAGCAGAGTTGATAATGGTGTAAAGGTTGTGGTGCATTGCCTCTACAAGTGCATTAACAACAACGGGATCGGGATCCTTGCCGCCGGCAGTTCCCTTAAGATCCTTAGAAGCATGAGACATCATTGCGTCAAAGCAGGTAACACCGCCTGCTACGATAGCAGCAGAAGCATCACAGTAGTCGGTAATGATGTTGTCGGTGATGTGCATAGACTTGTTGCCCCACTCACCGCGAAGAATGCCGGTCATAAGGTTCTGGTTGTAGCCGCTCCAGGTTGTACCCCAACGAGTGTAAGAGGTCATAACACCGCCGCGACCCTCGTTCTCTTCAAGTGCCTTCTGGAATGCCTTGAGATAAATCTCACGTGCAGACTGCTCGGTAAGCCAAGCTGCCTGACCAAGACGATACTGCTCTGTATCGTTAAGAGCGAAGTGCTTAAGAACTACGTCAATACCGTGGTCAAGGAGTGCCTTAACCTCTGTATATGCCATCTCGCCTGCAAGGAAGCCGTCCTCAGAGTAATACTCGAAGTTACGTCCACCGTAAGGAGTACGGTGAGTGTTTGCACCGGGACCGTAGAGACAGGATACACTTGCATCAAGACAGTCGTTTGCGATCATAGAACCGATCTCGTACATAAGATCAAGGTTGAAGGTTGCTGCCATAACGTCCTCAGAAGTGAAAGCAGTTGCCTCTGCAGACTCGCCTTCCATAGTTACAAGACCGCCGCCGAAGAGAGAAACGGTAAGTCCCTGAGGACCGTTCTCGTCACGGGAACCGGGTGCATTTACAGAAGGAACAGGATGTCTCCAGTGGAAGCAGTCACCAACGGTGAGAAGCTCGTCAATGGTAAGATTCTCAAGGAGTGCGTCCCAAGCGGGATCGTCGTAGTCCTTGTTTGCCTTAATGCCGTCATTGTCTCTGTCCTCGTTAAACATATCGTAGAGGGTGAGACCATTCTTTGCATCAAGAACAGGCATATTCTGCCACTCCTCAGGAACTTCATAGGTGTCCTTAAGAGTTGCCCAACGTTCAAGTGCAAGCTCGTCGATCATCTTGTCGATGAGAGTGAGCTTAACAGTCTCGGTGGGCCAAGTGCCGGTCCAGTCATTTCTGGAAAGGAAGGTAACAGTACCTTCGCCGAAGTATGCGTTAGGATCAGCGTGCTGAAGCTGATTTTCAATCTTTGTGCCGTTGAGAGAGGTGGAATAGGTGAGATCAAGCTCTGCCTCGTTCCAGCCATAAGTAAGAGCAGCATTACCCTCTGCATCCATACCGTCAGCGGTGGTGTAACCCTTTGCAGCAAGGATGTTGTTCACAGCATTGTGAGAATCGGTAGCAGCGGTGAAGTAGTAATCACCTGCTTCGATAATGTATGTACCGTGTCCCTTTGCATCATAGGAGGCAAGGTCGCGGCGGTCAACATTGATAGTGATGTTCTCGGAAGCACCGGGCGCAAGAACTGCGGTCTTGCCAAAGCCGATAAGCTGAACAGCTGCCTTTTCAATCTGGTTGTCAATGTCATACTGGGTGTAGGGAGACTGTGCGTAAATCTGAACAGTTTCCTTACCTGCAACACTGCCGTTGTTAGTTACGGTAACAGTGATGTCATACTGGTCGTTTGCTTCGTTATAAACAACGTTCATGTTGCTGTAAACGAATTCGGTGTAGGAAAGACCGTAACCGAAGGGGAATGCAACGTCGGAGCTGTAGTTGTACTCGCCTGCGTTGCCTTTACCCATTACGAAGTCCTCGTAACGAGTCTCGTAGTACTTGTAACCTACGTAGATGCCTTCCTGGTATACCATGTAGGTAGATGCCTGATCGGGAACCTGACCGTTGAAGCCAAGATATTCCTGAGCGAGGAAGTTGTGCATTGCGGGAGAAGTAAGGTTGTTGTAGCAGTAGGTGTCTACAAGACTACCGGAGGGATTTACCTTACCTGCAAGGATGTCGGTAACTGCCTCGGTACCTGCGATGCCAAGACCGCCAACCCAAAGACAAGCGTCAACTTCATAATCGTTAAGGAAGTCAACCTGAAGAGCATTAGATGTATTGATAAGAACAATAATCTTAGCACCGGTCTCTGCCTTTACCTGCTCTGCATAGTCAAGAAGCTTTCTCTCGTTATCGTTAAGAGCAAGATAGTTAATAGCACCCTCCTGTCCCTCGTAGCCGGGGAAGGAACAGTCATAACCCTCACCGCCAACACGCGAGAAGGTAATAACAAGTGCGTCAGAATAATTGTTGATAGAGGATTTTACATCAGCGGGATAGTTTGCAGGATCAATCTCGGTAATGGGAGACTGGCCGCCGAGAAGGTCGTTCTCGCCCTTAGCAGCACCCTCTGCAACTTCTTCCATAAGCTTTCCTGCCTCTTTGCTGCCGTACCAATCCCAAATAGCAGAGTTAACCTCGAAGCCACTCTTTTCAAGTGCCTGCTTAAGATTAAGTGCCTTGGAAGCATCAACGTTACCGGAGCCGGTACCGCCGTATGTAAGGTCAACAGAGTTTACAGAAAGAGTAGAAACCTTTGCACCGCCGGAAAGAGGAAGTGCTCCGTTGTTAAGAAGGAGGGCAGCACCCTCTGCTTCTACCTGATAGCAAAGCTCCTGGCCTGCTTCAAGCCGCTCTTGCTGTGTAGCATACCCCTTTTCAAAATAGATTGCGTTGGGATCCTTGTTTTCGAGTGTCCAGAAGGAATTACCCGCAATCAGAAGAGAAATGGTGTTGTCAAACATTCTGACAACAACATTTACAGGTATCATGATTACGAACAGAACCAAAAGGATAATCGAAACAACTTTACCAAATGTTCTCATGTTTTTTCTCCTTTTTTATTCAGGCATTGCCTGTAATTAATATCATTTAAGGCAAGTATAAATATATAAAATACTCGCCCTCGTCAAAATTATAACATAGCTTTTAAAAATTGTCAACATTCTACAAGCCAATAATCAAGTTTAAAAAAAGTTTGTCACAACTGCACAAGATTGTAAAGCTTATTTTGATACGGATATGTCACATTTTAGCGAATACGTGACACGGTTCCTTTCTTTGTAAATCATTTTTAATACAAGCCGAATGGAACTAACGCAAAAGATGAGCAAATGGTTTTCTAAAAATTAACACATTTTTCGAGAATCTTTTTCTCTGATTTTTAACAAAAAAGAGGATATTTTGCGGTTATTTGACAATTATAGTTGTCATTTTTGCCTGTTTTATACAAAAAACAGCCCCACTCCAAAAGAAGCGGGACTGATTTTTTATGCACAAAGATAGAGAATTATGAATATCAAAGCGGGTATAAAATAGATACCTCCGCTGATAAACAGGAATGAATAACCCGAAATTCTCTTTGCAACTTTGCGTTTTTTGTAGTCATAGAAGGTTTCGTGATTCTGCGTTGAGCCGGGAATAAGAGTTTTAAGTCCTCTGCCGAGACCGTATGAAAGCATATCAAACGTACCCTCGGTGGACACCCAGACAAGAAGTCCTACCATAACAATTATTACACTTGGTATAGTAAATGAGTCGGCAAGATAATGAAGTCTGGTAACTCTGTCAAGCTCTGCAGAGTAGCCCTTTAGAATAAGCACCGTAGAGGTTACAACACCCATTATAGCGAATGATGCAAGGTACTTTTTCAGATAAGAAACAATCTTTTCGTTCACCTTCAGTTTTCCTCGTCAATTCCGAATTCAACTTTGTATGCCTTTTCCTCATCGTCATTACACATAACGAAGTGGCCGGGAAGAACCTCGCGGAAGGTGGGCTTGTTTACAGAGTAATCGTGGCTATCAAGAGGATTATACTTAATTCTCTGTCTTGTCTTCTCGGTTCTGGGATCGGGAAGAGGAATAGCAGAAAGAAGAGATCTGGTATAAGGATGCATAGGATGTCTGAACAGCTCGTCTGCATCAGCAAGTTCTACCATCTTACCGAAGTACATAACACCGATACGGTCGGAGAAGTACTTAACAACCGAAAGGTCGTGAGCGATAAAGAGAATGGTAAGTCCCATAGACTCTTTAAGCTCGTTAAGAAGGTTAATAACCTGTGCCTGAACAGATACGTCAAGAGCCGATACGGGCTCGTCTGCGATAATCATCTCAGGATGCATAACAACACTTCTTGCAATACCGATACGCTGACGCTGACCGCCCGAGAACTCGTGAGGATATCTGCTTGCGTGCTCGGGAACAAGACCAACCTTGTCAAGAATATCGTAAACCTGATCGTCAATATATTTCTTATCCTTAATACCCTTAATAACCATACCCTCAGAGATAATCTCACGAACGGTCATACGGGGGTTAAGAGAAGCTATAGGATCTTGGAAGATCATCTGGATCTGTGTAACAAGATCTCTGTCTGCCTTCTTATTGTCAAACTTGGCCTGCTTAATCGCCGCCTTGTTTTCGGCAACTATTGCCTGAAGATTTGCTTTGATATCGCCAATCTTTGCATTGTTGGATTCGGTGTTTTCGGGATGCCCCTGATTGTCTTTAAGAAGCTCTGCAATATCTGCCTTTGCCTTTGCACGGGCATTCTTTATTTCCTCTCTGTAGGACAGTGTACCTGCACCTATTCTCTGCCCCTTGAAGTAAACGTTACCGCCGGTGGGGTTGTAAAGCTTGATTATAGTACGGCCCGTGGTGGTTTTACCGCATCCGGACTCACCAACCAAACCAAATACCTCACCCTTCTTTACCTCGAAGGAAACCTTATCAACCGCCTTGAGAGGACCGAAGTGCTGTGAAAGCTCTTCAACCTTAAGGAGGACTTCGCCTGCCTGAACTTCAGGATATGTTTTTTCAGACATTGTCATTACCTCCTTTTGCATTCATTCTTGCGATACGATCTCTGATAATCTTAGGAAGCTCTACCTTAGGAGCATCGGGATGAAGCAGCCAGGTAGCCGCTGTGTGAGTATCCGAAACTCTGAACATAGGGGGCTCCATCTCAAAGTCAATCTTAAGAGCATACTTATTTCTCTCCGCAAAGGCATCGCCAACGGGAGGATAAATCATATTAGGGGGAGTACCGGGAATAGCATCAAGCTTTTCGCTGGTATCAAGGTCGGGCATAGAAGAAAGGAGTGCCCAGGTATAAGGATGTCTGGGATCATAGAATACATCCTCGCTGGTTCCCTGCTCTACGATCTTACCTGCGTACATAACAGCAACTCTGTCAGCCATATTAGCAACAACACCAAGGTCGTGGGTAATGAAGATAACAGAAAGCTGTCTTTCCTTCTTCAAATTGTTGATAAGCTCAAGAATCTGAGACTGAATTGTAACGTCAAGAGCTGTGGTGGGCTCGTCACAGATAAGGATATCGGGGTTAGCAACAAGAGCGATAGCAATAACTATTCTCTGTCTCATACCGCCGGAGAACTCGAAGGGATACTGGTTGTAACGAACACGGGGCTCGGGAATACCAACCTCTTCCATAAGCTTGATTGCCTTTTCCTTCGCCATACTCTTGGTGATGGTGTAGACAACCTCGGAAGCTCTCTCTTTAAGGTAGTCAACAAGACCGATTGCAATCTTGTCAAAGTCAAGAGAAGAGAATGCCTCGATATCTCTGTTGTACTTATTTTCAAGACGGTTAATTACAGAGATACATTCTTCGCGAAGATCGTTAAGGTCGGATACGTTCTTGGGAACAACCTTCCAGTCAATCTTCTTGCCCTTTGCAATAAGAGCTTCACGCTTTGCACTCTGACGCTCGAAACGCTTCTCTTCCTTGGGATTAAGCTTTTCGTAAAGGAAATACTTGTTAGCCGCTGCCTTAATGCTGGACTCGAAGGTATAAGCAACGTTGTCTTTGTTATACTCAAGGCGGTCAATAGCACCGTCAACCAACTTGCAAAGCTTTTCTACAATTGCATTCGTTTCCTTTGCTTCAAGATTTTCTGTTTTAGCAAAGTACTCTTTAGCCGCCGCAAGTTCGGGAAGAATTGCTCGCTTCGCCTCGTAAGAAACCTTTGCAGAATAACGAACAGCCATAGTTTCGTACTCAATGAACTGAGTCATAAAGTCGTTCATCAAATACTTGATAGCCATTTCGTTAAGACCGTCTATATCAACCTTATTAAGCACTTCTGTAGGATTCTTGTAAACATAGTATCCGATACGGAAGAAGTTAGGTGTGGGACGGGCAAGAACCTTGTCAAGAATTACAATTGCTCTTCTGATTTCGCTGATAGTTTCTTCGGGAAGATAATAGGGAATGGGCTTGCCGTTTTCTCCCATAAGAGGAGAATAGTTATTCTTTGCAGCTTCAAGTGCCATAATGGACTCGTCAATCTCTTCATCAAGTCCTGCAGTAAGGAAATCGTTCTTTATTTTCTTATACTGTGCCAGATATTCAGCAAGATTCTTCTTAACCTCAAGCTTCTGCTTTTTCTCTGACATATAAAGGAAGTAATCAAGCTCTGCTCTTGTTTCCTCTGCATATGCACGTGCTGCATTGTACTTATTTTCAAGACCTATTGCAAGGATGTTGAAATCATCAAAGGTCTTTATAAGCGAAGGAATATTTTCCTCCGGCATATTGTTTTCTTTAACCGCCGCAATCATTGCTTCCTTAAGGTACTTAAGAGTTGTATTGAACTCTTCCTTAGCTCTCTTGCGGTTGGTTTTGTTTTTAAGAAGCATCGCCTCGGTAATCTGCTGACCAATCTTTACGATAGGGTCAAGAGAAGAGAGGGGATCCTGGAAGATCATAGAGATTTTGTCGCCTCTGATCTTGCACATTTCTTCTTCGTTGATCTTAAGAAGATCACGTCCGTCATAAAGGATTTCGCCGTTCTCTACGATAGAGTTACCTGCAAGGATACCGATGATCGCCTTGGAAGTAACAGACTTACCGGAGCCGGACTCACCAACGATGGCGAGAGTTTCACCCTTTTCAAGATTAAAGGAAATGTTTCTTACCGCTTTAACGGTACCGTTATTAGTACGGAAGGATACTTTTAAATTTTTAACTTCAAGAATGTTATTAGCCATTTATTAGTCCTCCGATCCTCTAAGCGATGGGTTGAAAGCGTCACGAAGACCGTTACCGAACAGGTTGAAGCAAATCATAAGAAGAGATAAGAACAACGCAGGGAACAGCATAACGTGGGGCTTACTGGACCAGATGCCCTCTGCCTGTGCAAGAATTGTACCGAGAGATGTGCTGGTCTTGGAATTAAGGTTTACAATGCCGAGGTAGGTCAGCATAGACTCGGAGAAGATAACTCCGGGAATAGAAAGAACCGAAGATGTAATAATGGTTCCAAGAGTGTTGGGGAAGATATGCTTCCAGATAATACGCTTATCCTTTGCACCAAGAGTTCTTGCCGCCATAACGTATTCCTGGTTTTTAAATCTGTAAAACTGGGTTCTTACAAGACTGGCCGTTCCGATCCAGCCCGTTAGCACGAAGGCAAACAGCAAGCTTGGTATCGGTCCAACCTTCGCCGCCAAATGTATCTGGAACAGTGTAGATACAACTACGAAGGGTATACCCGAAAGGATATATGCAACGAACTCAAGAAGAAGGTCGCAAGTGCCGCCGTAATAGCCCTCTACCGCACCGTACATTGCACCAAGAACGAAGTTAATGGCGAAGATGCATACGGAGAAGAGGAGACTGAGACGAAGACCCATTGCAATACGCTGAGCAAGATCGTAACCCGAAACGTCAGTACCGAAAATGAACTCGGGCTCTGCCATATCGTGCTTGTACTGATAGTAGTTGTAGTAAAGGGTTCTTATCTTACGCTCTGCTGTCTCAGGAGTGTTACCGCCGCCCTGATATACGAAGTATGCAAGATCGCCTTCAGATGCTTCTTTGTCGGGATCAAGAGGCCAACCATAAGGATAACGAAGGTAGTTGTCCTCAAGAACGATCTCACCAACCTGATTATATTCAATATACTTTGCTTTTACCCTGCCGGTTTTGGATGTAGTAGTATACATGGGCTGACCTTTGTCATCAGTCTTATACCAGCAGTTAGCGTCCTTAGCATCGAAGCAAAAATCATTGTTGCTGTCGATAAGGGGATAAAGAAGCTGGATTCCGTTTTCTTCCTGCCAAGCAACCATTTTCTCATACTCGGTTTTAGAAACCTGGAGATAAATGAAACCGACAGAAACGTATTCATCAACAGATGCATCATACATCATATTGGTTTGTGTTCCCTGCTGCTTCTCGGTAATGGAATTAATTCCTGTTATGGGCTGAAGATTTCCGCCGTCAGCAACCGCCTGACCGAGAGTAGGGATTTTGCCTGTGGAATTGTAAGCACCGATACCCTTTGCGATTTCGTAGATAAAGCCACGCTCGTTAAAGCCCTTATCAACGTCACCGGTAGCAATGCCGAACTGAGAAAGGAATACATTTCTCGGACCCTTCTTTGCATAACGGGTATCAAAGGATGTACCTGTACCTGTGTTAAAGAAAGGCGTTACGATAGCAAATACAACTATCATAAGAATTATAATTGCTGCAACGATAGATGCCTTGTTTTTGCAGAAACGTCTCCAGGCATCCTTAAAATAGCCAATTGGCTTATCATCAAACTTCTGATCCTTAATGTGATCGCCTCTGTCTGCAAGGACGAGCTTATCCTTAGGGATCAAGTTAATATTCATTTCTTTTGCCATATTATCTCTCTCCCATTCTGATTCTAGGATCAATAAATCCGTAACTGATGTCGATAATAATACCCGAAGCAAGACTTAGGAATGTATAGAAGATACTGTCCATCATAAATACGTCGTAGTCACGTTTGAAGATCGACTCGGTGTAAAGAGCACCAACACCGGGGATGGAGAATATCTGCTCAATAATAAGCGAACCGCCAAGAATACTGATAAAGCTTCCAAGGATGGAAGGAAGAATCGGTACCATTGCGTTCTTCAGAGCATGACGGGTAGTTGCCTGACTGCGGGTAAGACCCTTAGTACGAGCAAGAAGCATATAGTCGGATGTAAGAGTTTCGGTAAGCTCGGCTCTGGTGAAACGGCAAAGACCTGCGATCTGACCAAAGGAAAGTGCAAGAATCGGAGGTACCATACTCATAAACATCGCCCAGGTGAACCAGCTTCCGCCTGCGTCGTGAACAGACAGAACAGTGGGCTCAAACCAGCCCAACTTATAGTACAGGAAATACTGCACCAAGAAAGCATAAACATAGCTGGGAACCGAAACAAACAGGATAACGATAACGCTGATTATGTGATCCTGCCACTTATTCTTCTTAATCGCTGCATAAATACCAAGTGCAATACCGATCGGCACGGAAACGATAAGAGAATAGAAGTTAACCAACACTGTGGGGAGAAGCTTACCTGCAAGAAGCTCCCACGCAGGTGCGGTTTTCTTAATAACCCATGATGTACCAAAATCAAATTTTGTGAAAATATCACGAAGATAGATTCCGTACTGGACTAAAAGAGGTTCGTTATAACCTCTTGCATTCCAAATGTCTTCAATCTGCTGTTTCTGTGCATTTGACGCACCCTCAGGAGGAGACATAGGAAGAGCTCTTATAAGCATAAAGCATATGGTTGTGATACAGAAAAGTGCCACAAGCATTAAGAGCACACGTTTAAATACATACTTAATCATTGTTTTTTGACCTTTCAAATTAGGTTCTTCCCGATTACCCAAAAAACAAAATGCTGTTAAAGGGCAACCTAACCTTGGGAAAATCGTGCCAAAGGCCTCGCCAAACTCTTAGAGATTTTTTTAAAAAAATTCCAATCTTTGACGCGATTTCCCCAAGGTTATACCTTAATTATTACCATTTTTTGGTATATTAGGCCGTCCTTAGTTTCAAACTGCCTAAAATTTGATTATCTTTTAATCGCAAAGTAATGGGAGAATAAAATT
This sequence comes from Eubacteriales bacterium, assembly GCA_045538685.1. Taxonomy (GTDB): domain Bacteria; phylum Bacillota; class Clostridia; order Oscillospirales; family CAG-272; genus UBA1740. The sequence continues at coordinate 6,277 of JAZSRX010000062.1, read as the reverse complement.
CCCCCATTACCTGCGTGTTTATTCACTTTCAGTAAAAATTATTTTACCTCTAAGAATTATTTGTAATCAAGCTCGCCGTTGGGCTGGCTAGCAACGTATGCTGCCCAAGCTGCATCATCGTAGTTGTAATCCATGATACGGAAGCCGCCGAAGCCGTACATAATGTTGTACTCATCGGTGTAATCTTCGATCTTGTAGGAGTTAAGAGAACATACGGTGGTAACTGCAAGAGGAATTCTGTAGAACTTTGCAAGGAACTTTTCCTCAAGCTGAGCTGTGATCTGAAGCTTAACTTCGTTGGAAGCATCAGCAAACTTACCGGTACCAATCATAGAGTTGGACCACTGCTGCCATGTCATGGTTTCTTCCTTACCGTCAACTACAAGAGTGAGCTGCTCGGTAGTGGGATCCCAACAACCTGCTTCGTTGATGTCGTACTGATCAGGATCCATGTAAACCTGGAAGTTTCTGAAGGGATAGAACGCTGCACCGCCCCATGCACCGTAACCGATAGCATAGAGACCGTTAGCGGTATCACCGTATCTGTCGTTGATGTTGCCAAGGGGTTCAAGAGTGATAGTTCCGAAGCCGGTGCCAGCGAGTGCTGCATTAAGCTGCTCCTCGATGATATCGCACTGGTCGTTATCTTCCTGCTGAAGGCCACCCTTTGCCCAACCGATCTGGATCTTGATGTCGCCACCGTTGTAAAGGCCTGCCTCTACAAGCTCAGCATATGCCTGCTTGAAGAGCAAGTTAGCTTCGGTGCCGTTGAAACCGGTAATGGAAGCATGAGCTGCCTCAAGAGTGGGATAAAGTTTGCCAGCACCGTACTCAACACCGTAAAGGTTAACGATTGCCTTCATCGCCTCTTCAGACTTTCTGTAAGAGGAAGCGGGATCGTTGAAGATATCGTAGTGGTAGAGGTGATTCATAAGAGAGAAGGCAGGAGTCCATGCCTGAGTCGCAGTTACGAATTCCTCTCTGTCAATTGCAAGGGACATTGCCTTACGGAATGTGGTGTTGGAAAGAACAACAGAGTTAGCATTCTTTCCGGATTCGTCAAGTGCCTTAAGATTGTCAACGTCGGTGTGGAAGAAGAAGGACATGGTGTATGTCTCATCTACGATCTGAAGTCTGTCAGAGAACTTGTAGTCGCTAAGCTCAGCTGCAGGAGGAGCCCAAGACATGATCTCGCCCTTCATGAACTTCTGCTTTGCAACGCTCTCGTCCATAACGTCGATAACTACCTTAGTAGTGATGTACTGCTGGAGATACTTGCCGTCAACCTCGAACTCAGTGTAAGAAACAAGGTAATCGCCGGACTTCTCGAAGCCGTACCATTTTTCGTTCTGCTCGTATATAACCTGCTTGTTTTCCTCGAAGGAAGTCATCTTGTAAGTACCATAAGACATGGTGGTATCAAGAGATGTGCAGTAGTCGGTAACGATAAGACCGTCAACCTCGGTCTTGCCTGCCTCGTAAAGCTCCTGGTGAACAAGCCAAGTGTCAGTACAAGAGGTAAGGAAGTAGTTGAAGTCGATCTTGTTAGCACAAATGTAGATGAAGCTGTATTCGCCGGTCTTAATAAGACCTACGCCGTCCCAGCTTGCACCCATGTTCTCGTTTACAGTGTAAATAGAAACATAAGCATCATAGCCGCCGTTTACTTCAAGGAGACTGCTGTATGTGTCCCAAACCCACTTACCGGAAATGCCGTCAGCACCGCCGTACAAGGTTTCGTCGTTGTATGCAAGCCACTGAGGACAGGGATTGCCGTTCTCGTCAGTAAGACCCTTAACGCCGGTGAAGAGATTCCAAACGTCAACGTAAATAACCTTACCGTCGTCGATAGCTGCCTGGTTAGTTGCGTAACCGGAAGCACCTACGCCATCATAGTAACCTTCATCAAGAGAGTAGTAGTAGGCGAAACCACCTGCGATTGCAGACTCACCGGAGATGTAAAGGTTAGCTCTGTAGTTCTTCATCTGAGGATTAAGAAGCTGCTGCATGGAGTAGATGTAAGAATCAGCATTGATGATAGTGCCATCCTGCCACATTGCATCAGGATTAAGAGTGAACTCGAATACGTAACCTTCCTTAACGTCTGCAGCTGCAGTGTCCTTAGGAAGATTTACATTGAACTGAGTAAGAAGATCGGTCTTCTCAGCGGTAACGTCCTTAATACCGGTTGCCATTTCACCAACCCACTGGTAGAGACCTTCTTCGGTATCGAGTGCCTCGATAGTTACGAAGGGAGAGGTGATGTAACCAAGCATAGACTGCTCAGCGTTGGTTTCCCAAGCATGAGGGTTCCAGTTGGAGCCGAGAGCTGTGGAGTAGCTGTTGTAGGTGTAGTCGCCAAGCTTGGGTGCAGGAAGTTCTGCATCAGCGGGACGAACGGGAGCTACGAATACGCCACCGAGCTCGGGAGCAGGAGGAGTAATTTCTTCGCCGCCATCGGGAGGTGTGATGTCATCTTCGTCGTCATCGGGAGGAGTAACATCGCCGCCATTGCCACCGGGCTTGTTGGTATCGTCCTCAACGCCTCCTATGTTGTTGTTATTTCCCTGATTGTTATCGGGCTTCTTACAAGATGCAAGAAGTGTGAAGCACATGATCACAACAAGGATGAGAGATAAAATCTTTGTACTTTTCATGATTAAAAAGTCCTTTCTAAGAATTTTTTATATTTAGCCAATGTTAAATATTCATTTAACTAATAGTAAATATACAAATTAAGATAAGTATTTAAAATAAATAAATATTTTAAAAACTCAATTTGCACCAAGCGGAAGCGTCCAGCTTTCTGCCGGGTGCACTAAAATAAAAAAATTCTACTCAAAAATGAAATAGATGCTCCTATTATACAACATCACTTTTCATTTGTCAACCCCTTTTTGAATATTTTTTTCACTTTTTGAAGATTTTTTCTTTTTTTCCTTCATTTTGCATCAAAAAATGGCACTTTTTTGCAAGAATTTGACGTCCTCCTTCATTTTTGACAGTTTTTGGTGTATTTTTATGCATCAATATGCATATTTTATGCATAATATAACTTTTATGAATTTTTGTGCATATTAACCACCTTTTCACCCCGTTTCTTTTGCCAAAACCCATTGATACATCTGACTTTTTGGGCAATTTGAACAATTTTGCAGGTACAATTAATGCAAAAAGACCCATGCAACAACCTGCAAGGTCAAACACCGCCTCTTTCATACACTGATTTTTGCAAGTTTTCTTGCAGGAAGAGAAAAAGTGCATATTTTATAGCTTTATATATAAATTTAAAGGTAAAAATGTATGATTTTGCTTAAAACCTCAAACTTTTGGCATAATGGTATTAATAAATATATTCAACAGGAAGAAAAGAATGAATTCATTATCCTATTACAAAAAGAAAAAAGATCTGCTTATCTGTTTTGACAGTGACGGCTGCGTTATGAACACTATGGATTTAAAGCACGAAAACTACTTCGGTCCGCATCTGATAGAGGAGTGGGGACTTGAAAAATGGAAACGTGAGATTCTTAACCGGTGGAATGAGGTTAATCTCTCCTCCAAAACCCGAGGAATTAACCGTTTCAGAGGTCTTGCTATGATCCTGGACGAAATAAACCAAAAGTATAAAAGGATTGAGGGTGTGGATAAGCTTCTTTTGTGGGTAAATGAATCGGCTGAATTATCCGAGAAAGAACTTCTATTTGCAGTGGAGCAAAATCCCGATGAGACAATCTTTAAAAAGGCATTAAATTGGAGTCGAAGTGTTAACCTTGATCTTGAAAACCTGTCTATTAAAAACAAAGTTCCCTTTCCATATGCCGAGGATGCTCTCGAGCTTTCAAAGCTTCACGCAGACGTGGCTGTTGTTTCAAGTGCTAACCCAAAAGCATTGGAAGAAGAATGGGAAGGTCACCGTCTGTTAAGATTCACCGACATTGTTTTTTCTCAAAATGACGGAAGCAAGTCAGACTGCATCAGTGAATTGCTGAAAAAGGGCTATGAACCGAGCAAGGTTCTGATGTGCGGCGATGCACCCGGCGATCTTCGTGCGGCGAAAAAATGCGGTGTGTATTTTTTCCCCATTATATATAAAAAGGAAGAAAAAAGTTGGAAAGAGTTTATTTCCCAAGCTCTGCCCCGACTTGTCGGCGGCTGCTACACCTCCGAATATCAGGAAAAAAAGATACGCGAATTTACAGAAAGCTTAACAGATTAAAGGAGAAAAAATGGTAAATCTTAAAATTGCACCTTACAATCTTACCGATGAACAAATCAGCCGGGTAAAAGAAACAATAAAAGAAATGACAGCCGAGGAAAAGGTTGGACAGCTCTTTTTCCAGCTCACCGCAAGTCAGGATGAGGATTATCTTAAAGAATTGGTAGAAAAATATCACGTTGGTGGCTGTCGCTACAATCCCTTAACGGCGGAAAAGCTTGCAAAACAGAACGAAATTCTGCAAAAACACTCAAAAATCCCCCTGTTTATCGCCTGCAATCCCGAAAAGGGCGGTGACGGTGTGTGCTCCGACGGAACAGAGGTTGGCTCGGCAATCAAGGTCGGTGCAACGGGAAATACCGAATATGCCGAGGCAATGGGCAGAATTTCGGGCGAGGAGATGAAGGTAACAGGATGCAATATGGCATTTGCCCCTGTGGTTGACATACTTTATAATTACAGATGTGAAGAGGTTCTCTCCCGTTCCTTCGGCAACGATCCCGAAAGAGTGGCGGAAATGGGTTTGGCATATATGAGGGGACTTCACAAAACCGAAGGCATTGCCGCCACAGCAAAGCACTTTCCCGGCAACGGACTGGACTTCCGCGATGCCCACATTTCCAACAACATTAACGAATTTGGCCTTGATGAATGGATGAAAACCTATGGAAAGGTTTATAAGACACTGATTGACGAAGGTCTTGATGCAATAATGGGCGGTCATATACTTATGCCCAATATTATTCGGGATATGAAAGGAAATGTTCCGCCCGAGGATATTCTTCCTGCAACCCTGTCCTATGATATAATGACTTCCCTGCTCCGAGAGAAGCTCTCATTTAACGGAGTGGTTGTTACCGACGCAAGTCATATGGTTGCAATGACAAACAGGATGAAAAGAGCCGATATGCTGCCCCTGGCGATCAATGCAGGGTGCGATATGTTCTTATTCTTTAACGATCCCGACGAGGATTATAACACTATGCTTTCGGCATATAAAAACGGCATAATTTCCGAGGAACGAATGGAAGAGGCACTTACAAGAATACTTGGACTTAAATCAAAGCTTGGTCTTTACAAAAACAACGATTTCCAACCCCAAAGCGACAATTTGACAACTAAGCTTTGCAAAAAAGAGAATAAATCATATTTCAGTGCAATCAGCCGCGACGCGATAACTCTTGTAAAAAATCTTGATAAAAATGTACTTCCCCTCTCTCCCGAGAGAACAAAGCGAATAATGATTGTTCCCATAAGCGGAAGTGAGAATGCTCTTACTCCACTACTGAAAATGTACGCAGGAGCAGACGGCAAGCTGACTCCTGCAGAAAAACTGAAGGCAGGGCTTGAAAAGAACGGTTTTGAAGTTTTTATATATGAAAGTCCTATTGAAAGGATGAAGGAAATGATCAAAAGAGGCGAAAAGCCAAATTTGAATCTTTATTTTGCAGGAAAGCACTCAATAGAGGACTTTATTTCAAAGCAGGATCTTGTCATTTCGCTCTTTGACGTTATGAACGGCCCGCCCTCCTTTGGACTTTCAAAGGGTGGCGGTGAAATTCCCTGGTATGTTCACGAACTGCCGGTTATCGGAATAAGTGTTAATAAGCCCACAATTCTTGCCGATTGTCCAATGCTCCGCACCTATGTAAATGCCTATGACTCCAAGGATGCAACAATCGACGCACTTGTGGATGCCCTTCTGACCGGCGACTTCCGCGGAAAAGACCCCATCGACTCCTTCTGCGGTATGTGGGATACAAGGGTTTGATTTAATAGAAAAGAAAAGCAAAAAAGATCCCCTCGTAAAACGGGGGGTATTTCATTTTTGGGCATAGCCCTAATCGCTACTGGCGACGCACAAGTGCGTTTTAGATTGGCCTGCCAGCCATGCAATTGTTACTTACTACCCATAAATGGGTCCCGTGGGTCAAACATTGCTATTTGATCACTTTCTTTGTCTTGCTTTAACTGGTCGGCTATATATTCTTTTATCGCTTTCGTGTTTTTACCCACGGTATCTACGTAATATCCCTTGCACCAAAACTCGCGGTTTCG
>JAZSRX010000019.1:0-20623 GCA_045538685.1 Eubacteriales bacterium | reverse complement strand
TGATTAAAGATGATACATTATTTCTTTTGTACGGAAGAAAAGATTTTGAGAAAATGACAGGCCGTAAATATGAATACATAAAAGGGCTCAACGGACATACGGAAATCGCATTGTATGTTGATACCTTTGAGGAAGTGGATGCTGAATACGAAAAGGCCATCAGCAAAGGGGCTGTCTCTGTATTAGAACCTGTAACTGAGCCGTGGGGACAGCGAACCTGCTACATTGCAGACCCTGAGGGGAATTTGATAGAAATAGGTTCTTTTAACAAGCCATTTAGAAATTGATATTTTTATTTATCAAAACGACAAATTCCAATTTATTGAGTAGACAGCAACAGGCAGATGCTTTTCAATTCTTAAAGTATATGGTATAATATAATCACAAACTTTGAAGGTGGTGATTTTATGGAAACAAAGGATATTATTCGTGAATTAAGATCGAAAAGCGGGCTTTCGCAAGAGGAGCTTGCGGAAAAGATATTTGTAACAAGGCAGGCGGTGTCTCGGTGGGAGAATGGCGAAACGACACCGAATATAGATACACTAAAGCTTCTCTCAAAATTGTTTGACGTTTCGATAAATACGCTCCTTGGTTCACCGAGAGAGCTTATTTGCGAGTGTTGCGGTATGACGATGGATGATTGCAATATCAGCCGTGAAAAAGACGGATTTTTCAACGAGGAATACTGCAAATGGTGCTATTCGGGCGGTGAGTATACACTTGATATCTGGAAGCGATATGCTGAAATCGGTGGAAAAGAAAAACTTGAAGAATTTAAGAAACAACTGATTCATGAATTCAACACGCTTTTGCATATCGAAGGTTTACCTAAGGTAGAGAATTTAAACGTGCTTTCGGGTGAATTCATCAATATGGAATACACACTGCCGAACGGAGAAAAGGTCAAATTTCTTGATGATAAACAGACCTATCTCGGAAGTCAGCTGGAAAGCAAATACGGCGGAAGATGCTTTGGTATTGCTGCAAATATGGATTTTCTTCTCGTCTGCACCTATGAGGAAAACGGAGACAATCCCGAGCTTGTGATTTACAAAAAGAGATGACATCTTTTTTTGATTTAAATACATATAAAAACCCTGCCCCGAAGGTTTGTGACTTTCGGGGCTTTATTTTTTTATTTACAAGTCGTATATTATGTGCTATAATAAATTTAGGAAACAAAAAATATGACGAGGAGGATTGTTATGAAAAGATTTATTTGTGGGATGATTATTCTGATTTTTCTTTTTTCTCTTGTTAGCTGCGACAGAAGCCACCTTTGCTCTCTTGACGTACTGTGCTCAGATGAAAGCGCAAGTATTATTGTAGATGGCGAAAAAGTCAACTCGTTCAATTTTTCAACCGAAGGATTAAATCATCAACCGTTGGAAAAATATTCAAATATTGATTTCACAAGCAATGAAAAAATATCAAATGCAAATATATATAAATTTGAAATTGCAAGCTTGGAAAATGATACATACGCCCTCTCTTTAAAATTAGTTGATGATAATAAATACGTTACCGATTATTTAAGGGTTGGAATACTTATTGGCGGTGATCTTCGCGTGTATAAGTATTATGATAAGAACGAAAATATTTTTCACAAAGAAAATGACCCCGAGTCAATATTGCATTTCAGCTCTAAAAATGAAATCGTAAGCGGTCTTGCGATTGACCTTTCTGCAGGAGAAAGCAAGGAAATTGTTATATTTGTTTGGCTTGAGGAATCGGAGCTATACAATAAAAACGGTGAAAGATATACCGGCTGGGAAGACAAATCCTACGATGCGTCTCCCATAAAGTTAAGTCTAGAAATAGAATAATAATTATGGCAAGCAGTAAAGAGTATTTAGAATTTGTTTTAGAAATGTGCGGTGGGTTATCTGCCCGAGCTATGATGGGTGAATATGTTCTGTACTATGGTGGCAAGGTGGTTGGCGGTATTTATGACAACCGCCTGCTTGTAAAGCACGTACCATCGGCTGTTGCATTGCTTCCAAAAGCACCGAAGGAGATTCCCTACGAAGGAGCAAAGGAGATGCTGCTTATAGAAGACGTTGAGGACAGCTCCCTGATCTGCGAGCTGTTCGAAAGAATGTACAAAGAGCTGCCCGAAACAAAGAAAAGAAGGTAAGCTAATGACAAGTAATATGGATAATATCATTATCAGAAAAATAACCTCCGACGAGGTTGATATGGCAATGCAGTTGGCACTTGAAGTGTTTATGCAATTTGAGGCACCCGATTACGATCCCTTGGGTGTGGAAAGCTTTAAAAGGGATATTGTGGAAAATGTCGAATATCTTGAAAAAGCAAGATGTGGAGTATGTCCGATTTATGCTGCTTTTGACGGCGAAAGAATTGTTGCAATAATGGGTATGCGAAGCAACAAAACCCACATTAACCTTGTATTCACGAAGAAAAAGTATCACCGAAAAGGAATTGCAAGAGCGATTTTCAATTACCTGCTTGATGATGTTTTAAGGGAAAATCCTTCGCTTAGCGAACTGACCTTGAATTCTTCGCCTTACGGGCTTCCCTTCTACCTGAAAATCGGGTTTATTCCTCTGAGCGATGAACAAGAAATCAACGGAATAAAATTTACACCGATGAAGTACACAATAAAACAACGCACTTGAACTTTGAAAGGAAACATTATGAATAAAGAAAATATCCGTTTTTATGAGGATTTAAATAACGGTTTTTTGTTGGCATACGAAAAATCAAGCGAATTTTTTGTAAGATTTATTCCCGAGCTTGAAAAATGGGAGAATTGCAACATCTCATTTTCAAATTTCAGGCACGACTATGATTTTCGTGAAATCAGCAAGGAAGAAGCCGTGAGAAAAACAAATGGCAATCTTCCCGATGCAAATTTCGAAGAATATTTAAAGCTTTTAAACAGAAATATGGGATATGGGGGTAAATAATCCGGTTTAATAATGCATTATTTGTTGATAAAATAAAGGGCGGTTTGATTTAAAATTCAAGCCGTCCTATTTACTTATGTATCCTTTTGTGATATAATTATTTTAAATAATAATTTCTAGGAGTAAGATATGGGATTCTGGTGGTTTATGCTTATATGTGATATATTAATTCCCGTATGTATGATTGTCGGCGGACTTTTGATGTGGAAACGCACACCGAAAAATATAAACGGATTGTTTGGATACAGAACGGAGATGTCTATGAAAAATATGGACACCTGGCAGTTTGCACACAAGCACTGCGGTCGGCTTTGGTGTATAATTGGACTAATAACCGTTATACCCTCCAGCATAGCACATATTCCATTTTATCGTAGCGATGAGGACACTATTGGTGGTGTTGGAATGATTGTTATGGTTGTACAATTGATAGTTTTGATTGTCTCAATTTTTCTTACGGAAGCGGCACTGAAAAGAACATTTAATGCCAACGGAACGAGAAAATAAAGCTTAATGAGGTTTTAAAAATGGACAAAAAGATTGAAGAGCTTTTAGATAAGCAAACGGGAAAAGTCGCAGATTTGTATGATAAAACAAGGCAGATTGTGTATGAAAGCACAAGTGAACCGCTGACAGAGACATTATGGGCAAAGCTTCCCAGCTACTGTGTTGGCGAAAAATTTGTAAGACTTATTCCCTTTAAATTGCACTTGTGATTATGATAATAAGCACACTTATTATGATAAAGGACACCCTGCCAAGCGAAAATGAACACAAGCAAAAATAAGGAGTTTATATATGAAAAACAAAGAAATATTCCTGTCACTTCGTGACGAGGAGTGGCCTTTTGAATACACCGATCACGACAGGCAAATTGTAAGAGCCATTGTTGTAGATAAAGACGGGTATTTTTACTTTGTCAGGGCGGATCGAGACGATGATTTTGGCAGAGCAAAGGTTATCGAGACCTCCGGTGGCGGAGTTGAAGGTGGCGAGGAGCTTGAATCTGCTATTAAACGAGAGCTACGCGAGGAGCTTGGTGCAGAGGTTGAGGTTCTTTGCAAATTAGGTGTTGTCAGTGACTACTACAACCTTATTCACAGGCATAATATAAATAATTTTTATCTGTGTCGGGTGCTTTCCTTTGGCGAAAAGAGTCTTACCGAGGATGAAATAGAATGTTTTCACCTCTCTACCCTGCGACTTAGTTACGAGGATGCCTTAGATGAATATGATCAAAATCTCACATCAATGCTGGGAAGAATAATCAGAAACAGAGAGCTTCCAATACTGAAAAGAGCGAAAGAAATACTTGATAAGGAGATGGAAAATGACTTTAAACGAATATCAGAAGCTGGCAATGACAACCGTAAATCCCGAGCTTGACAAGGGACAGATGCTTATAAACAGTGTTATGGGACTTTGCGGAGAGTCGGGCGAGGCGATTGATCTTGTAAAAAAGTGGTATGCCCACGGTCACGAGTTTGATAAAGAGCATTTTGCAAAGGAGCTTGGCGATATTGCCTGGTATCTTGCAGAGGCGGCAACGGCTATTGATATGAAGCTCGATGACATTTTTGAGGCCAATATCGAAAAGCTTAAAAAGAGATATCCCGAAGGATTTGAAACAAAAAGATCGGTTGAGAGAAATTCGGATGACAATTAATTTAGCCGTTTTTGCTTGAATTTTGTAAATAAAAATATACAAATTATTGATTTCATTTATACCGTCGGTTGATTTCTCCCCAACTCAACCAACGGTGTGTTTACTTTTGAATATCCAAAAGATATAATGAGTGTGAAAGGAGGCAGCTATGGATCAAATCAAAATTGGAAAATTCATTGCCGAGTGCAGAAAAAAAGCAGGGGCTTACCCAGATGCAGCTTGGCGAAAAGCTTGGAATAACAGACCGAGCGATATCAAAATGGGAAAACGGAAGATCACTTCCCGATTCCTCTTTAATGCTGGAGCTGTGCCACATACTTAATATCACAGTAAACGATTTACTTTGCGGGGAGGTAGTTACAATGGAAAACTACAACAAAAACTTAGAAAACAATTTAATTGAAATGGTAAAGCAGAAGGAGTCCGCCGACAAGATGCTTCTGCGTCTTGAGATTGTTGCGGGATGCATATGCGTTGCCGTAATGCTTGCGTTGTGTATGGTTGCGGCATATGTGGATGTGGCAGAGTGGCTCAGAATCCTACTTATCGTTATTGGACTTCTACCCATTCTTGTAGCCATGCCATTTATGATAAAGATTGAGCAGACTGCGGGCTATTACGTGTGCGGAGTGTGCGGTCACAGGCATATTCCCAAATACAGTAGCGTATTTATGGCTATGCATTACGGCAGAACAAGATATATGAAATGCCCCAAGTGCGAAAAGCACAGCTGGCAGAAGAAGGTTGTCAGCAAGGATTAAAAAACAAGGTAGAGATTTTTCTCTACCTTTTTTATTTAAGTATAAAGCTTTTACTTTACATTTTTCGCCTTTTGTGGTATAATATTTTAAAATTTGCGGAGGTTGCAGAATGAGGTTTGACATTAAAAGCTTAGAATGGACAAGAGAGCCGAAAAAATATTTTATTGATGAGAGTAAAATTGAAATAATTACAGAGCCACACACAGATCTGTGGCAGAGGACCTACTACCATTTCAGAAATGACAATGCCCCTGCCCTGCAAATAGAAACTGATGAAAAATTCTTCTCCTTCACAGTAAAGACCGAGTTTGACAGCAAACATCGCTTCGACCAATGCGGAATAATTATGTATCTTGACAGCGAAAACTGGCTGAAGGCATCTATTGAATATGAAAACGAACATTTTCAGCATCTCGGAAGTGTGGTAACAAACAACGGCTACTCCGACTGGGCAACCACCGAGATTAATGCGTCGGTCAAATCTATGTGGTACAGACTTAGTCGCAGAGAGGAGGATTTTCTCGTTGAATGTTCGGATGACGGACATATATTCAGGCAAATGCGTGTATGCCATATGTGGAGGGGCGGCGGAACTGTTCGCTTTGGCATTTACGCGTGCAGTCCTGAGGAGTCATCCTTCAAGGCCACATTTACAAATATGGAAATAACAGAATGCAAGTGGCAGAGTCACAACGGACAGAAGCCGGACGAAGATTAACTTTTGGCAGGTAAAAATGGAAGTTTTAATAAGAAATATGAAAGAATATGACCGTAACAAAGTGCTTGAAATGATGCGTGTGTTTTACGCATCTCCTGCGGTGCTGTCTAACGGATCAGAAGAGATTTTTAAGGCCGATATAGACAACTGTATCAACGAATCGCCCTATCTTGAGGGATATGTTTTTGAAAAAGCGGGACAAATAATTGGCTACGGTATGCTTGCAAAAAGCTTTTCAACCGAGTTTGGCAGGCCTTGTGTTTGGATCGAGGATCTTTATTTAGAGGAAAACTATCGTGGATGCGGTATAGGTAGCTTGTTTTTTAGGTTGGTAGAGGAAAAATATCCCGACTCTGTCCTGCGGCTTGAGGTTGAGGAAGAAAACGAAAGGGCTGTTCGAGTATACAGAAAAAACGGATTTGACGTTCTGCCATATATGGAGATGAAGAAATGATAACAAACGAACAAATATGGCAGATTGCTCTCAAACAGTCAGCTTATGATTGCGGATGCGATCCCGAGGACTTTGTCTCAGGAGAAAACAAAGTAGTTCTTTCTAAAAAGAATGATAAAGCAAGAGCTTACCTTCCCCTGCCCTTTGAATGCGACCTCGTTTCTTACGGAAGTAATATTGTAGCACAGGCAAGTCCAAGAATGAAAGAAACTGTCAAAGAATATATTGAAAAATATCCCTCCCACCGTTGCTTTGAGTCACCAAGCATTATTGCACTAAACGAAGCTTTGGCAAAATTCAATTACAAGGTCTGCTTTATGGCAGAGTATTTTTTGCCCGATGTAAATAAACTTTGTAAGTTGCCCTGTGATTATGAAACACGCATATTGCATAGAGAAGATTTTGCCGGTCTTTACACCGATAAATGGTCTAATGCCCTATGCAAGGATAGAGCATATCTTGACGTGCTTGCAGTTGGAGCATATGACGGTGATCAGCTTATTGGCCTTGCAGGTTGCTCTGCCGATTGCGAGGATATGTATCAAATAGGTGTTGATGTGCTACCTGAATACAGATGTCAGGGTGTTGCAGCTGCCCTGACGAGCCGATTGGCATTGGAAATAATAAAGCTTGGCAAAGTTCCCTTTTACTGTGCGGCATGGTCAAACGTGATTTCTGTAAGAAATGCAATAAAATGCGGCTTCAAGCCCGCTTGGGTTGAACTTACCGCAAGGGACAGTGATTTTGTAGATAATATGATAAGATAAAAATATGAAAAAACTACTATTAATTACAGGTGATCTTGCAACCGGAAAATCCAGATTTGCAGGAATATTATCAGAGCGATACAACATCGCGGTAATGTACAAGGACAAAATAAAAGAGGTGCTTGGTGACACTGTCGGCTTCAAGGACAGAGAGGAAAATTTAAAGCTTTCTTTGGCTACTGTGGAGCTTATGATCTACGGTTTTTCGGAGCTTGTAAAGCTTGGATATGACGCAATTTTAGAGGCGAATTTCAAAGAAGGCGAGATGAAAAAGCTACACGAAAATGCCGAAAAAGCAGGATATGAAATGCTGACTCTTGTTCTTCGTGCGGATATGGATATAATCTACCGTCGATTTGTAAACCGAATTGAAAACGAAAACCGTCATCCCGTTCATATCTCGGGTTTTGACGGCTATGAGAGCTTAAAACATTATATTGATATCGGCAGACAGCAAAGTAATTTCGGCAAAATTATTGAAATAAATGCAAATGATTTTTCCTATCAGACCGACGAAAAAATACTTTTTGAAATTGATAAATTTATGGATGTAAAATGAAAAAAATAGAAATTTTTGGAGAGGACAGATGGCCCGAATATACAAAGCTTCGCGAGGGCTGTCGAGGAATACTTATCAATAACGGCAAAATCCTTTTAAGCTATGAGAAAAACATAGATCAATATCTTATTCCCGGAGGTGGAATTGAAGATGGCGAGTGCCTTGTGGATTGTTGCAAAAGAGAGCTTGCCGAGGAGACCGGTACTTTGGTTGAGCCACACACTCACTACCTTACTCTTGAAGAATACTATCACGAATATTATTTTATAAGTCATTACTTTGTATGCGAGCTTGTTGGCGAATGTGAGCGAGCTTTGACAGAAACAGAAAAGAAAAATGCCCTCGAACCACGATGGGTGGATTTTGAAGAGGCGATAAACATTTTCGGAAGCTATAAAACTTACGAAGGTAAAAATGAAATGCGGTACGGAGCATATTACAGAGAGTGGCTGGCACTAAGTGAAGTACGAAAGTTTATATAGAAAAAAGAGAACATAACGGATATTTTCCGCAATGTTCTCTTTTTTCATTTATTTCGACTCTTTATCCATTTTTTCAAAGAGCTTATTGTACGGCATAAGCATACCGTCATTCATCTTATTTCCCATCTTCTTTCTGATCTTTTCATTGGCAAGAAGCGAGCCAACAAGGTACATCTTGATAATAGTTCCCTTGTCTTTTTGGGGGAAGTCCTTATAATAACCACCCTTTTTATAGAACTTATGGTCGGCACGCATCATTCCCTGCATCTTGTAGATAAGGTCGCGGAAAATCTTCATTCCGCCGATGCCGTAGAAGTTCTGGGAGGGAACGTACTCGTTTTTCAGGGCATAGTCAAGCTGAGCCGAAAGCTGATCAATCGCGGTGTCAACATCGCCTTCATCGGTGGCAACACCTGCAAGAAAGTTGTGACCTACCTCGGCACGTGCCTCGATAATAGTGCGAAGATTTTCCTCGGCAGAAAGCTCTCCGCTTACCAAGTATCCTACGGGCATACCTACGGTGACAGTGCGGTGGCCGTTACAGAAATTACGGTCGTCATACATCTTAAAGCGAGAGCCCATAGAGTGATCCTTTACGGTAAAGGCATAAACGATAGAATCTGCCTTCTGAATATTGTTACGAAGAAACTCGTCAAAGCCGTCTTTATATACGCATTTCGCACTTACGGCACAGTTGAAACAACCAAGGCATCCGCCAGAGAATGGATATTCCGCTATGTTCACTATTCTGCTCTCATAGGGCAAAACCGAACGGAAGCGGTCTATCATACGGGCGAGATTTGAATTTTCGTCTGTATTGTCAGTGATAATAACAATATCTTTTTTCTCTTTTTCTACACTGTCGCAGTCGGTGGCACTGTGCTGAATATAGTTGGTTTGTCTTTCGGGATGTTTTTCAAAAATACCCTTTTCACAGCACCAAAGGAAGTGAGCAAAGAACTTTTCGGCAACCCCTCTTCCCTCTTCGGTGAGAAGATCGTCCATATCGGCTGAAAGTCCCTTTACATATTTCAAGCCAAGATCCTGACAGTTGTCCTCTATGTATTTATGGGCAGTGATATCATAAAAATGCTTCGAGGTAGTTATCTGCGTTGCAAACTTTCCGCTGATGTCCACGCCGTCTGCCTTCATAAGCTCGATAAAACGGTGAAGCTGACAGGGGGCAACAAAAGTATAGACAGGATAGGAGAAAATAATGGCGTCTGCCGCCAAAAGCATCTCGCGTGATTTTGTAAAGTCCTTTTCAATCGCTCTGATTGTCTGGCCTGCATTTAATGTTTCAAACTTTTGCTCGGGAAACTTTCGCTTAAGATAACGAAGAGTCTGCAAGGTAATACTGTATTTTCCTTTCGGGCTTCCGTTAATAACTAAAATGTTCATATCTTTTCCTTTCGACAAGGTTAGTATTTATTTGACATTAGTATTATAACACAAATAAGTATATTTTGCAATAACTGATAAAAAACTATTGACACCAAAGCATAAAAATGGTAGAATAATCAAGTAATATCTAATCGTGGTGAGCAGACGAAAACAGTGGATAACTGTTTTCGTCGTAGCATAACCCCGAGCGGCAAACTCTGAAGGTATCGCGTAAGCAATCTCGAAAAAACTTAATATCTACCCGTTGCACAGCTGGATAGTGCGTCAGACTCCGACTCTGAAGGTCGTAGGTTCGAATCCTATCGGGTAGGCCAAAGCGAAAGCGACTCTTTGAGAGTTGCTTTTTTATTTCTTGATTGATTTTTTTCGTGAAAAAGGAGATTAAAGCCATTATTTTGCAAATAATAGCTTACAAATATTCTACTTGAAAAACTTTCAAGAGCTTTTTTCTGCGATAAATAAACATTATCGGAATTTTTCTGATATAATGTATATGCAATTCATAGCTTCAAAGGAGAACTGATAATGGAAAATAGCTTCGGCACTTTTTTAAAGCAGATGCGGCAGGAGAAGAAACTGACGCAAAAAGAGCTTGCCTCTATGTTGTTTGTATCAGAATCAACGGTTAGCAAATGGGAAAACAACATTGCCACACCCGATATGATGACAATCTATAAGCTTTCTGAAATTCTTGGGGTTTCCGAGCATGAGCTTATAACCGCCTGCATTGACAATGCTGCCAGAAAAGAAAAAGTACAGGCAAAAAGATGGAAGGCACTTTCGCTCGGCTGGAGTTTATTTTTCTATATTTCCTACGGAATTGCTCTTTTGTCCTGCTTTATTTGTAATTTGTCGATAGACGGTGGTCTTTCTTGGTTCTGGATTGTGGCTTCGTCGCTTCTTCTCGCCTTTACATTCACAAATTTACCCGCATTTATTAAGAAAAACCGACTTGTTTTAATTCCGCTTTCAATGTATTCAGCACTTATTTTACTGTTTGGTGTATGCTGTATTTACACAGGCGGAAATTGGTTTTTCATTGCTTCGCTGTCTGTTCTCCTTGGCTTAATTATTGTTTTTTTACCAATAATCATAGCAAAATATGAGCTTTTCTCCAAGATAAAAAAGTTTAACGACTTTGTATCAATTGGTATTGATTTTCTCCTATTAAACATTCTGCTTGTTGTTATCAATGCCTATACAATAAAAAACGGATATGCCGATAAATGGTGGTATTTTACTATTGCCCTTCCTATTGTGGCGGTTGTTTATCTTGTGCTGAATATACTTTTATCAATAAGATTGATTAAAACAAACAGATTTATTAAGAGCAGCATTATTCTGTTTTTAATAGATTGTTTTTCTTACATTCCGCCGCTTATTATAAAAACAGATAACCCCGAAGTTCAAAACAGCATTGACAACGCAAATATATTTAAGGCGGATTTATCCTGTTGGAAGGAGGATATTAATCTCGAAAACAATATTCACCTTATTATCTGCCTTACACTGTTGCTTTGGGCGGCGATATTCGGAATAGTCGGTTTGTGTCGTCGAAAGAAAAAATATACTTATAAAAAGCTGAATTAATTTTTTCTGCTATTGAAAATCAGAGCACTCCTTCGGGAGTGCTTTTTCATTGACAAGGGTGTTTTTTTATGGTATAATCTAAAAAACGAACTTTAAAGCGGAGTTTTTATGGCAAACATAATTCATATAACAGATTTCAGCGATCCCGCACTTGACGTTTATGTTCGTCTGACAGGAGCACAGTTACGAAACAAATTAGAGCCCGAAAAGGGTATATTTATTGCAGAAAGCCCAACCGTTATCGAAGTGGCGATGCAGGGTGGGTGCGAGCCGATTTCCCTGCTGACAGAAGAGCGACTTATAAATGGTGCCGTCGCGGGAATAATAGAAAAATGCGGCGATATTCCCATTTATACGGCAGGCAAAGAGCTGCTTACAAATATGACCGGATTTGAGCTGACGAGAGGTGCTCTTTGTGCTATGAGGCGACCTGCACTTCCCTCTGTGGAAGAGCTTTTAAAAAATGCAAAACGAGTTGCGGTACTCGAAGCGGTGGCAGACTCCACCAATATCGGTGCTCTGTTCCGCTCGGCAGCGGCACTTGGAGTAGACGCGGTGCTGGTGACACCCACCTGCTGTGATCCGCTATGCAGAAGAGCCGTCAGAGTAAGTATGGGAACGGTGTTCCTCGTACCCTGGACGAAAATTGGCGATAGGCCTGAGGATTGGCCTAATGTCGGAATGGAGCAGCTGCACAATCTCGGCTTTAAGACGGTGGCGATGGCTCTGACAGACAACTCGGTGGGGATCGATGATCCCGGACTTAAGGCAGAGGAAAGGATAGCAATCATTCTCGGTACCGAGGGCAACGGACTGTCAAAGGAAACGATCGAGAGCTGCGATTATACAGTAAAAATTCCTATGAAGCACGGCGTGGATTCGCTTAACGTGGCGGCAGCGGGGGCGGTTGCCTTCTGGGAGCTTCGTCAGGATTGATTTCTTCGGGTATAACCAAATCACCGTTTATAAAAAAAGCGTTTCCAAAAAGGAAACGCTTTTTTATTAGCTTTTTCTCATAATTCTTGTAAAGAACTCCACAGTTCTGTTAATTGTTTCAAGAGGAATTCTCTCATCGTTGCCGTGGATCATTCCACGCTCTTCCTTAGTAAGAGCCATTGCGGAGAAACGGTAAACCTTGTCAGAAATCTCGCCCCAATGACGAGAGTCGGAACCTGCTACCATAAGGTAGGGAGAAACAATTGCATCCTGCCAGGTTTCAGCAACAGTGCTTCTTACACGCTCGTATGCCTCGCACTTGGTTTCGGAAATAACCGAAGGATTGCTTCCGCTGATAACACTGATAGCAACCTTTTCATCATTCACCGCCTTGGTAACGTGTTTTACAACAGACTCCATAGTCTCGCCCGGAATTATTCTATGGTTGGAAACCATACTTGCGTGTGCAGGAATAACGTTTGCACCCTTTGAGCCACGCATCTGCGTGAAAGCAGTGGTTGTTCTTACAACCGCATTGAACTCTCCGCCCGAAAGCTTTGCAAAGAGCGAAAGAACAGGAGAAAAGCACCACTGGTTTGCAAAAATAAGCTTGTAAAGGAAGCTTGAATGTCTGCCTGCTGTATCAAAAAGCTCGGCTGTGGGCTTTGTAAGAGTGTACTTAAAGGTGCTCTTTTCAACATTAAGACAAGCACGGGAAAGACGCGTAACAGGGCCGCCCGCCTTGGGAGAGGAGGAATGTCCTCCACCGCCTTTAACGGTGTACTCAATATTGATATGTCCCTTCTCGCCTATACCGATAAGAGCGATGGGATCGGTTACACCGGGAAAGACACCTGTACAAACCGCACCGCCCTCGTCAAGAACAAGGCCTGGAGTAATTCCGCGTTTTTTAAAGAGCTTTACAATCCCCTGTGAGCCGTCGCCGTTGATTTCCTCGTTGCCTCCAAAGGCAAAGTAGATATCATTCTTGGGAACAAATCCCTCTTTAATAAGTGCCTCTGCCGCCTGAAGAATGCCATTGAGAGTTCCCTTTGTATCAAGAGTACCTCTGCCCCAGAGAACACCGTCCTCAATAATGCCGTCAAAGGCGGGCTTTGTCCAGTCGCTTTGCTCCACACTTACAACGTCGTAATGAGACATAAACACACTGGGAGCATCGGATAATTCGCCCTTCCATTTAATAAGAAGTCCACGCTCGCCAACCTTTTCAAAATCGCATTTTTCATAAACTTTGGGGAAAAGTTCGGGCAGAAGCTTTTCAAACTTATCAAACTCGGCTTTGTCGTCCTCTTCCTTATCAAAATGAGATATGGTTTTGCACTTGATCATTTCGGCAAGATCGTGGGCTGCCTTTTCGCCGTTTACAGCTACATCCGGAACATTGGCAGACTTCTTTTCCTTGGGCACAAAAGCAAGTGCACGAATAAGCAAAACTGCTATAAATAAAACAAATACACCGGGAATTAAATACCACCACATATTACAAAATTCCCTTCTTATAAAGCAATCTTGAGAAAGCGATGGTGAATATTACACCAACGGGTACCATAATACCAACCATTCCCGAGTCGAGTGCGGGAACAAAAATAAAGAGGATAAGCATAAGAGCTATGGGAGCAATTGCTATCTTCCAATTCTTAGAAATAAGAGCTACACCGAGAGCACCGAAGAGTGCAGGAAGCATCTGTGCGAAAGCGGGCTTTAATGCTTCGCTTTCGAATATGGGTGTAAGAGGAATGATAAGTGCAACACCTACCGCAATAATAATTGTGGTAACAATAGAGGAAACCGCGATTGCGATAGTGGAGATGATCTCGCCCTCTTCGCTCTTAGGATCTGCCTTAGCATTTTCAAGTGCATTTATTGCACAGGGGAGCTTAAGGTTGGAAATATTACCTGTAACAAAGGAGAGATAAGAGCCGCCTGCGCCAAGCATAGGGATAAAGGTGATAACCTCTACCACACCAACTGCCCAATACATAGGAGCAGTTGCAATAAGGCCACTGATAACACCTTCCCAGTCGGGAGAAGCATTAAATAAAAGACATACTGCTATGGGAAACATAATAAGAAGGATCATCATAGAGATGTTCCAGATAGTACCGTCACGATGAACAGTGTCCATATATGTAAGATTTTTATTTTTCTTCATATTACTTAACCTCCATTCCAAGCCACGCAGTTACGGGAATGGCAACAGCCATACCGATTACCATACAGATAGGAAGTGCGTAGTCGTTTACCCATTTCCATTTAAGCTTGTTAATAAGCAGACCGCAGATGCACATACAAACTGCACTTACAGCCATAACAATTACAGGAACCAGTCCCGAAGTAGAAGTAAAGAGCTTTTCAACCTTTTCGCCTGTCTGAGGATCGGTTTCGCTTACACGTCTCGCACCCTCGCTCCAAAGACGGCTGACGTCACAGAATACAAAGCCAACGAAGGCGGAAATCATACCGATAAAGAGCGAGTTCTGGAGAATATCGCTCCACTTTTTGTCCTTGTTTTCAAAGTTTACAAGGCCTTTCTGATATTTCTTTGCAATAACCGGAACAAGCCAGATACCGACCATAATAGAAACGGTCATTACTATTGCAATAGTAACATACTGAGTTGCGTTTATACCCTCGTTAAGTGCTGCAAGAGTTGTACCCATACCGCTGGCGGCATTTGATGCGGCGATTGCCTCATAAGAAAGCGAGCCAACTACCGAAAGGCGAAGCCAAGGAAGTGCTATGCCAAGCGACTGGGAAAGCGAGATAACAGTAATTACTATCGAAACCGCAGGAGCAATAGTAAATATTGCTGCAGTAATGATGGTTTTCTTGATTTTTGTCATATCCATATTCGTTGCCTTGGCACGTCTTATCGACTTTATAAGGAAGTAGATAGACTGACCGAGAACGGCGGCAATAATTATACCGACCATAATGAACAGAATAGGATGATTTTTGCTGAATACTAAGTCATTCATAATAATGTCCTTTCTGATTTAGTTGTGGAATAGCTTTTTGGTTTGATATTGTGGCTCGCAGGAAAGATTTATACCAAGCTTTCGGAAGGTAGCCGCATCTATCTGCGAGAGAATAACCGTAGAATGTGCCTCTGCGTACTTTAATTTTGGAATGGCCTCAAATGCCATTTTCGCACAGGGATTGTTTACCGCAGAAACCGACAAAGCAACGAGTATTTCGTCGGTATGCAATCTGGGATTGTGATTGCCGAGATATGCGGTTTTAAGCTTCTGAATGGGCTCAATAACCTCGGGAGAGATAACGTCCATACCGTCTGGAATACCTGCAACCGCCTTAATAGCATTAAGAAGTGCAGCACTTGAAGCACCGAGAAGCGAGCTCGTCTTTCCCGTTACAATCTGTCCGTTATTCAGCTCTATTGCAACCGAAGGAGTGCCTGTTTCCTCTGCTTTTTCAAGTGCGGGAGCAACGCATTTTCTCTCACTTTCGGGAAGGATAGAAATATTTCTCATCAAAAGCTCAAGCTTATCAATCTCATCATCGTTGCTGTTGCCCTTTCGTCTGTCACAAAGGGCATTGTAATAACGGCGGATAATCTCGTGCTTTGCTGCATCGCATACAGCCGCATCGTCATAAATGCAGAAGCCCGCCATATTTACACCCATATCGGTAGGTGACTTGTAAGGACATTCGCCAAGAATTCCCCTAAGCATAGAGCGAAGAACAGGAAAAACCTCAACATCTCTGTTGTAGTTCACCGCAAGCTGATTATATGCTTCAAGGTGGTAATGGTCGATCATATTTACGTCTGCAAGATCGGCAGTTGCCGCCTCATAAGCAAGATTTACAGGATGACTGAGAGGAAGATTCCACACAGGGAATGTCTCAAACTTTGCATAACCCGATTTACGTCCCATCTTGCTCTCGTGATAGATCTGAGAAAGGCAGGTTGCCATTTTACCCGAACCGGGGCCGGGTGCGGTAACAACTACCAGCGAGCGAGTGGTTTCCACATACTCATTCTTTCCGTAGCCCTCCTCTGACACGATAAGAGGAATATTGTGAGGATAGCCGGGAATATCATAGTGCTTATAAACTCTGATACCAAGATTTTCAAGCTTATTTTTAAATGCCTCGGCAGCCGGACTTGCGGTGTATCTTGTCATAACAACCGCACTTACGTAAAGTCCGTATCCGCGGAAGGCATCAATATGCCTTAACACATCAACATCGTAGGTTATTCCAAGATCTCCTCTGACCTTATTTTTCTCTATATCCTCGGCATTTATGGACACAATAATTTCTGCATCGTCACGAAGCTCTACAAGCATTTTTATCTTACTGTCGGGAGCAAATCCGGGAAGAACCCTTGATGCGTGAAAATCATCAAAGATTTTTCCGCCGAATTCAAGATAAAGCCGCTCGCCAAAAAGAGCAATTCTCTCTTTAATCTTAGATGACTGCAGTTTTCTGTATTTGTCGTTATCAAATCCTTCGATAAACATTATTATCACGACCTTTCTGTCGTAGTGTCTTTGTTGAACAAACAATTCAACATTATATATTATAGCACAAGGACCAATTAATTTCAATTAAAAATACCGAAATTTAAGCTTTCTGAGCATAGAAAAATATGCCTGATTTTTGTTTATTCTCAATAAATATAGCAAAAAAGAAAAATAAAAATATATTAAAACTATTGTATTTAAAGAATACAAATGTTAAAATAGAAATAGATAATTCTCGACACAGACAGGAGCAGACAATTATGGCCGGAAAACTGTACCCTACACTGAAAACCGAATTTATTGAAGAAATGGACAGGACTATACCCTGGAACGAGTATCCCC
This sequence comes from Eubacteriales bacterium, assembly GCA_045538685.1. Classification (GTDB taxonomy): domain Bacteria; phylum Bacillota; class Clostridia; order Oscillospirales; family CAG-272; genus UBA1740. The sequence goes on along the minus strand of JAZSRX010000019.1, from coordinate 3,500 downwards.
GTCTTTCAATGGTAAGAGACTCCTTCTTATGCCTTAACGGAAACTGGGATTTTAAAGTAAGCAAAGAAGAAAAGTGCTCTGATTTCAAGGAAAAGATATTAGTCCCCTTCCCTCCCGAAAGTCTTCTTTCGGGAATACAGAGAGAAGTTTCCGAAAACGATTATATGCATTACAGACGTTCCTTTACCCTGCCAAACGGTTTTATTAATGGAAGAATTTTGCTGCATTTCGGTGCGGTAGACAACATTTGTGATGTCTATGTAAACGGCACTCACGCGGTTTATCACGACGGTGGATATCTTCCATTCTCTGCGGATATTACCGAGCTTTTGGTTGATGGTGAAAACGAGCTTTATGTAAGGGCACGCGATGACCTTTCCGGTCTTTATCCCTACGGAAAGCAGACCAAAAAGCGCGGCGGAATGTGGTATACTCCCATAAGCGGTATTTGGCAGACGGTTTGGATTGAATCTGTGCCGGAAAAATATATCAGTTCAATTAATGTCATCTCTTCTATGGATAATGTAAAAATCCGTGTGAATGGCGGTGAAAAGCACAAACGGCTCACACTTGAAGGTGGCGGAATTTATGAGTTTGACGGAGAGGAAATAACAATTTCCCCTGTGGATAAGCATCACTGGACACCCGAAGATCCTCACCTTTATCATTTCACTATTGAATCGGGTAAGGACAAAATTGAAAGCTATTTTGCCCTTCGCGAAATTGGAATTGCAAAGGTAAAAGGTGTTCCTCGACTTACACTAAACGGCAGACCTTATCTCTTCAACGGCCTGCTTGATCAGGGATATTTTCCTGACGGAATTTTCCTGCCTGCGACCTCAAAGGGATACGAAGAGGACATTATCAAGACCAAAAAAATGGGATTTAATATGCTTAGAAAGCATATTAAAATCGAACCTGAAATCTTCTATCACCTCTGCGACAAGTATGGAATTGTTGTTTTTCAAGATATGGTCAATAATTCGGATTATTCCTTCTTTATTGACACCGCCCTGCCTACCGTCGGCTTTAAGCGTTTGCCTATTCTTTTCAGACACAAGAATAAAAAGGCACAGGAAATCTTTATCAGAGATATGAAAGGAACTCAGGAACATCTTCATTTCTTCCCCTCTGTGCTCTATTACACCATATTCAACGAGGGCTGGGGACAGTTTAATGCGGACAGAGTTTACGACATCGCAAAATCAAACGATCCCACACGAATTTATGATGCCACTTCCGGCTGGTTCTGGCGAAAGAAGAGTGACGTAGACTCAAGACACGTTTACTTCAAGCCGGTAAAACTGAAAAAACCGGGCAAAAAACCTGTTGTAATCAGTGAATTTGGCGGATATTCTCACAGAGTTGAAGGTCATCTTTTCGGCGATGAAAACTACGGTTACAGCATTTATAAAGAACGCGGTGAGTTTGAAGATGCTTTTGACAAGCTTTATCTGGAAGAGCTAAAGCCGCTTATTTCAAAGGGAATTTGTGCTTTGGTTTACACACAGATTTCTGACGTTGAGGACGAGACAAACGGTCTTATCACCTATGACAGAAGGATTGTAAAGCTTCATAAATCAAAAACCAGAGTGGTTATGAAAGAGCTTTATGACGAGATGAAAAGATAATATATATAATTAATGTAAGAAAAAGAGCAGAAACAAATTTGTTTCTGCTCTTTTTCTATGTTTTGAAAGTTTTTCTGGATAGGGATTAATAATGTTTAAGGTTTTGGTTGAGCGAAAGAATCCTTTTTGGATTCTTTCGCTTTCCTTGTTTAATTACTTAAACTGTTCTGCCTTACCGCCTGCAAGAGTGATCATCTTAACTGCCTGGAGCGAGAAGCTGTCGGCTATAATGTCAAGGTTTTTGGTCATTCTGCCACGTGCAAGAATCTTTACTCGTCCGGAGTTTGCAGGAGCGAGTTTCTTTTCTTTAAGTGCCTCAAGAGTTACCTGATCGCCATTCTCAAAGTTCTCGCAAAGAGTGTCAAGGTTGATCGCGTGGATCTTGCCCTTTCTTCTTCTGCCGGGTACATTATCAAGAATTTCGATATACTCTTCTGCTTCCTCGTCTGTCATAAGCTCGTCTGCCTCTTCTGCATCAACGAACACCGGCCCGGGAATAATTACTTCCTTTGCGGGTTCTTCTGCTTTCTCTGTAGGGTCTTCCTCGGGCTCATCAATAACCTCGGGTTCGGATGCGAGCTCTGCAACCGGCTCATCCTTGCTGTCGTTGTAGATAATCTCCACATCGGAATCGGCTACAACAACTTCGGGCTCTTTGGGCTCTTTGGGCTCTTTGGGCTCTTCAGGTGTGGGAGCTACGGGAGTAGGTGCGGGTGCAGGTTCTTCTCTGCTGCTTATATCAATCATAGGAGCAACAGGAATATCCTCTGCCTTATGCATAGCGTCTGTGAAGCTGGACTCTTCCTTGGGAACAGCACCGTCGTCCTTCTTGAACGCATCGTTCACAGGAAGAACATAAGGTGCTTCGAGAGCATTGGATCCAACACCCTTTGCCTCAATGGGAGGAAGTGTAGGAATTAAGGGCTCTTTATGCACAACCTCTCCGTTTTCGTTAGTGGGAATGGTAGGAATCTTAGAAATCTGCTTCTTCTCACCTTCGATTGCATTAGGAGCGTCACTGAGCTTAACCTCGCTAATCACAGGTCTCTGCTCTGTTACCTTAAGGACAACGTCTTCATCCTCGATAACAGTGGTTGTAACGTTCTTAACTACGGGAGTGCTGTATTTGGTGTTTTCATCCTCTTCTACAGAAGTTATATCAGTGTAAGTAATCTGACGAACATAATTTTCCTTTATGCTGTCCTCAATAATCTGAGATTTCTGTTCTGTAGACTCAAATACACTGTTAACCACAGGAGCTTCAACGATCTGCTCGTCGACAATAGTTGTACGGCGATGCTTAAGGTCATCATCTCTAAGAACAATATTGGAGTTCTGTTCGTAAATAAATGCTTCGGGTTCTTCTATTACAACCGGCTCTTCTGCAGCCAAGAAGTTATTTGCAAGAGGTTCGGATGCAGGAGTAATTGTGTCGATAGTAGGAATAACCACAGGAGCAACTGCAGGAACTGCTTCGTCTTCAAGCACAGTTCTCTGTACCTCTTCGCTGATGCTTGCCTCTGCTACAACAGGTGCAGGTGCGGATGTTTCGTCTGCTGCTACGAATGCTGCAGTAATAGGAGAAGACATAGGTGTTGCAGCTTCTGTTGCCTTGTCGCTTGTAGGAATAATAACCACAGGAGCAACTGCAGGAACTGCTTCGTCTTCAAGCACAGTTCTCTGTACCTCTTCGCTGATGCTTGCCTCTGCTACAACAGGAGTAGGTGCGGATGTTTCGTCTGCTGCTACGAATGCTGCAGTAATAGGAGAAGACATAGGTGTTGCAGCTTCTGTTGCCTTGTCGCTTGTAGGAATAATTACCACAGGGGCAACTGCAGGAACTGCTTCGTCTTCAAGCACAGTTGCCTG
>JAZSRX010000011.1:0-12614 GCA_045538685.1 Eubacteriales bacterium | reverse complement strand
GGCAACAATCCCGGCGGTGACTCGGGCAACAATCCCGGCGGTGACTCGGGCAACAATCCCGGCGGTGACTCGGGCAACAATCCCGGCGGTGACTCGGGCAACAATCCCGGCGGTGACTCGGGCAACAATCCCGGCGGCGATTCGGGCAACAATCCCGGCGGTGACTCGGGCAACAATCCCGGCGGCGATTCGGGCAACAATCCCGGCGGCGATTCGGGCAACAATCCCGGAGGAGATACCGATTATACTCCCGACTGTGCCGAAGGAGATCACCTCGACGAAAATGATGACGATTATTGCGATCTTTGCAATACATATGTTATTGTTGTTATTGACTTTTATGTTTTGAACGACCTTCACGGAAAGTTCTGTGACAGTGCTACTCAGCCCGGTGTTGACGAGCTTGCTACATATCTTAAACAGGCAGAAAACACCGACGATCACGTTGTGCTTATGTCAAGCGGTGATATGTGGCAGGGTACGGCTGAATCCAGTCTTACAAGCGGTGTTATTCTTACAGAGTGGATGAACGAGATGAACTTTGTTTCTATGACTCTCGGAAATCACGAGTTTGACTGGGGCGAAGAACCTATTCGCACAAATAAGGAAGTTGCAGAATTCCCATTCCTTGCTATAAATATTTATAATTACAGTACAGGCAAGCTTGCCGATTACTGCACCCCTTCTGTTATGATCGAGCGTGGTGGAGTAAAGATCGGTATTATCGGAGCTATTGGAGATTGCTATTCTTCTATATCCTCGGATATGGTTGAGGACGTATACTTTAAGGTAGGAAACGAGCTTACCAATCTTGTAAAGGCAGAATCACAAAGACTGCGTGCTGACGGAGCTGATATAATTGTTTATTCTCTTCACGATGGATACAGCAAAGGCAGCAGCGGAACAACTTCTGTTTCATCTTCTACCATTTCAAGCTATTATAACAGTATTCTTTCCTCGGGTTACGTAGATCTTGTTTTTGAGGGACATAGCCATCAGGCATACACTCTTGTTGATCCAGAAGGCGTTTATCATCTTCAGGGCGGTGGAGAAAACTCAGGCCTTTCTCACGTTGAGATTGCAGTAAACTCTGCTAACGGCAACAACAAGGTTAATGAGGCGGGTATTGTATCAAACAATGTATACAAAAATCTTGCCGACGATCCGGCAACAGAGGCAATTGAGGACAAGTACTCCGATATTATTGATTTTGCATATTCAAAGCTCGGTGTCGTTTCAAAGAGCTACGGTGACTATGAGATAGAGGAAGAGGTAGCAAAGCTTTATCTTGAAGCAGGCATTGAAAAGTGGGGCGGTCGCTATGACATTGTCCTTGGCGGCGGATTCCTCAGAACACGTGCTCCGTATGATCTTTCTGCAGGAGAAAAGACGTATGCAGACCTTCTCTCGCTATTCCCATTCAACAACCCGCTGGTTCTTTGCAGTATTTCGGGATATAATCTGAAAAACAGATTTATAAATTCTTACAGCGACGATTATCATTCTGCACTCAGTGAATACGGCGTTTCTATTGTCAACAGTATTTCAAACAATAAGACATACTATGTTGTTGTAGATACGTATACCGCACTTTATTCTCCCAACGGACTTACAATAGTTGAATATTATGACGAGGGTGTTTATGCAAGAGATCTTCTTGCTGATGCAATTAAAGAGGGCAGATATGAGGAAAATCACGACGGATATTCTCTTACTTCCATTCCCGATGCACTTGCGATAGGTGCAGCACTTGGCAACAACCAGACAACAGCAGAGTATTATTATATTAAAGGAACCGTAAAGAACAGTCCCAATGCAACATACGGAAACCTTTATCTTGTTGACGAGAACGGAAATGAAATATATGTTTACGGTCTTTATGACACAGCAGGAAACAGATATGATGCTATGACGAATAAGCCGATGGCAGGAGATACCATAATCGTTTATTCTACCATTTACAAGTATGTAAATACAAGTACAATAATCGAGCTTAAAAATGCCACACTGATTTCCAACGAGCAGTAAAATAAAATATTAAGAGGCGGATTTTTCCGCCTCTTTTTTATATAAAAATAAGGAACAAACACATCACACCAAAGCAAACAATGCCTTGAATTGTTTTCATAACAAAGTATTTCTTAAAAGGGAACTTTTTAGGAAGATAAGAAAGTGCCTGCATATGAACCGAAAGACCTGAAAAACCAACCGCAAAGGCAAGAAGCGACATTTTTGTGTAAAAGTCAAAGGATGGGCAAAGTGATATAAGCTTTGCCGAATTTGCTACCTCCAAAAGAGTAGAAATAAGGGCGGTGGATTTTTCGGAAACAAGCTTTGAGATAAGCCCCGTCAGGCAAGTAAAGAAAATAATATAGGAAGAAACATTTATGGATGAAATTCCTGCATTTTTAACTGATTCAACGAAATTAAAATTCTGCCCGAAATTATTATCCGATTTTACACTTTTGTATTCCTTGCTTCGAAAAACAATTCCTGTAAAAACAGAAGAAATTATGACGCAGATATAAAGAATAATGCCGTATTTTACATTTCCCAATATACCTCCGCCAACACCGAAAATAACAAACGCAAGCGAAGGATTATTTGCAAAACCCGATAATCTTTCAAATTCATCATCTGATATTTTCTCTTCCTCAAAAAGAAGAGAAGCAGATTTCACTCCTATTGGAAAACCGCAAACAAGTCCTGAAAAAAACGCAGGCAAGGCAACTCGGTTGATTCTGAATATTTTCTCAAATACAGCACCGATTTTACTGTTTTTGTCGGGTATAAAGATATAAGACCATAAATCCGAGAGAATGAAAAAGGGAAAAAGGGCGGGAATTATTGTTGTAAAAGAAAACAAGAATCCCCGATATACCGATGCTTTAACCTCTTCGCCGAAGATTACTGTCAGTGCGGTTAAACCGAGGCACAAAAAGGGTGCAAATAGTTTTTTTGTTGTAGATAGTTTTCGGTTTTTTAATTTTGACGTCATTTTCACACTCCAAAAACATACATTTTAGTAATGACTTATCTAATGTTATGAAGGGTGGGAAATTAAAATGACAGAAAAATTCAATAGATTATTTGCAAAGGAACAGCATCCCGTAAACTCGCTTTCATCCTTCCATCTTGAGGCAGACCGAAGCAGCAAGGGAATGTCACTTATGTTAAGCGGTATTATAGGGATAAGTGACTTTTCCGATAGCTTTATTCTGATGCTGAGCCACGGCGGAAGAATCCTTGTGAACGGCAAAAATTTGTTCATCGGTGTTTATGAAAATAACACTGTGGAAATACAGGGAAAAGTGGAGGGAATAGTGTTTAAGTATGGCAAAAATTGATTTGTTTATTTTCGGGTACAGAAAGCTTAAAATTGATCCCGCTGACCTTAGCATAGTAACCGGAATATTGCTTCGATCCTCTATTCCTTCAAGAATAAATACCGACGGAACAATTACTGTAAGAGAACGTGATTTCGACAAAATAACGAACTTATTATCGGGCAGAGTGGATTTTACCTACTCGCATATCAAAGGAATATACGGCTTTTGGAAGGGGCTTAATAACAGGTGGATTTTAGTTTCTTCTCTTGCTGTTTCCTGTCTTATATTGGTGTTTTCCTCATCTCTTGTGTGGGATATTCGGGTTGAGGGAAACGAGAAAATTACAGATAGTGAAATTGTTGTTGCTCTTGGTGAAAAGGGCTTTCAGATCGGTGATTTTTGGTTCAAATTAGACCTTGACAAAATCGAGGCGGACCTTCTTGATTCTAACGAAAAAATATCCTGGGTAAATATAAACCGACGCGGTACTGTCGCATATATAAAGCTTCTCGAAAAAGAGGAGACAGACAAAGAAGAGCCAAAGGCGGACAGAGGATACACGAACATAGTTGCAAATTGTGATTGCGTTATAGAAGAGATTACCATTAAAAGCGGAACTTCTGTTGTCAGCCCCGGTGATGTGGTGAAAAAAGGCGATATTCTTGTTATCGGATCACTGCCCGAGGAGGCAGGAGGGGGCTTTTGTAATGCGGAAGCCACAATAAAAGGCAGGATTAGCGACAGAATTGGTGTGGAAGTTGAACGTAATTATGAGAAAAAGGTGCGTTCTGACACCAAACTTCACTCTTTTACAATAAAATTTTTCAAATTTTTCTTAAATATTTTCAAATCATATAGAAATTTGACAAATGAATGTGCTATAATAGAAGATGAAATAACATACTCACTTTTCGATAGGTATAAATTGCCCATCAAAATCAGCCGTTCATATATAACCGAAGAAAAATATGAATCGGTTGTTTACACCGACGAAGAGCTTGTTAATATTGCATCTGCAAGATTAAACTCGCTAATGTCATCTCGGCTTGAAAACGGCGATTTAATCAGAGTAAAAAGCGGCGGTAAATTTACAGAAAACGGATATTATCTTTATTCCGATATTCTGTATCTTTCTGACGTAGGGGTGGAAGTTGAGTTTAGTATTGAATAATCTTGGGGGAGCAAATTTGTGACCGAAAAAATCGTAATGACAAATTCAAGCGAGGCAACTGCTGCAATTTTTGGCTCGTTTGACGTAAATGCAAGAAAAATTGAAAATGAATTTGATGTTCGCATATCAAACAGAAATACAAAGACGGATGATGGTGATGCTATTGTCATTTCAGGCGAGGCGGAAAATGCCGATAAGGCAAAAAGAACGCTGGAATATCTGAAGCATATGAGCGGTGCAGGGGAGACAATCAGCGAGCAGAGTGTTGAATATGTAATTTCGCTTGTTAAGGATAACTGCGACGAAAGTCCCGAGGGACTGGGACGTGACGTTATCTGCGTCACAAACAGAGGAAAAACCATAAAGGCAAAGACCATAGGACAGAAAAAATACGTTGAAACTATTAAGAAAAACACCGTTGTTCTTGGTCTTGGCCCTGCGGGAACGGGAAAAACCTTCCTTGCAGTTGCAATGGCGGTTGAGGCACTTCGCAACAAGAGTGTAAACAGGATTATTCTCACTCGTCCGGCGGTTGAGGCAGGAGAGCATCTTGGCTTCCTTCCGGGTGATTTGCAGAGCAAAATTGATCCTTATCTTCGCCCTTTGTATGATGCACTTTACGAAATGCTGGGTGCGGAAAATTATCAGAGACACATTGAACGCGGTGTGATTGAAATTGCTCCTCTTGCATATATGCGAGGCAGAACACTTGATGATTCCTTTATCATTCTTGACGAGGCACAGAATACCACGCCCGAGCAGATGAAGATGTTCCTCACCCGTATCGGCTACAATACAAAGGCGGTTGTAACAGGCGACCTTTCTCAGACGGATTTACCTATGGGAAAGAAAAGCGGACTTTCAATCGCGGCGAGAATTCTTGAAAATATCGAGGGAATCGGTATTTATGAGTTCTCTGAAAGAGATGTTGTAAGGCATCACCTTGTTAAGAAAATTATCAGTGCCTATGAGGCATACGAGAAAAATCAGGGCAAACACAAAAATGAGAAAAAATAACAGAGGATAAAAAATGAATAACAATAAACTTTTTATCAGCTTTTCGGCGACAAAGAAATTTCCCGAGTGTAATTATAATCTTAAATCTGTGGTAAGACGTGCCATTCTCGCCACACTTAAATATGAAGATCTTATTTTCGGAGCAGAGGTTTCGGTGACCTTCTGTGACAACGAATATATAAAGAAGCTGAACGGCGAGTTCAGAAACAAGGACTCGGCAACAGACGTGCTGTCTTTCCCTTTGTATGATTTTGATGAGGAGCTTGAGCCATCTGAGAATCCAGACGGAACAATCTCGCTTGGTGACATTGTTATCTCGCTTGAACGTGCGGCGGAGCAGGCAAAGGAAATCGGCAACAGCTTTGAAAGAGAGGTTGCATTCCTTGTTATTCATTCCACACTTCATCTTCTCGGATACGATCACGAAAGATCAAAGGATGATGAAGAGGCACAGTGCCTTGCACAGAGAGAAATTATAGAACAGCTTTATTTTTAAGAGGAAAAATAAATGAAAAAGACGGCTTTTATTGCAATTATAGGTAGACCTAACGTTGGAAAATCAACACTTCTCAATTCTATTCTGGGTGAAAAGGTGGCAATCGTTTCAAAGAAGCCCCAGACCACAAGAAACCGAATAACAGGTATTCACACCGTAGGAGAAAATCAGTTTGTATTCCTTGATACTCCCGGTATTCATAAGCCAAGAACAAAGCTTGGAGATTATATGATAAAGCAGACCTCCAATACCGTAGCAGGTGTTGATACCGCAATTCTTGTAGTTGAGGCGAGAGAGGCGGTTGGTGATATTGAAGCAAAGATGATCCAGCGTTTCAAATCAGAAGGAATTCGTGCCATTCTTGTTATCAATAAAATCGACACAGTTCGCCCCGAAAATGTTGCAAAAACCATTGCAGCATATGCTGAGGCATTCGATTTTGAGGCAGTTGTTCCTATGGTTGCAAAGAACGGCAAAGGTGTTGATATCCTTATTTCAGAGTGCGAGAAATTCCTTCGCGAGAGCGAGTGGTTTTTCCCCGACGATATTGTAACCGATCAGCCCGAGCGTCAGCTTGCTGCGGAAATTATCAGAGAGAAGCTTCTTCGTATGCTTGATGAGGAAATTCCTCACGGTACTGCCGTTACAATTGAAGAGTGGAAGGAAGAAGGTCGGCTTATATCCATTCGTGCCGAGATTTACTGTGAAAAAGCATCTCACAAGGGTATTATTATCGGCAAGGGTGGCTCTCTTATCAAGAAGATCGGCTCTTATGCACGTCAGGATATTGAACAGATGCTTGACTCTAAGGTTTTCCTTGATCTGTACGTAAGAGTTAAGGAAAATTGGAGAGATTCCGGCTTCAATATCTCCGATTTCGGCTTTAAGGACGAGGAATAATGACAAGCGAGGTTCGCGGACTTGTTATCCGCACCGTAGATATAAAAGAAACAGACAGGTTGGTTACAATCTTTACCGAGGAACAGGGAAGAATTACCGCCTTGGCAAGAGGTGCACGTTCTCTGAAAAGCAGAAAACTTGCCGCTACAATGCAGTTTTGCTATGGCAGATACGTTCTTTATAAGCAGGGGGACAAGCTTTGGGTAAAGGAAGCCGAGCTTATTGAGAATTTCTTTGACATCGGACAGAGCATTGAGGGACTTGCCCTGGCAAATTACATAGCCGAGGTGCTTTCGGTTGTTACGGTAGCCGAGGCAGACAGAGATTTGCTGCGTCTTTCGCTTAACTCGCTTTATGCAATTTCCAAAAAGCTTTACAGTGTGGAAAAGATAAAGGCGGCATTTGAAATTCGTGCAATTTCTATTCTCGGATTTATGCCAAATGTTCTCTCCTGCCATCTTTGTGATGAGGGCGGCGGAGATTTCTTCTTCGACATTATGGGCGGAATTATTGAGTGCCGCTCCTGTCACAACAAGAGAGAAAAGGGCAGAATTGAACATCTCGATCCTCACGAAAGCCATATTGTCTGTATTCTTTCGGAGGGGGCAAAAACCGCTTTGGGTTATTGCATATACTCTCCTATAGAAAGAATTTTTTCCTTCAATATTTCTGATTCGGATATGCATCTGTTTTCAAGAGCCACAGAGGAGTATCTTCTGAACCAGCTTGAACACGGATTTAAATCACTTGATTTTTATAAAAGCGTTTTACACTAAAATGGAGCTTTAAATAAATGTTATTTACTGCAAAAACACTATCCACATTGGAGTATGACAAAATAATACAGATGCTTGTTGACTGTGCCTCTACAGAGGGTGCAAAGGCAAAGGCGGCATCTCTTTCTCCCACAGACGATTTTGAAACCGTTTGTGTAAGGCAACGCAGAACCGACGATGCCAAACGTCTTATAAATGCCAAGGGTTATCCTACCTTTTCTGCAAATGAAAGGGTTGTTCCTGCGGCAGACAGGGCATATAAGGGTGCGATTTTATCACCTCAGGAGCTTTTGGAGATCGCCTCGCTTTTGCGTTCTTCACGTGCCGTGCTTGATTATTCAAGCGTGGACAGAAACTTTGAGACCTCTCTTGACGAGATTTTTGCTCGCCTGATGCCAAACCGCGAGCTTGAAAACAGAATAACAAGATCTATACTGTCAGAAGATTTGATTTCTGACGAGGCAAGTCCTGCACTGGCAGATATTCGACGCAAAATGCGACTTGCAAATAATAGAATAAAAGACACTCTGCAAAGCTATGTTGGCGGTGCACGGCTGAAATATCTTCAGGAAAACCTTGTTACAATGCGAAACGGCAGATACGTTGTACCTGTTAAAGCGGAATACAGAAACGAGATTAAAGGTCTTGTTCACGATACATCATCTTCGGGTGCAACACTCTTTGTTGAGCCCATCAGTGTTGTAGAGGCAAATAACGAGCTTAAAACTCTGGCGGCAGAGGAGGAAAGAGAGATTGAACGTATTCTCGCATCTCTTTCTGCCGACTGCGGAGATGCCTGCTCGGTTATTTCGATAAATTATCACAGTATAACAGAGCTTGCCTTTTACTTTGGCTGTGCAACTCTTGCTATACAGATGAAGGCGGAGATGCCGAATATTGTTAACGAGCATAGAATAGAGCTTAAAAGAGCCAGACATCCCTTAATTGATCGCTCTAAGGTTGTTCCGATTGATGTTTCAATAGGAAAGGGATTTAATACACTGATTATTACAGACCCGAACACCGGCGGAAAAACCGTAACACTTAAAACTCTCGGTCTTTTCGTGCTTATGGCACAGTCGGGACTTCAGGTTCCTGCACTCGAAAGCTCTACACTCGGTATTTTCAGCGAGGTGCTTGTTGACATCGGTGATGAGCAGAGCATTGAGGCGTCGCTTTCTACATTCTCATCCCATATGGTAAACGTAGCGGGAATTTTGGATAAGGTAAGTAATCGCTCGCTTGTGCTCTTTGACGAGTTGGGCTCGGGAACAGACCCTATCGAGGGTGCTGCACTTGCTATATCCATTCTTGAGCATACGGCAAAATGCGGTGCACTTACTGCCGCCACAACTCACTATGCCGAGCTAAAGGTTTATGCACTTGAAACATCGGGTGTGCAGAATGCGTCCTGTGAATTTGATATAGAAACACTTCGTCCCACCTACCGCCTGATTGTAGGTACTCCGGGTAAATCAAACGCCTTTGCAATATCCGAAAAACTTGGTATTTCTGAGGATATTATTAACAGAGCAGGCGAACTTATCAAACGTGAAAACAAACGGTTTGAGGACGTAATTGAACGGCTTGATACAAACCGTATTGAGATGGAGAAAGCTCGCTTTGAGGCAGAAAAAATGCGTGCCGAATACGAGGCATTTAAGAAAAATGCAGAAGAAGATCTTAAACGCAAAATCGCACGTAGCGAAGAAGAAATTGCAAAACAGACACTTAAAGCAAGGCAGATACTTGAAAGTGCCAGAGCATCCAGCGAATTTATCTTCCGTCAGCTTGAGGATTTACGAAAGCAGGAGGATAAGGATAAACGAAACGAAATGATGAACTCTGCAAGAGAGGAAATGCGTAAGAGAATGCGTGAGAGCGAGTCGCTTATGCAGGGAATTGACATCAGAGACATTGCCGAGGATGAAAATTACAAGCTGCCACGTCCTCTCAAGGTTGGCGACAAGGTATTCCTTACAACCATTAATAAAGAGGGTGTTGTAACTGCACTTGCAGACAAAAAGGGACAGATTGCAGTTACCTCGGGTATTCTTAAAACCAAGGTCAGCGAGGACAAAATCAGACTTCTTGACGGCAGTGTAAAGTATGTTTCTGATTCCGCCCCCAAGGTAAACGAGGGCAAGGTTAAGAAATCTATTGTCTCAACCTTCAAGCCGGAAATTGATGTTCGCGGTATGATAGGTGACGATGCCTGGTTTGTTGTAGACAAATATATTGACGACGCAGTTCTTGCCGGAATGTCAAGTGTTCGTATTATTCACGGCAAGGGAACAGGAGCACTTCGTGCAGCCCTGTGGAGATACTTTAAGACCGACAAACGCATTAAATCCTATCGTCACGCAGAATACGGTGAGGGAGATGCTGGTGTTACGGTTGTGACTTTAGGAAAATAAAGGAGGCAAAATATGAATTTCGCAAGATTAAAGGATTTTCTTGACTACTATCTTCCAATGCTGGGAGTTCCCGGTTCGGACACCGTAATCTATAAGGATCATGAGGAAGTTTTCCGTCATCAAAGCGGATATGATAATCTGAAATATCGCACGCCTATGCGTGAGGATGCTATTCATCACGTATATTCTTGTACAAAGATTGCTACCTGTGTTGCGGCACTTCAGCTTATAGAACGCGGCGAGATTCTTATTAACGATCCTATTCACGTTTATTTTCCGGAGTATAAAAATCTGACCGTTGCAAGACGTGGTGCCGACGGTAAAATTCGTGCAGAAAAGGCACGTAATCCCATACTTATCAGACATCTGTTTTCTATGACGGCAGGCCTTGATTACAATATTCGCCGTTCCTCTATTGACAGGGTTAAAAAACAGACCGAGGGAAGATGTCCCACACTTGATATTATCAGAGCTTTGCCCGAAGATCCTCTCGTTTGTGAGCCGGGCGAAAGATACGTTTACGGTCTTTCCCACGATATTCTCGGCGGACTTGTTGAGCTTATTTCGGGAATGAAGCTTGGCGACTATATGAAGAAAAACATCTTTGATCCCCTTGGAATGAAGGACACAACCTTTGAGATCGGCACTCACAATTATGACAGAATAGCAACACAGTATGAGTATGACAGTGTTGGAAGATGTGCCATCGAGGTTTTGAAGGACAGCAATATTATGCGATTTGGCTCTGAATATCAGAGTGGCGGTGCAGGTCTGCTTTCTACTGTTGCCGACTTTATTCTTCTTACCGATGCACTTGCAAACGGCGGTGTGGGTAAGAACGGAAAACGTATTCTTTCGTCTGCGTCTGTTGATCTTTTAACCTCTCCTTCGCTCACGGAAGAGCAGAATGTAACCTTTGAGCTTTCACTTAACACCGGCTATGACTACGGTCTTGGTGTTCGTGTATTGCGTGATCCTGCTAAGGCGGGATCCTTAATGCCAAAGGGCGTTTTCGGCTGGGACGGAAAGAAAATGTGCTTCTCTTTCAGCGATCCACAAAATCACATAGCAATCTTCCACGCCGAAGAAATTGACGGTATGAACTCTATTCTTATTCCAAGACTTATGAATGTTATTTATTCCTGCTTTGACGAACAATAAGAAAAAATGAAAATGTAGGAGAGAAAAAATGAAAAATGTAGTTAAATATTCATTATTATGTGTAATATCAATGATTATGTTCGTAATCTGTATTTTTGGACTTTCGTCTTGTTCTTCTAAGGATTATGTAAACAACAACTATACAATTGATGATGAATTTAAGAGCATTTCCATTGATACAGAGACTTCAGACGTTGTATTTATTAAGTCTGAAGACGGCAAGTGCAGGGTAGAGTGTTTTGAACATAAGAATATGAAGCACTCTGCGTCTGTTTCAAACGGTACATTGAACATAAAAGGTGTTGACACAAGAAAGTGGCACCAGAAAATTTTTGGTGTTAAAGCTACAAGCGTAACCGTTTATCTTCCCGATGCGGCATATAAATCACTTGTCCTTAATAACGACACAGGTGATGTAACTATACATAAGGAGTTTAGCTTTAAAAGCATTGATATTTCTGCAAGTACCGGAAATATATCCTGCTTTGCATCTGCATCAGATGCGGTAAACATTTCTTTAAGTACGGGAAATATTAAGATTGAAAATATTACCGCAGGATCGCTTAATCTTTCTTGCTCAACAGGTGATATTACAGTTTCAAATGTAAATTGCCTTGGTGACGTTAATATGAGCATCAGTACGGGAGACATTAAAGTTTCATCTCTTAACTGTAAAAACTTTACTGCAGACGGTTCTACCGGCAACAAAAATTTGAATAGTGTAATAGCTTCTGAGAAGCTTAAAGTAACTTCCAGCACAGGCGATATAAACTTCAATTCCTGTGATGCAGCGGAAATTTATATGGAATCGTCGACCGGAGATATAAAGGGAAGCTTTTTGACAAGTAAAATTATATTTGCCGAAAGCGATACGGGAAAGGTTGATATTCCAAAATCCACAACAGGCGGCAGATGCGACATTACAACAAGTACAGGCGATATTAAAATTACTATAGGTTAATAAAAAAGGCGAGTCGTATGGCTCGCCTTTTACAGTCTAAAAAGTGGAAAAAGTATGGAATGTACTCAACCACAAGAGTTGTGAAGTCGGGGTCTGAACCCGATTTTCGCAGAAGTTTAGAGCTGATTTTATGGTAGCAGAGCGAAAATCCAATCATTTTCTTACGAAAATGAGCGGTTCTGACCCTATAGACGAGCAATAAAAAAGAGAAAACAACCACGAGGGTTGTGAAGTCGGGGTCTGAACCCGATTTTCGCAGAAGTATAGTGCTGATTTATGGTAGCAGAGCGAAAATCCAATCATTTTCTTACGAAAATGAGCGGTTCTGACCCTATAGACGAGCAATAAAAAAGAGAAAACAACCACGAGGGTTGTATTCTCTTTTT
>JAZSRX010000027.1:0-9012 GCA_045538685.1 Eubacteriales bacterium | reverse complement strand
TAAAAGACCGTCAATAGACGGTCTTTTTTCTTTAAATATAACAATAATAACAGCAACAACAATAATAATAACAATAGCAGTGTTACCGATGATCCTGATGATGACTTGACAAATGCGACTCGTTATTATTACAGCGAGGAAGAACCAAGTAAAGAAGGCAACCTCCGGTACTTAGAAGATGGCATAATTAAAATCCGGTAATAATCCAAAGTCAAAACGATCAATTAATAAAAATCGCCTTTTCGCATCATCAAATGTGAAAGGGCAGAGATAAAAAAGACCGTCATTTGACGGTCTTTTTTGCCTTATTTTAGTGCAAGACAGTTTTTTTCAAATGAAAGCTTTTCGTCAATTACCGAAATAACTATTGAGTCACCGTATTTAAGTTGATCCGATACAATCATCTCGGCTACTTTATTTTCTATTTCACAGACTATCAGTCTGCCGAGAGGCCTTGCACCAAATCCTTTTGATTCGTATGCTGCCTTTGCAAGAAAATCATAAACTTCGTTGTCAATTATCAGTTTAATTCCTGCGTTGGATATTCTGTTAGTCAGCTCAAAAATCTTCATTTTCGCAATTTCTTTTAGGGCAGAAAGGTCAAGTGGGGAGAATAATACAATTTCATCAATACGGTTTATAAACTCATCCTTGAAGTGACCTTTAAGCTTTTCGTGAATACTTTTGTCGCTTAGTTCACCGATAAATCCAAGTCCGCCGCCCGATTTAATTTTCTCTGTTTCAATGTTTGAAGTCATTATAATATAGGTGTTGCGAAAGTTGATTTTCCTGCCTGTTGCATCTGTTAAATATCCTGTATCGAAAATCTGCAAGAACAAGGACAGAACGTCTGGGTGTGCCTTGTTTATTTCATCAAGAAGAATTATGGAGTAGGGGTGTTTTCTGAGCTTTTCAAGGGCAGAGTTTTGCTCGTCATATCCCACATATCCGGGTGCAGAACCTATAAGCTTTGATATGGTATAGCTTTCGGCAAATTCCGACATATCATATCTGATTAATGCGTCCTCGGAGTTAAACAGCTCCATTGCGAGCTGCTTTGCCATTGCCGTTTTGCCAACACCGCTTTCGCCGAGAAAGAGGAATATTCCACGAGGACGGTCGGGAGAATTTATTCCGGCTAAACTTCGAATAACCGCCCCGGACAGACATTTTACCGCCTCTTTTTGACCTATCACCGCCTTTTCAAGATTTTCTTTTATAAAGTGAATATTTTTCGACTCGCTAAGTCGGATATTAACTCCTGTAATCTCGGAAATTACCTTTGCAATTTCATTTTCTCCAACAACCCTTTTGTTGTTTTCTCCCTTTATCAGCATCATCTCTTGACAAAGTTCATCAGAGTAAATTTTCTCAAGCTGACCAAGATTTATTGCAAGTTCAAAATCGCTGCAATCAATTGCGGATTTTCGCTCGTAACTTGTCTGCTTTATTTTTTCTCTTAAAAAGTGAGTTTTTTCGCTATCGCTATTTACTGTAACATTTGCCATTGCACAGGCCTCATCAAGAATATCAATTGCTTTATCGGGAAGAAATCTGTCCTGAATATATCTGTTTGACAGCTTTACGGCGGCATTTATTGCACTGTCATCAATCCTTACATTATGATGCTTTTCATACCTTTCTTTGAGTCCGTTCAGAATATCAACCGTCTTGCTTTCTGTAGGTTCTTCGATTAAAATCGGTTGAAATCTTCGCTCAAGAGCAGCATCCTTTTCTATATATTTATTATATTCTGCAAGAGTTGTGGCACCGATAAGCTGAATATCTCCTCTTGACAGCTCGGGCTTCATAATATTCGCGGCATCAATTGCACCCTCGGCAGAACCTGCACCAACAATGGTGTGTATTTCGTCAATAAAAAGGATTACCGACTTGTTTTTTGATGCTTCATTCATTATATTTTTAATTCGCTCTTCAAAATCACCTCGGTACTTTGCACCTGCAACCATAGAAGTAAGATCTATTGAAATTATAATTTTACCGAGAAGAGAGGAGGGAACTCTTCCTTCTGCAATTCGTTCTGCAAGTCCCTCGATAATTGCGGTCTTTCCAACTCCTGCTTCGCCTATAAGACAAGGGTTGTTTTTGCTTCTTCTGGAAAGAACTCTGACAAGGCGGTCGGTCTCCTTTTCTCTTCCTATAACAGGATCAAGCTCGCCTCGCTCGGCAAGCTCGGTAATGTTTTTACCGTACTTTAAAAGATTGGGTATTCCGCTTTCATTGATCGGCTCGGCATAAATCACATTGCGGTGGGAAGATCGGAGAAATGTTACAACACTATCTTTTATTCCAATAACGTCTGCCTCGATTTTTGTAAGGATTTTTGATGCTACGCACTCTTTTTCATCAAGAATTGCAAGAAGCAAATGTTCTGTTCCAACCTTGTCAGAGGAGTATCTTTTTGCAATTTTATATGAGGCCTCAAGTATTTTTCGACACTTTGGAGTTGTATCCTTGGAGCTTAATTTTCCGGGTGCTCCCATACCCGAATAATCCTTTATGGCAAGTGAAATTTTTTCTTTTGAAAGCTTATGTTTTTTCAGCAATATCGACGCACAGGAGGTTTCGTCTTCTGCAAGGGCAAGAAGCACGTGCTCTGTTCCTATATATGTGTGGCCAAAGCTCTCTGCAAGACCTACCGAACGGTTCAGTGCTTGCTCTGCCTTTACTGTAAAATTATTGCTCATCAGAATACCTCCCGAATACCTTTTATTTTCAGCTTAAATTTTTTTATAAGTGGCAATTTATTCCTTTTAATTGTTACCAAAGACAGATTAAATAGTCACCAAATCAAAGAATACTTCTGAAAGCTCCGATAGAATCGTGATCGCGAATCAGCCGTAAATAGAATTCTTCATCAATCATATTTCCTTCGTCAAGAATATAAATTTCTCTTAAAATTTTCACACCTTTTGCCGTTTCGTTGGAGTAAAAATTGCTCTCTCTTATACTGTGTGTGATACCGTAGTGGTCAAGAACTCTTCTTATAGTTCGGTTTATATGGGACATTTCGTTGCCAAGATAGCCGGGAAGCAGGGGAAAATCAATAAATGAATCGGTAATTCGACGAACTTCGTTATTTTGCGTTATAAAGCTGTATTCATCATAAAGTAAAGTAAAGGTTAAATAATCAACTATACCGGTTGGTTCAAGATTTTTACTTTGCTGAAAATATATAACCGAAAGCCGTGTGTTTTCATCAAAAACTCCGGTTGGAGCAACAAAAATCTCCGCATCTGAAGCTGTTGCAAGATATTTTTGTACACGTTTTATCGCCTCGGGTTTATCATTAATTCTGTACATTCTGTCCCTCTCTATGAAATATTATATCCCGGAAACTGTCCTTCATTAACAGAACCGCCGGTGTAAAGATCGTCATAAATGTTTGCAATAGAATTCCATATGGGTGCATTGACTCTTTCGGGATCTCCCGGCAGATCAAATATTTCTTTAAATGCACGAACCTGACGTGCGGTTGATGGGCCGAATACTCCGTCAACATTTACTCTCGGTATTTCGGGGTAGCTGTCAGAGATATAATTCAGATATTCCTGTAAAACTCTTACGTCGTTACCCTCTATTCCCTCTCTTAAAATTCTGCCGGGAAAGGGAAGTATTCTTCCGCCAAAGAACTCGTAGTCGATTTTAGAAACGATCTCAAAATACACATTTTCCATTCTGTCCCAGGTTGATCTGTCAACAACTCCCGTTTCGGGAAGACCGTAGGTGCGTTGGAATGAGCGAACTGCGTTTGTTGTTGATGGGCCGAAAGAGCCGTCCATTGTTGCTTCTATAACACTCGGTACAAAAAGGGCAATGTAGCTTAAATAATACTGTATTGTCAGCACACCGTCACCGCTTGACCCTTCTTGAAGTGTGTCTGTATATCTTGTTGTAACTTCGGTAATTCTTATTCCCTCGGAATTTACTGTGTAAAGTTTTTTAACCGCATTATAGATAAACTGTATCTGATTCCAGGTCGCACGTCCAACAAGTCCGTCAACATCAAGGTTGAATACCTCCTGAAATTTTCTTACCGCGTCGGTAGTTGAAGTGCCGTAAAAGCCGTCTGTGGGATAGATTTTCGGTATGCCGGGATAATTCGTTGATATTCTGTTAAGCTTTCTTTGAATAAGCTCAACGTCTCTTCCTGTATCTCCCTCTCTTAGTGTAACAGGAGGAGCACTGCCGGGGATATTCTCAACAGGAACGTCTGTTTCAAGAACAATATTATTTCCGTAGTAATTCTGTAAAATAGAGAAGTAATCAAGCCCGTCTTCTGCAAGGGTAACACTGCCCCATTGTGAAAGCCCGTTGCAGCTTACTTCAACACCGTCGCAAAAAGTGGCAAAAAGCGGTTCTATAAATTCTTCGCGTCTGATGTAGCTGTCAAAAATCTCATCTACTATCTCGGATATATTGCCGAAAATATCCCTTCCGTAAATATATGTCTGATCATAAGCAGGTGAATTTGTTATATCAAAATTGTATCCTCGGCTTCTGTAAAATTCGGTATAAACTCGGTTCAGGGCAACTGAAATCTGTGCAATAATGTTTGCCCTCAGTGCTTCTCTTGGCCAGGTGGGGTAAATCTCGCTTGATGCCACGTTTTTTATGTAATCGGCAAAGCTTTCGGTTACGTTCATAGCATCCGAGTCAGGCGAGCCAAGATGAACTACAATCTGTTCGGGTATTCTTGGATTTGGCATATTTTTTCTCCTATTGCAGATCGGTATTTTCGGGAATAATATAGTTGATGTTTCCTCTTGGGTAATCCTCTATCATATTTCCACTTCCGGGAATCATATTTACAAGCTGAACTGAATTTATTCCCGAAAATACGGTTAAACCGCGTATGGTTTTTGTATAATAACCCTCGGCACTTATTTCAAGATCGTAAAGCGAGTAGGGAAGCTCGGCAGGATTTGGAGCAAGGGAAAGAGAAAGAGACGGAGCAGGCAGGGTAAACAGCTCCCCAAGTCCGTCAACGTCTGTTACGGTGGAGAAGGAAATAAGTCTGTTATCCTCTGATGCACCCTTGACGCGAACGACGGCTCCGGAGACAGGCAAAGCTCCTCCTGCGGTATAAGTTCGGACTCTTAAAGTTCCGCTTGATTCGGGCATAAAAAATACCTCCGATGTTTATTTTTATCTTTTATTTATTAAATATATATTGACAATATGCGAATTTTGTATTATAATGTAATTGCTGAAAGATGTTCATAAAATTCAAAAAAACATCTTCTGTTACAAACAAAATATTACTTGGAGCAAAAAAAATGAAGGACACTTTATACGGAGAACTTAGTGTTATTGGTATGCGTGGATGCGAGGATTTTGCATCGCAGGTGGATTATTATCTTAAGGAATGGCGTCATCACGACAGCGATGGTAGCTTCCTTATAGATGCAAAATGCCCCCGTTTCGGCAGCGGAGAAGGTAAGGGTACTATTAATCAGTCTCTTCGCGGAAACGACGTTTACATTATTTGTGATGTATTTAACCACAATGTAACATATGATATGTACGGAATGACCGTTCCTATGAGTCCCGATGAACATTTTCAGGATCTGAAGAGAATTATCGGTGCAATAGGCGGCAAGGCACGTCGAATCAGTGTTATTATGCCTATGCTTTATGAAGGAAGACAGCATAAGAGAAGCGGAAGAGAGTCGCTTGACTGTGCTCTTGCTTTGCAAGAAATCGTTTCTATGGGTGTAACTAACATTATCACCTTCGACGCACACGATCCCCGTGTACAGAATGCTATTCCTCTTCACGGATTTGAGGATGTTCGCTCCAGTTATCAGATGATAAAGGCAATGCTTCGCCGTTATCCCGATATTCAGATTGATCCCGACAACACAATGATTATCTCTCCCGACGAGGGCGGAATGCCTAAGTGTATGTATTACTCCTCGGTTATGGGTATTGACCTTGGTATGTTCTACAAGCGTCGTGATTATTCTGTTATCGTTAATGGCAAGAACCCTATTGTTGCCCACGAGTATCTTGGCAGAGATGTTAAGGACAAAGACGTTATTATTGTAGATGATATGATCTCCTCCGGTGACTCTGTTATTGACGTTGCAAAGCAGCTTAAGAAAAAGGGTGCAAAGCGTATATTCGTATTCGCAACCTTCGGTCTTTTCTGCAACGGTCTTGACAAGCTTGACGAGGCAAATAACGAGGGCATTATTGATCAGATCTTTACAACAAACCTTGTTTACCGCACTCCCGAGCTTCTTGCAAGAGAATGGTACACCGAGGTTAATATGTGCAAGTACGTTGCATATATCGTTGATACACTTAATCACGACAGAACTATCAGCCACCTTCTTAATCAGTCCAAGAAGATTCACGCAATTCTTGATAAGCACAAGAGTGGCAAAATGTAAAAATGAAAGACCGAGCGTTGCTTAATGTAGTGCTCCATTTCACAAGGCAACGAAAGGATAGATAAATGAGAATAACGCTTGAGAGCGATTATGCTTTAAGAATTCTTACTGCAATGGCAGGTTACGACGGTGTTACCGATGCAAAGACAATTTCCGCTGACACATCTGTAACCATTCGTTTCACTTTGAAAATTTTACACAAGCTGGTGCAGGGAAATCTTGTTCAGTCCTTTAAGGGTGTTAACGGCGGATATAAGCTTAAAGCTTCACCCGAAAATATTACACTTAAAAATGTAATAGAACTTATTGACGGTCCTATTGCTATTGCAAGATGTCTTGATTCTGAGGAGGGCTGTTCGCTTAACTGTGACAAGTCTGCCTGCGATTATCATCACATTTTTGATATTATCAGCATCGAGCTGGCAAGCAAGCTTAATAAAATTACAATTCAAGACGTGATAAACAAAAATTATTATATTCATTAAGGAGAGCTTATGGAACATACATCTCGTATTTCTTTTCCCGGTCTGGGAATAGGTGAGTTTCAAGTAAGTAATGTTGCCTTCACCGTATTCGGAATTGAGATTGCCTGGTACGCACTTATCATTACTTTCGGTATGATTTGCTGTATTGCATATGTTATTTCTCAGGCAAAGAAGATCGGTGTTACGGTTGACGACATTCTTGACTATGCAATCTTCGTTATTCCTATCGGTGTAATCGGTGCAAGACTTTATTATGTTATCTTTGATAATGAAAATACCTATGACTCAATTGCAGATGTCTTTAATATAAGAGACGGCGGCCTTGCCATATACGGCGGTATTATTGCCGGTGCATTAACCGTTCTTGTTGTGTCCTGGGTAAAGAAGATTAAGTTCTTTGCCATAGGCGACTGTGCAGCTCCCGGTGTTCTTCTGGCACAGGGAATTGGCAGATGGGGCAACTTTATGAACGGTGAGGCATACGGTGCTCAGACGGACAGCTTCCTTCGTATGGGCCTTTGGAACGGCAACGTTTGGTCGGACATTGTTGACGGTAAAATTGTTGACGTTCAGTTTGGAGAGATGGCATACGTTCACCCCACCTTCTTCTATGAATCTATCTGGAATCTTGTGGGTGTGCTTCTTGTTTACTTATTTGCAAAGTTTATCGGAAAGAAATATGACGGTCAGCTTATTCTTCTTACATTCGGCTGGTACGGCCTTGGCAGATTCTTTATCGAAGGACTTCGTACCGACAGCTTGTATGTGGGAAAAACCGATATAAGAGTTTCTCAGGCACTTGCCGCGGTTATATTCCTTGTATGCGTAGGTTTGCTTATCTTCTGTCTTATTAAGAAGCCCAAAGCTCCCCTTTATCACAAGGCACCCGTCGCAAACTCTAAAAAAAAAATAACTGAGAAGGCAGAGTGCGGTTTTGTAGAAAAAATCAAGGCATTTTTCACTTCAGATAAGTCCTCTGATGATAATACAGAAGGCAAAAAATAATATAAAGCGGTAGATAGTTTATGGCAGAAATAATCAGTGGTAAAGTTGTATCACAAAATGTCCGCGAAAAGTTAAAAAAAGACGTTTCTGATTTTACCGACAGATTTGGTAAAGCTCCCGGTCTTGCAGTTATTATAGTTGGCGACGATCCGGCATCTCATGTTTATGTCAGAAACAAGCATAAGGGCTGCCTTGAGGTTGGTATTGAGTCATATCAGATTGAATATCCCGAGAGTATCAGCGAAGAGGAATTGCTTTCTAAAATTGACGAGCTGAACTTTAATGACAGTGTAAACGGCATATTGGTCCAGCTTCCTTTACCTAAGCATATTGATGAAGGTAAGGTTATTTCACGCATCTCTCCGATGAAGGACGTTGATGCCTTTCATCCTGCAAACGTGGGTAAAATTGTGATTGGTAATTACACATTGCTTCCTTGTACACCTGCAGGAATAATTGAACTGCTTGATTATTATCGTATTGAAATTTCGGGTAAAAACTGTGTTGTAATCGGCAGAAGCAATATTGTTGGCAAACCTATGGCTCTTCTTTTAACCGAGAGAAACGGAACTGTAACCCTGTGCCACTCTAAGACGAAGGATCTTGCTGAAAAATGCAGAATGGCAGATATAATCGTTGTTGCAATCGGCAGGGCGGAATTTCTCAGGGCGGATATGGTTAAAGAGGGTGCGGTTGTAATTGACGTTGGAATTAACCGTCTTCCTGATGGAAAACTTGTTGGAGACGTTGCCTTTGCTGAGGTCAGCGAAAAAGCATCATTTATCACTCCCGTTCCCGGCGGAGTAGGCCCGATGACCATTACAATGCTGTTAAAAAACACCTTATCAGCGGCAAAAAGCCAAAAACTGTAAATTTAATAAATAATTTTTTAACTTTTTTATAATTTACTATTGACAAAAGTATAAAAAGAGATTATAATAGTTAAGTAAAAATTTTGAGATTTTATCTCTTTGCAAAGCGAAGGGAGGGGAAAATAAGATGGCAGAAATCAGAGTTAAAGAGAATGAATCTCTCGATAATGCACTTCGTCGTTTCAAGAGACAGTGCGTAAAGTCCGGTATCATGACCGAGCTTCGTAAGAG
>JAZSRX010000055.1:0-18853 GCA_045538685.1 Eubacteriales bacterium | reverse complement strand
TCCAGGGCCACAACCTGGCGCTATAACCAGCTTAGCTAATCCCACCATAAATGGCGTGCCTTGAGGGACTCGAACCCCCGACCTACTGCTTAGAAGGCAGTTGCTCTATCCAGCTGAGCTAAAGGCACATGCTTGACAACGGCTTATATTATAACAGAATATTTTCGTTTTGTCAATAGCTTTTTGCCAACTTTTTTCAAAAATTATAGGTTGCATTTAATTTTTTACGCAGATAAGGCGAACTCCCTCAATTGCAACAACATTTAGTACGTCGCCAACCTCAAATTTATCCTCGTCGTAAGCAGATCTTGCAGACCAGTTCTGTCCGTTTACTTTTACCTGACCTGAGCCGGCATAATTATCAACGGGCTCGGTAACAACACATCTTTTGCCTACAATATTATCAGGATTAAATTCCCTTTCCTGACCGCTTTTTTTATTAAACAAAGTCAATATTCCCATAGCTATCTCCATTAATCTGTATGATATAATAGTAGCATAATAATCATTAAAAGTCAATCATTATGAGCAATTTAATTTTAATTTGCAATTGTCCATTATCATCGACAAAATCGGTCATTTTAAAAAAACACTTGACAAATGGGGAAAAATATAGTATAGTATTACATAGTTGCGTCCTAGCGACAATAAAGCAAAGGAGGAAAAATATGTTTGAGACATTAAAGAAATTCCTAGTTGACAATGCTCACGTTGATGCTGAGAGAGTCACAATGGATGCTGAATTGTCAGGTGATCTTGGTATTAATTCACTCGAGCTTGCCGACCTTGTATATGTTTGCGAGGAACATTTCGATATCGAAATTGAAGATGAGGCACTTCACAGCTTTACAACTGTTGGCGACGTAGTTCGTTATTTAGAAAGCAACGTATAATTTATAAATATTCTTTCGGGGGTGTCGCAAATAACGGCACCCCCGCAACATATTTAAATTTTCACATATATGTATGTCTGATCATCACTATTGATATTGCCCTCTGAAAAATGTTCGGGATATTTGTTTTGCAGAAAGACCGCCTCTGTGCTCATAACATCAAAGCTTTCTTTTGTTGCATAAAACTGAATACTTCCCTTTTGCTTCATTGTTTTAAGTGTTTTCAGCAGGGCTGAAACAATTCTTTTGATTTCAGAAAGTTCATTATCAATATTTATTTTAAGCAAATCAATGCCGTCTGCTCTGCAGGATGCTACCTCATACATTATTTCGGTAACCGCACCGTCAGGCATATCGGCTCTTAAACATAATTCTCTAAAACTCATAACATAACTCCATATTTATTAACATAGTAATTGTATCATACAAAAACAAAAAAGTAAATAGTTTTTTAGGTAAACTTATATGACAAATTCACAAGAAACAAAAAAGACCGATGCAAAGCAGAGACAAAAGCAAGGCACAACAGCAAGTATTGTTGGAATAATAATTAATATTATTCTTGCCGTTGGCAAAATTATAGCGGGTGCTCTTTCAAGCTCTGTTGCAATTATTGCCGATGCATTCAATAATCTTTGCGACTCGGGCACATCGGTTATTACTCTGATAAGCTTTAAGCTCTCGTCAAAGCCCGCCGACAAGGAGCATCCTTACGGCCACGCAAGAATTGAATATATTGCATCTATGATAGTTTCCTTCATTATTCTGCTTGTAGGAGCAGAATTGCTTCTTGACTCGGGAAAAACTCTGCTGGGCGTTGGAGAAACAAGCAGTACCGATATCAGCAATGTTACCATAATCATTCTTTCTGCATCCATTATTCTGAAGCTTGGACTTGGAATATTTTATCGAATAGTTGCAAAAAGGTTATCTTCTATTGTTTTTGCGGCGGCGGCAACAGATTCATTCAGCGATTCTGTATCCACAGTTGCGGTTCTCGCTTCGTCTATTATTATTAAAATCACCGGCTGGCAGCTTCTTGACGCAATTGTAGGAATTTTTGTCTCGGCTCTGATTATTTTTGCCGGACTTAAAATTTTAAACGAGACAAAGGATATTCTCCTTGGCGAAGGCCCGGTTGATGAAACCGTCCGAGCAATAGAAAAAATTATAGAAGATTTTCCCGACGTAATCGGTATTCACGATCTTATGGTTCATAACTATGGGCCAAATAAGTTTGTCGCATCGCTGCACGCAGAGGTTGACGGCAAGAAGGATATTTATTATCTTCACGATATGATTGACAATGCCGAGCGAAGAATTAACGAAGAGCTTCAGATCTCCTGCACTATACACATGGATCCTGTTGTTACAGACGACGAAGAGGTTCTTGAGCTTAAAAGCTTCCTTGTTCAAACAATCAAAGAAATTGGTCTTGACCTTTCAATACACGATTTCAGAACTGTTATGGGTCACACCCACACCAATATGATTTTCGACGTTGTTCTTCCCTTTGAAAGCAATCTAACAGAGAGCGAAGTTAAGGAAAAAATCTCGTCGGCGGTTCTTCAAAAAAGAGATAACTGTTATTGTGTTATCACAGTTGACAGAGGTTGATTATCATATTCTAAATAATAACGGAGTTGAGAGATTATTGTTCTCAACTCCGTTTCTGCCTTTATTTATCTACTCGATTTAGAGTTTTTCCACTTATGAAAGAGTCAATATTTTCGGTAATAATATTAATACAACGTTCTCTTGCCTCGTATGAACCCCAGGCACAGTGAGGTGTAAGAATAACATTTTCTTTTCCCTTGATTCTGTTATAAGGATGATTTTTATCAAAGGGTTCTTTAGAATAAACATCGCATCCGAATCCGCCGATTTTACCATTCTCAACCGCATCGGCAACTGCCGCTTCATCAAGCACTGCTCCCCTTGCTTCATTAACAAGAATAACATTCTTCTTCATAAGTGAGATTTTTTCTTTGTCAATCATATTACGGGAATCATCATTCAGGGGACAGTGAATTGAAATAATGTCACTTTCTTTGCAAAGCATATCAAGATCTACACATTCGGCATCGGCACACGGAGTGCGTTTATAAACGATTACACGGCAGCCGAAAGCAGAGGCAACCTTGCCAACAGCTCTGCCAATATTCCCATAACCTATTATTCCCCAGGTTTTTCTGCACAGATCGTGATAAACAGGCACCAGACGGTTTGGAGCACCGGATTCGGTATATTTGCCGCTTCTTACAAATTCGTTATATTCAAAAATGTGAGAGACAAGTGCCAGAACGGTTGATACGGTGTAAAGAGCCACACTGTCTGTTGAATAGCCGGGAACATTGCAAACAGCAACATTACACTCTCTTGCGGCATTAATGTCAATATTGTCAAATCCGGTTGCAAAAACACAAACGAGCTTCAATCGGGTCGAGAACTGCATAAGAGCACGTGTGACGCGAACCTTATTAACAATAATTACATCGGCATCAATTGAACGTTCAACCGCCTCCTCTACGGTGCTGGAATCATAAGAAATCACCTCTCCGAACCTGTCAAGAACTTCGAAGGGGGTGTCATCACCGAGAGATGCTTTATCAAGAATTACGATTTTCATATAAACTTCCTCTTTCATTGTTAGCTACATTATACTTTATTCCCTTCTCTTAGTCAACAATTTTTCTACAATTAATAATAAAAAAATATTTTTTATAAATATTATAAAAAAGTATTGACAAATTAAAAACAGCATGATATAATGAACATACCTCTGTTGAGAGGTTTTTTTTGTGCGTTTTTTTGGGACAAACGCATATCTCGACATTGAGGGAGGTATTCAACGGGGTTATCCCGAAATCTATTAGGAGGTGCCGAAAAAACTATGAGAGTCAAAGTTACACTCGCATGCACTGAGTGCAAGCAAAGAAATTATGACACAAAGAAAAACAAGAAGAACGATCCGGACAGACTTGAAATGAAAAAGCACTGCCGTTTCTGCCGCAAGCACACGTTGCACAAGGAAACCAAATAATTTTGAGAGGAAATAGATATGGCAGATAATAAAAAAATCAACAACTCCCCTGAAGAAAAAAAGGTGGAGAAAAAAGCTCCCAAGTCTAAGGAAAACAAGCCCAACTTCTTTGTTCGTGCTTTCAAGAAGACAATTAAGTTCTTCAAGGATACTGTAGGCGAACTTAAGAAGGTTGTCTGGACTTCCAGATCCGAAGTTTGGAAGAGTTTGCAGCTTGTTATCGCTACTGTTGTTGCAGTAAGCGTTTCTATCGCTGTAATAGATCTCGTATCTTCTTATGTAATCAAAACAATAGCAAATCTTGTTGGCTAAGAGGTTAGCCGAATGAGTAATATTAACGAAAAGAACCAGGGTCCCAGATGGTATGTTGCTCACACATATACAGGTTACGAGAACAAAGTAAAAGACAGCATTGAGAAAATTGTTGAAAACCGCGGTCTCGGTCATCTTATCTATGACATCAAGGTTCCCGTTGAAATTGAGGAGCTTGTTGATGAAAGCGGCAAACCCGTACTTGATAAGAATGGCGAACAGAAAATCGCTGAGAGAAAAACATTTCCAAGCTATGTCTTTGTAAAAATGACTATGAATGACGAATCCTGGCACGTTGTAAGAAACATCACAGGCGTCACCGGTTTTGTAGGGCCCGGGTCCGAACCTACTCCCCTTACCGATGAGGAAGTTAAGAAAACATTCAATCTTGAAGAAGCTGCTTCCGAGAACATCGGTGAAGAAATCAAATTCAATATTGGCGATAACGTTAAATTCATTTCGGGCAACTTCGAAGGACAGGTTGGTTATATTGAATCTATTAACAGAGAAAACAACACTGTCAATGTCATTATTTCCCGAATTGTCGGCGATATGAGCATTATTGATGTTGATTTAAAAGAAATTGTTTTGGTGGACTAAGTCCACTCGCCTTTTTGGGCAAACCGTGGGAGGGAGAAAAATTTGTAATTCTCCCGACAAAATTACCACATTTGGAGGTTTAATTAATTATGGCAAAGAAAATAATGGGTTATATTAAACTGCAGCTTCCTGCAGGCAAGGCAACACCCCAGCCCCCCGTAGGTCCCGCACTCGGTCAGTACGGTGTATCTATCCCTAACTTCACTAAGGAATTCAACGAGAGAACCAAGAACGATATCGGTCTTATTATCCCCGTTGTAATTACTGTTTACGCAGACCGTTCCTTCACATTCATCACCAAGACTCCTCCCGCAGCAGTTCTTATCAAGAAGGCCTGTGGTATCGAGACTGCTTCCGCTGTTCCTAACAAGACCAAGGTTGCTAAGCTCACCAAGGAGCAGGTTCGCAAGATTGCTGAAACCAAGATGCCCGACCTCAATGCTGCTTCTATCGAGGCCGCTATGAGCATGGTGGCAGGCACCGCTCGTTCTATGGGCGTTGTTGTAGAAGAGTGATAGGAGGACAGAATAATGGCTAAGTATGGAAAGAAATATAATGCAAGTGCACAGCTTGTAGATAAGTCCAAGCTTTATGACGTCAACGAGGCAATTGACCTTGTTTGTCAGACTGCTAAGGCAAAGTTCGATGAAACCGTTGAGATTCACATCAGACTCGGTGTTGACTCTCGTCACGCTGACCAGCAGGTTAGAGGTGCTATCGTACTTCCCAACGGTACAGGTAAGACCGTTAGAACCCTTGTTTTCGCTCGTGGCGACAAGGCAGAGGCAGCTCTTGCAGCAGGTGCTGATTTCGTTGGTGCTGAGGATATGGTTCAGAAGATCACCACCGAGAACTGGTTCGACTTTGACGTTGTAATCGCTTCTCCTGATATGATGGGTGTTATCGGTCGTCTTGGTAAGGTGCTTGGTCCTAAGGGCCTTATGCCTAACCCCAAGGCAGGTACTGTTACTCCTGACGTTGCTAAGGCAGTTCTTGAGGCAAAAGCAGGTAAGATTGAGTACCGTCTTGACAAGACCAACATCATTCACTGCCCCATCGGTAAGGCATCCTTCGGTACCGAAAAGCTTACCGAAAACTTCAACACTCTCGTTGGTGCTGTTATCAAGGCAAAGCCCGCAGCAGCAAAGGGTCAGTACATCAAGAGCTGTGTAGTAGCTACTACCATGGGCCCCGGCATCAAGGTAAACTACGCAAAGCTTGGTAACTAATTAATAGCTTACAGTTCAAAAAGCGGATGAAATTCATCCGCTTTTTTATTTTTCTCTTCCCTGTTTTCTTACAATAAATATTATTAATACCTTTCCGCTTCACTTTATTACATTATATTATAAAAAAGGATACAAAAAATGGCTACCCGAATGAGCAGCCATTTTACTTTTTTAGGGAGTAAGAAGAGAAATGATGTAGGAGAAGGACTCTGTAAGAGCTTTTGTTCTCCATCTGGGAATCAGATAATTTCCGTCTGCATCAATTTCCCAAGTCATACCTTCAATATTATAGTATTTATCAAAGTCCTCGTTGTCGGGGCTGATGGACTCCATTTCGCCGGTGAGCTTACAGATATTGTCAAGATTTGTCTTCTGTGCATCCTCAAACTTAATCATCCCCTGGTTCATAAAGAACTGAATGGGAGAGTTTTCGATAGAGTCATTAACCGCACTGCTTATATTGTCAAGCTTTGTGTCGGCAGGAAGAATCATAAAGATACCTGTTCTCTGATCCTCGGGAATAAGATCGGCAATAGTGAGTGTATCAAACATACCGCCAAGTGATTCAATATTGTTGTTTGCAACGGCATTCATAAAGGGATGAACCGGCTCTTCTGCACCTTCTTCATACCACTTTCCGTCCTCGCGAAGCTCGTAATTAAGTATTTCACCAAGTTGAACGGTGTTGATCTTTACACTAACCTCGTCAAGTGTGCAACCTGCAAAGACAGCCATTACACCTTTAACTCTTTCGCCGTTCTTATCAAACCAAATGGTCTTTCCATCCTCGTTTACCTCAGAAGTATATCCAAGAACTTCAGCAAGAATTACACCGTCAAGAACCGAGTCAACGTGTATACCGCCGCCTGCAAAGTCCTCAAGTGTGAAGTATGCAATTGTAGCATTAATACCGGTTATATACTCACCCTTCTTAGGATCGAACCATCTTGTGTTTGCTTTACCGTCTGCAGGATTTGCTTTCTCTGTACTGTCTAATGCGTGACACTCATAACCCTCTGCACTGCCGATATAAACGGTGGACAGGAATGTATGTATACCTTCGTTTGTAAGAAGCTTACGCAAGGGCATTTCTCTTGTTTCAGGAGAAAGAAGCTTGTCAAGATCGTCATTAATAATAAGTGAATATCTGCTTTCCATAAGATTTATGGTAAGGCCGTTTCCAATACCGTTAACAACCTTCATTTCCTCATAGAACTGAATTGCAGTAAGGTCAAGAAGGTCAACCTCGGGATCAGGGCCGAAAAGATTTTCGTCAGGAATATGAGCAAGTCCCTTTCTTTCAAGGTCCCTTACCTTAAAGGTTGCAAGGAATGCTGCCGTTCCTCCAACGAAAGCTCCGGCGGCAATTAAAAATCCAAGTATGAAGGATAGAAGAAATGCTATACTTTTTGATAAACCAAACATATTGATTATCCTTTCAATGCTTATATATTTATACAACTATATTATAACATTATTTTCTTAAATTTGCAATAATTATTTAGATATTTTTTATTTTAATTGAAAAATCAAAAAAATAAAATTTCGACACATATTATAAAGCAGAAAAAAGAGATGCGGTTATTCACCGCATCTCTTGGAAAAAATCTTATCAGTTCTGTTCTCTCTTTGCCTCAGCAATAACCTTTTCAGCAATAGAACCGGGAACTTCATCATATCTGATAAAGTCAAAGTCGAATCTACCGCGTCCCTGGGTAGCTGCACGTAAAGAAATAACATAATCGGTCATTTCAGAGAAAGGAACCTCTGCAAGAACTGTCTGAGTTCCGTCTTCACAAGGATCAATACCCATAACTCTACCACGGCGTTTGTTAAGATCACCCATTACGTCACCAACGTAGTTATCAGGAACATAAACCTTAAGCTCACCAACGGGCTCGAGGAGAACAGGGTTCGCCTGAGGAAGACCGTCACGGTATGCAATACCTGCCGCAAGCTTGAAGGAGATTTCGTTAGAGTCAACATCGTGGTAAGAACCGTCGTAAAGGTTAGCTGCAAGATGAACTACGGGATAACCTGCAAGAACACCCTTCTGCATTGCATCTCTAAGTCCCTGCTCTACTGCGGGGAAGAAGTTCTTGGGGAGTGCACCGCCGAATACGCTCTCGGTAAAGGTAAGGCCCTCTGCCTCGCCGGGAGAGAATGTAATCTTAACGTGACCGTACTGACCGGAACCACCCGACTGCTTCTTATGCTTACCTTCAACGTCGATCTTCTTCTTAATGGTCTCGCGGTAAGCGATCTTGGGCTTGATAAGCTCAACATTTGCACCGAAGCGATTCTTAAGCTTGGAAACAACGATATCAAGGTGAATATCACCGAGACCGGAGATGGTAAGCTGCTTTGTTTCGGAGTTATTTACATACTTGAGAGATCTATCCTCTTCAAGAAGTCTTGTAATACCGGAGGAAATTCTGTCCTCATCACCCTTTGCCATAGGTCTGATTGCCATAGTAAGATAGGGCTTGGGATAGGAAATGGGAGCATACTTAATCTCGGAAGCACCGGATGTAAGTGTATCGTTTGTATTTACAGAAGAAAGCTTAGCAACAACACCGATATCACCGCAAGCGAGCTCTTCAACGTCAATCTGCTTCTTACCTCTGAGCATAAAGATCTTGTTCATCTTCTCGCTGGAGCCGGTGGAGGTGTTTTTAAGCACCATATCCTTTTTAAGCTCGCCGTTCATAACCTTGAAGAAGGACATCTTACCAACGAAGGGATCGGCAACGGTCTTGAATACGAATATAGAGGTTTCAGAGGATGCGGGATCAATACCGATCTCAGAAACATTACCCTCTTCGTCAACAACCTGCTCAACCTTACGTGCGGTAGGTCTGGGGAAGGACTCTGCAATAGTATCAAGGAAGGTCTTGATACCCCAGTTTTTAAGTGCAGCACCGCAGAATACAGGAACGATGTCACCGGTAATAATACCGTTATGAAGTGCCTCAAGAGCTTCTTCTCTGGATATGGGTTCTTCGTTAAAGAACTTTTCCATAAGTGACTCGTCGGTCTGTGCAATTGCTTCAAGGAACATTGCACGGTATTCCTCGCATGTGTCAGCGAACTGAGCAGGAATGGGATTACGGGAGTACTCACCGGTTGCCTTTTCAAATGTGTAAACACACATCTCTACAAGGTTTGCAAAACCGATAACTGTATCACCGTCAATAATAGGAATCTGAATAGGACATACGTTTACGCCGTACTTTTCGCGGATAGCACCGAATACCTTGTGGAATCTTGCCTCGCCGTCATCAAAACGGTTGATGAAGAATGCCTTGGGAATGCCTGCCTTAGTAGCGAGATTCCAACCGATTTCAGTACCAACCTCGATACCTGCCTTACCGTCAACGACGATAATAGCAGCATCAGCGGCTCTAACGCACTGTCTAACCTCGGCCTCAAAATCAAAGAAACCGGGAGTGTCGAGAATATTGATCTTCGCACCGTTCCAAAGAAGGGGCGCGGTTGCAGCGGAAATCGAATAACCTCTCTTAATTTCCTCAGGATCGTAGTCACAGATTGTGTTACCGTCAGTAACGTTACCAAGACGGTCTGTAAGTCTTGAAATATAGAGCATAGACTCTGCGAGGGATGTCTTTCCGCCGCCGCTATGTCCCAGCAGTGCTACGTTTCGAATGCTTTTTGTGTAAACCTTTTCCATAAAGAGGTTCTCCTTGTTTTTAATTTGCTCTAATGCGAATATATCGCTAAAACATCTATTTAATTATACTATATTTATTTATAGATTTCAAGGATTTATTTTTAACTATTTTAACCACTCGCGTAGAAAATAACGGCATATTTTTGTGCATCTGTCACAAAATATGCCGTATTTATGTCAATTTTATGTTATTTTAGTCAATAGTTCCCTTTTCCTTTGGCTTCATATAAACAAGAACCTGGTAGATGTTTGACACACCGCAAAGCTCCACTCCGACAGGAACTTTAATATTTTGGGTAAGGTTTTTCTTAGGCAAAATTATCTTAGTAAAACCAAGACGCACCGCTTCTTTTACGCGATAATCTATATGAGAAACAGCCCTGACCTCACCCGAAAGACCAATTTCGCCAAAGGCAATAAGATCATCGGGAATAACCTTATCTGTAATACCGCTGATAAGTGCCATTGCAATTGAAAGATCGGCACTTGGCTCATCAAGCTGAATACCGCCTGCAACATTAAGATAAACGTCATTTTCATAGAATCGAAGTCCCATTCGCTTTTCAAGAACTGCAATAAGCAGACACATTCTATTGTAATCAAAGCCGTCGGATGTGCGTTTACCGTTTGCATACACCGATTTTGCAACAAGCGACTGTATCTCCGAAATGATCGGTCTTGTTCCTTGCATTACACAGCCGGCACAGGAACCGCTTGTGTTCTTGGGACGTTCAGCCATAACAACCTCGCTTGGATTGGGAATTTCAATAAGTCCCTTGTCACCCATCTCGAAAACACCAATTTCGTTTGTTGAGCCGTATCTGTTTTTAATGGCACGAATAATTCTGTATGAATTTGTTCTTTCACCTTCAAAGTAAAGAACGGCATCAACCATATGTTCAAGCACCTTGGGGCCTGAAATTCCGCCTTCTTTATTTACGTGACCAACAAGAAATACCGAAGCTCCGCAGGTTTTTCCGTAATTAATAAAGGTCATTGCCCCCTCACGAACCTGAGTAATGCTTCCCGGGGCTGAGGTAAATCTCATTGAAGAAAGAGTCTGTACCGAGTCAATGATAATTACATTTGGAGAAAGTCTTTCACACTCTTCAAGAATTGCATCGGTATCGGTTTCTGTGAGAAGATAAATCGAGTCGCCGTTTATACCGAGACGCTCGGCACGAAGCTTAAGCTGACCCTTGGATTCCTCGCCCGAAACGTAAAGAACCTTTCGGGTTTTCCCAAGCTCGGAGCAAATCTGAAGGAGCAGAGTGGATTTTCCAATACCTGGCTCACCGGATAAAAGCACAGCAGAGCTGTCAACAAGTCCGCCGCCAAGCACCCTGTCAAGCTCTCCCATTCCGGTTTTTGTTCTCAGATATTCCGGAAGAGCAAGCTCGGAGAATTTTTCTGCTTTATTAGCTATTCCTTGTGTTCTGCCTCGATTTATATTCTTGTTTTGAGGTTTTTCGACAACCGTTTCCTCATCAAGTGAGTTCCAGGATTGACACTCGGGGCATCTGCCAAGCCACTTTGGGCTTGTTGTTCCGCACTCACGGCAAACAAAAATCACTTTTGGACCTTTCATTTTTAAATTCCTTATATATGTTTTTTACTTCGATGTTTTTTCTATATATTCTATAATACCACAAACTATCGAAAAAGACAATTGTTTTTGATATTCTTTTTCAGAAAGTTTTTTGCACTCCTCTTTATTCGTAAGAAAACCGCATTCTATAAGGACCGCAGTGTTGGATATATTCTCAAGAATGTAGATATCTTCGCCCGACTTGATTTTTCTGTTATTGTCTTTTTGTATATCGGAAGCAACCTTATCCTGTATAGAGCCGGCAAGTGCTTTGCTTTCCTCGTTATCCTGCGAATAATAGACCTGAAGGCCTGAATATTTTGAGCTGCCGAAGGAATTTACGTGAATGCTGACAAAAATGCTCTCGGGATATCGCTCGGCAACCTTACATCTGTTTTTTAGATCGGAAATTTTTCTTATTCCCTTTATATTTTCTTCCTCGGTATAAAGAAGTCTGTCGTCGGTTCTGGTATAGATCACAATATAGCCCTTTTCTTCAAAAGCTTTTCCCATTTCAAGAGCAATTTGCAGGTTTATGTCCTTTTCAAGAACTCCGCCTTCGCCCACCGCCCCGGGATCTTCACCGCCATGTCCTGCATCAATTATTATAATTTTGTCATAGGGTATGGCATCAGCAGACTGAATAATCAGCCCTTCGCCGTATCCACGTGTTAAAACACCGAAAACCGATGCAAATATAATTATCAAAACCAAGCTTAAACCAACCAAAGCTCTTGTAGCACGTTTTCCTATAAGATCCAATACGAAAATTTTCATATATACCTCCAAAATTTAGTTAATAATATGTAATACTCCTCTATGCTATTCCATTTCCCTGTTCCAAAAACATAAAAACAAAACATCTTTTACAATGTTTACAATTTGTTCATTTTTAATGGTGAAAATTTTGTATAATAGAAGTAGAAAATGTATAATAAAAGAGGAGGTGTAATATGGCAACTTTAAGATTAAAATCAGATAATCCCGAACTAAAAACCTTTCCCCGTTTTCTCAGGGATTACGCAAACTATCTTACGGGAATTGAAGGCAAAAGCGAAAAGACCGTTTGCGAATATATGCTTGATCTGAGAACATTTTTCAGATATATGATTATGATCGAAGAGGATCTTTGCCTTTCCATAGAAGAGCTTGAAAAAATCAGCATCACCCACCTTACTCTTGACGACGTAAACAGAGTTGATACACAGCTTATAGTAAACTTCCTTGCCTATGCAAGAAATGACCGTCATAACAACTCTACAACACGTAACAGAAAGCTTAGTGCGATTAAGTCGTTTTTCCGTCACGTTCACAACAAAAAGCATTTTATCGATAGAAATCCTGCGGCAGAAATAGATGGAATACAAAAAAGCAAAACTTTATCCAAGTATCTGTCGGTTGAAGAGGCGGTTAATTTGCTTCATGCCGTAAATATGGATACCGAGTCAAAAACAAGGCAGAGAGACTACTCTATAATTGCTTTATTCCTTAATACGGGAATGCGACTTTCCGAGCTTTGCGGTCTAAATCTTGAAAGCTTTGATCCCGAAATTACATATGTTAAGGTTCTGGGAAAAGGAAGCAAGGAAAGGATTATTTACCTTAATAATGCAGCAAGAGATGCTGTGATTTCATATCTAAAAATCAGACTTGATCCAAGATACATTCGCACATCCTCCCACGCATTTTTCCTCAGCACAAGACAACAGCGGATCTCTCCGAAAACAGTTCAGTGGATGGTAGGAAAATATCTTGATCTTGCAGGACTTGGATCAAAGGGATATTCGGTTCACAAGCTTCGTCACACTGCGGCTACTTTGATGTATCAAAGCGGTAAGGTTGATATTCGTGTTCTGAAGGACATTCTGGGACACGAGCAGCTTAACACAACCCAGATTTATACTCATCTTGTAAGTAAAAATCTTGAAGAAGCTATGGAAAACAATCCCCTTTCGGATGTGATTTTGAAGAAAGAACAATAAATATTTCAGGGTGGCAATCTGATTTTGTCACCCTTTTTCTTATTTATTTATATAAAAAGTATTGACTTATATTTAATTTGGTGGTATATTATAATTGGTGAAAAATGAAATGTTTTTAGCCGTGACAGTTTGTAAATTTTAGGAAGGAGAGATTTGTTCACACGGACAAATCGAGAATTCGCTTTGAACAAATACACTAACCCTATCTTCTGCAGTCTTCCTACTGCTGCAGAGCTGCGTGAGTCACTTCGTGCCTCTGAAAGTCCTGAGGTTAAAGAGCAGATTTCCATGCTCTTTGATAAGGATACCTTCGTTGAGCTCAGTGCGTACACAAAACGCGGTTTTTCTGACTTTATTACAACAGAAAAGACAAATGAATTTGAAGGAGTTATTTGCGGATACGGTGCAATTGACGGCAAACTTGTGTTTGCCTTCATCGAGGACTCTTCAAGAATGGGCGGTGCTATCGACGAAAGACACGCAAAGAAGATTTGCGATCTTTACAACATGGCACTTAACAACGGTGCTCCCGTAATCGGTATTTTCAACTCAAACGGTACCGACATTTTCGAGGGAACTGCAGGTCTTGCGGCTTACGGAAGAATTATGTCTGCCGTTGCAAAAGCATCGGGTGTTATTCCCCAGATAGCATATGTTGCAGGTAATTGTATCGGAACCTGTGCTGCCATTGCATCAATGTTTGATATTGTTGTCAAGAATGAGAATGCATCTCTTTACGTCAGCTCCCCTGCTCTTACAGGCGAAAACAATGCTCAGGATGCTATCGTTTCTTACTGCGGCAGCGAGGAACAGTGTGCAGGATATATTATAGGACTTGTTTCCTTCCTTCCCTCTAATTCCTCCATCGGTATTCAGTCAATAGAGCTTTATACAGATAATCTTAACAGAAAGCTTGGAAACCTTGATTTCGGCGGCGATGCTCTTGCTCTTATCTCAGTTATTGCAGATAACAGTATGTTCTTTGAGCTTGGCCACGACTATGCTCCGGGGGCAACAACTGCTCTTGCAACCATTGGCGGTGTAAGATGCGGTATAGTTGCAACCTCCTTCTCTTATAATGAAGGCAGAATTGATGTGGCAAGTGCAAGAAAGATTGCTAAGTTTGTAAACCTTTGTGACGGATTTTCTATTCCCGTTGTTACGGTTGTTGACTCTCTCGGTCTTGCAATAAACAAGAAAAACGAGCATATCTTTGCTCCTGAGCTTGCAAAGCTTGCTATGGCTTATGCAACCGCAACCTGCCCCAAGATTACGGTTATTAACGGACACGCGATCGGTGCTTCCTTTGTACTTCTCGGTTCTAAATCTCTTGGTGCAGATCTTGTTTACGCAACAGAAAACTCTGAGATCGGTGCTCTTACCGCGGCAAGCGGTGTCGCTTTTGCCTGGGATAAATACATTACCGAGGAAAAGACACGTGAGGAGCTTATTGCCGAGTGGAAAACTTCTGTTTCCTCTCCTGCGAATGCAGCTTCCAGCGGTGAGATTGACGATATAATCAGCATTAATGAAATGCGAGCAAGAATTTGCTCTGCCTTGCTTATGCTTTCTGCCAAGGGTGATGCCTCGGCTATCGCACGCCGCAAGGTTCTTCCCCTTTAAGGAGGACAAAATATGTTTGATTTTGATTTTTCAAAAGCAATTGTTGATTTTTCAAACTTTGAATTAACACAGCTTGGCGATGCTTTTTTGTTTGGCGGCTCAATTCTGCTTATAGGTATTGCAACAGTTTTTGCGGTACTTTGTATTCTTTGGATTTGCCTTACAATATTCAAGCTGGTTTTCTACACCATTCCTGCTAAGAAGACCGCAAAGAAAAAGATTACCCCCGTTGTTATGCCTGTCGAAAAGGACATTGAAAGCAAAAAGACAGATGATGACGAGATTGTTGCGGTAATCGCCGCTGCAATTGCAATGGCAGAAAGCGACCTTTCGGGTGTGAAATTCAAGGTCGTATCGTTCAGAAGAGTTTAACTGATTTAGAAAGGAAAATGCAAATGAAAAAATATAATATTACAGTAAATGGCACAACATATGAGGTAGTTGTTGAAGAGGTTGAATCCTCTCGCACTCCCGTTTATTCAGCTCCTGTTGCTCCTCAGCCCTCCTCTGCTCCCAAGTCAAAGCCCACTCATACAGGCATTGCAGGTGCGAACAAGGTTGTTGCTCCCATGCCCGGAACTATTCTTGATATGAAGGTTTCTGTTGGTCAGAATGTTAAAAAGGGCGATGTAATCTGCGTGCTTGAGGCAATGAAGATGGAAAACGATATTCCTGCTCCCTGTGACGGTGTTGTTATGTCTGTTAACGTACAGAAGGGTGCAAGTGTTGCCTCAAACGATCTTCTTGTATCCATCAACTGATAACAAATCCGAAAGACACAGGTGATAATAAATGAACGCTATCACAAATTTTCTCGGCACAACGGGAATTGCTAAGATGATTGCCGAGCCGAATTGGTGGCAGTATCTTATAATGTATGTCATTATAGGTGCTCTGTTTTACTTGGCAATTGTCAAGAAATTCGAGCCGCTTCTGCTTCTGCCAATCGCATTCGGTATGCTTCTTGCAAACCTTCCCGGTGCAGAGCTTATACATCTTGACTTCTTCTTTGACGAACATTATTTCGCAGTAGAAAACGGTCAGTTTACAGGTACTCTTTCCCTACAGGTTCAAAACTTTGTTACAAACTTTATAAGGTTTGAGGATTTCTATGTTCTCACCGAGAACTCATTCCGTATTGATGTTGACAAGATGATTGAAACCTACAAAATGGTAGGTGTTGACATAGACCTTAAATTTATTCAGGCAGGATTTGAAAATTATGTAAACGGTGCATATCTTGACGCGGAAGGTATCATACATATCAAGATGTCCACTATGATAAAAGAGGTAATTAACCACGGCGGACTTATTGATATTTTATATCTCGGAGTTAAGCTTGGTATTTATCCCTCGCTTATCTTCCTTGGCGTTGGTGCTATGACCGACTTCTCTCCCCTTATCGCAAATCCAAAGTCACTTCTTATGGGTGCAGGTGCTCAGATTGGTGTATTCGCTGCTTTTATGCTTGCTCTCTTCCTCGGCTTCTCTCCTATGGAAGCAGGTGCGATTGGTATCATCGGCGGTGCAGACGGTCCGACGGCTATTCTTGTTACAAAAGAACTTGCTCCTCACCTTCTCGGTGCAATTGCTATTGCGGCATACTCCTACATGGCTCTTATTCCTATGATTCAGCCCCCTGTTATGAAGTTGCTTACAACCGAGAAGGAACGTAAAATCAAAATGACTAATCTTCGTCCGGTTTCCAAGACCGAGAAGATTATCTTCCCTATCATTGTTACCGCAGTTGTCTGTCTTATTGTTCCCGATGCAGCTCCCCTCGTTGGATTCCTTATGCTTGGAAATCTGTTTAACGTTACAGGTGTTGCAGACCGACTTTCCAAGACAGCACAAAACGAGCTTATTAACATAGTTACTATTTGTCTTGGAGTTTCTGTTGGTGCTACTGCAAATGCAGAAAACTTCTTGCGACTTGAAACCCTCTTTATTATCGGACTTGGTCTTCTCGCATTTATGATCTCCACCTGTGGCGGGTTGATTACAGGAAAGATTATGTGCAAGCTTACCGGCGGAAAGATCAATCCTCTTATCGGTTCTGCAGGTGTATCGGCTGTTCCAATGGCGGCACGTGTTGCTCAGGACGTAGGACGTAAGTACGATTCCTCAAACTTCCTGCTTATGCACGCAATGGGCCCCAATGTTGCAGGTGTAATTGGATCTGCGGTTGCGGCCGGTGTATTCCTCAGCTTCTTCAGATAAGGGCCACGAAAGAAAGGAAATATAAACAATGTCTAAAGTTTTAATAACAGAAACCGTCCTTCGTGACGCACATCAGTCTTTGGCTGCAACTCGCATGACCACAGACGAGATGATTCCCATACTCCACGATCTTGATAATATTGGCTATCATTCGCTTGAAGCGTGGGGCGGAGCTACATTTGATGCCTGCCTTCGTTTCCTTCACGAAGATCCCTGGGCAAGACTTCGCACTATCAAGGATCACGTAAAGAACACTAAGCTTCAGATGCTTTTCCGCGGTCAGAACATTCTTGGCTACCGTCATTATGCAGATGATGTTGTTGAGTATTTTGTTCAGAAATCTATTGCAAACGGTATTGATATTATCCGTATTTTCGATGCTCTTAACGACCCCAGAAACCTTGAAACCGCAATCAAGGCAACCATAAGAGAAAAGGGACACGTTCAGGCGGCTATTTCCTACACCACATCTCCCATGCATACCAACGAGGGATTTGCAATGTACGCAAAGCAGCTTGAAGAAATGGGTGCAAATTCTATTTGTATTAAGGATATGTCCGGTTTGCTTAAACCCTACGAGGCATATCAGCTTATCAAGACAATTAAAAACAGTGTATCCGTTCCCGTTCATCTTCATACTCACTATACAGCCGGCCTTGGCTCTATGACACTTCTTAAAGCAATTGAGGCAGGTGTTGACGGTGTTGATACCGCAATTTCTCCTCTTGCAATGGGAACATCACATACTCCCACCGAATCTCTTGTAGCTACCCTTCAGGGTACTCCTTATGACACTGGTCTTGATCTTGCTAAGCTTGATGTTGTTGCAAAGCACTTCAACAAGATTCGCGAAAAATATATTGAAAACGGACTTATTGATCCCAAGGTTCTTAAGGTTGACGTAAATGCTCTTCGTTATCAGGTTCCCGGCGGAATGCTTTCTAACCTTATCAGCCAGCTTAAAGCGGCAGGAAAATCCGACAAGCTCGAGGCAGTGCTTGAAGAGGTTGCTCACGTAAGAGCCGAGGCAGGTTATCCTCCTCTTGTTACACCTACCTCCCAGATCGTAGGCACACAGGCGGTTAATAACGTTCTCTTTGCAAACGAGGGCAGATATTCCAGAGTTACAAATGAATTTAAAGCTCTTGTTCGCGGTGAGTACGGCAAATGCCCTGCTCCCATTGAAGATTCCTTCAAGAGAAAGATTATTGGCGATGACGACATTGTTGATTTCAGACCTGCTGATAAAATTGCACCCGAAATTGACACACTTCGCCAGAGAGTTGCTCCTTACAGCGAGCAGGATGAGGACCTTCTTTCCCTGGCTCTGTTCGAACAGGTTGCAATTAAATTCTTCGATTGGAGAAAGCAGCAGAAATACAACCTTGATGACAAGGCAGATGCCAAAAACGGCATTCACTCAATCTAATAATAAATGTCATAATATAGTAAAAACTGCCGTATAAATTACGGCAGTTTTCTTTTCAGAGTTAAAAAAGAGTAGTCCGAAAAGACTACTCTTTTTGTTATTTTATTCTTCACCGTCGGTCTTGTCATCGGATTTGTTTTCATCCGAATCTGCCTTTGCGGTGTAATTTTTCTCGAAGATTTCTTTCAGAACATCATCGGTAATATTCTCGCCGTTGGCAAGCTTCTTGGCAAGTTCTTCCTG
>JAZSRX010000030.1:0-4145 GCA_045538685.1 Eubacteriales bacterium | reverse complement strand
GTCAA
This sequence comes from Eubacteriales bacterium, assembly GCA_045538685.1. Classification (GTDB taxonomy): domain Bacteria; phylum Bacillota; class Clostridia; order Oscillospirales; family CAG-272; genus UBA1740. The sequence continues at coordinate 4,140 of JAZSRX010000030.1, read as the reverse complement.
GGATGATATAATACTATTACAATGATAAAAGGCGGTTTTGCATATGGAAACAAAAGATATTATTTTAGAACTCAGGATTAAAAAAGGATTATCGCAAGACGAACTTGCGGAAAAAGTATTCGTAACCCGTCAGGCGGTTTCTCGTTGGGAAAACGGTGAAACTACACCGAATACTGAAACTTTAAAACTGTTATCAAAACTATTTGATGTATCTATCAATACGCTTCTCGGCTCTCCGCAAAAACTAATTTGTCAATGTTGCGGTATGCCTCTTGAAGATTCTAATACAAGTCGCGAAAAAGACGGCTTTTTCAATGAAGAATACTGCAAATGGTGCTATGCAGACGGTGAATATATGTATCATAATATGGACGATTTAATAGAGGTCTGCGTGCAGAATATGGCAAATGAGCACTTTTCTTCTGAGCAGGCTCGTGCGTATATGAAGGATATGTTACCTAAACTTGATTATTGGAAACAGTATAAATACCTCGGCGGGGCAGAAAAGTTTGAAGAATTCAAGCAACAACTTATCAATGAATTCAATGAGTTACATATTGAAGGAATGCCAAAGGTTGAAAAACTTAATGCGCTCGTGGGCGGATACATTAACCTTGAATACCGCCTCCCAAACGGTCAAACCGTCAAATTTCTTGATGATAATGCAACATATCTCGGCAATCAGTTTGAATGTAAATTCGGCGGTGATCGCTGTTTCGGTATCGCCGCAAATATGGATTTCTTACTTGTTTGTACCTATGAAGAAAACGGCGAAAATCCTGAACTTGTAATTTATAAGAAAAGATAAAGCAAGAGCTGAGGAATCGAAACTCCTCAGCGGCGTTTTTTACGTTTATCGGACTACCGAAGAATGGCTATAGATATAGAACTCCTCTTGGCTCGGCATCCACTTCTTTTCCTTTGGTGGGAAAGTGGCGTCGAATGCCTGGGCTGCGGCGGTATCCTCACAGCAATCGGCGGCGGTACTGGGGATATACATCCATTTTTTGCCGTCAAGCGCACCGGGAATAAGTTCACAGACAAGAAGTGCTGTTGGGAAGTTACCGTCCACTACAAAACTTACATTCTTCTTTTTACAGCTCACGAACCCACGGCTGACATAGTTACCCGGATTGCCGAAGTTAATGTTGACATCATAGCCCATCTTGCGAGCTACCTCAAAGGAATGCTCAATCAGCATTTTGCCGAGCTTCTGCCTCTGATACTCAGGTGCAACACAAAGCGGTCCGAAGGAGAGTATCTCCTTGCGCTCACCATTCTCGTCCTCCAGCCAAGCCCTTGTGTACATAATGTTGCCGACAATCTTGCCGTCAAGTTCAAGCACAAATGCAAGTTCAGGTATGAAGTCGGGGTGATTTCGCATCTGATGTACGTAATAATGTTCGTCTGCACCGGGTTTATAGACGTTCCAAAACGCCTCACGGGTAAGTTCTTCTACTGCTCTGTAGTCTTTTTCTGTTTCCAAACGTATCGTCAAATTGTTCATTTTAATTTTACCTCCAATATATTGTGACGAAGCAATCTTATGAGAGGTTTTGCGGAATCATAGCAAACCTCTCGGTTATGCTACAATCTCCAAGGTGTTGTTTCTTTTCAAACAGCATTCTCCAAAAATTAAATTCGGCTTTCACCGTAACTTCATTTTACTACAAATGTGGTAATATTGCAACCCTGTGTATCTTCGGCAAGGGGTTTCAACGCAACGTAGGTTGTGATTTTTATCCCAGAGTATTATAATAATTCCGTAAAGGAGTGAGCATAAATGGATACATACGTAACCGGTATAACAATAAAAACTTTACGAGAGAAAAAAGGACTCACCCAAACAGAACTTGCAGAGGTTCTTGGTGTGAGCAGTAAAGCAGTATCTAAATGGGAAACCGCAAAGGGTCTGCCCGATATTAGTTTGATCGAACCGCTTGCCAATGCTTTATCTGTTTCGGTGATGGAATTGATGACTGGTGATACCGTTATCAATAAAAATATATCATCTAATATATTGTGCTCAAAGTTTTATGTTTGCCCTGTTTGTAATAATATTGTCCGTTCGGTGGGAGATGCAGTTATAAGCTGCCACGGAATTACCTTACCGCCTCTTGAAGCGGAGGATACTGACGAGAACCACCAAATAACTATAGAAAAAGTAGAAGATGAACACTTTATTACAGTTAATCATGATATGACAAAAGAGCATTATATTTCTTTTGTAGCCTATTTAACCTCCGATAGAGTACAGTTTGTAAAATTCTATCCCGAAGGCAATGCTGAAACACGATTAAACATTCGTGGCAGTGGGAATCTCTATATCTATTGTAACAAACACGGTTTAATGAAACAAAAAATATAAACGATAGATTTTTATGATAAAATCGGCAACAGATGTAAATGTGACGGATGGTGTCGTGACATATTAAACTGCAATTGATATAATGAGAGCATAAAAAAAAGGAGGACACACCGTGACTTTTGGCGAAATAATAAAAAAACTCAGAACAGATAACCGACTCACACAGGACGAACTGGCTGAAAAAATCTATGTTACGAGAACCGCAATTTCAAAGTGGGAATCTGATAGAGGATTTCCGAATATAGAATCCTTGAAAGCTATATCAAAATATTTCTCCGTTTCTTTGGATGAGTTGTTGTCTGGCGAAGAAATCCTGGCTATTGCCGAAAATGATAACAAGCAAAAAGAAAGAACGCTCCGAGATTTGATTTTCGGCTTGCTTGACTGCGGTATGGCATTGTTGCTGTTTTTACCTTTCTTCGGTCAAAAAGCGGATGGCGTTATCAGAGAGGTATCACTCATTGCTTTGAGTAATATTCAGACGTATTTAAAAACTGCGTACATTGCTTTTGTAGGTATTATGATAGTTTTGGGCGTTATGACGCTTGCCCTGCAAAACTGCTGTCAAAGATTTTGGACTCAGAGCAAGAGCGTTTTGTCGCTGTCATTAAGTGCCGGCGGTGTTTGCCTATTCATTATAAGTCAGCAACCTTATGCAGCGGTATTTGTATTTGCATTTTTGATTATCAAGACTTTAATGCTAATAAAATGGCAATGATACGAAGCGTATCATCGATGTGACGGCTAAATTCTTTCTTTTTTTTATTATTTTCCCTAAACTTGTATTCAGGTGAAAGCCAAATACAAGCCAATGAGGATGGTATAGAAAATGAAAAGAATTAGAAAAAACCTTATAGTTTCAATGTGTTTGCTTGCGGCGTTTGTGCTGTGGACAGTAGCAATTTGCTTTCTGGATGTGCGTGCGATTGGCCCGCAAGGTTCGTTTGTGGGATTTGCCGGCATCAATGGTTTTGTCCATAATCTGACGGGCGTGCATTGGGGAATTTACAACATAACCGATTGGCTCGGACTTGTGCCGATTTTTGTGTGTATTGGCTTCGGTATACTTGGACTTATACAGTGGATCAAGCGAAAAAGTATATGTAAGGTAGATTACGACATTCTTGTCTTAGGCGGGTTTTATATTGTTACGATTGCTACTTATTTGTTTTTTGAGAGTGTTGTAATCAATTACCGACCGGTACTGATAGGTGGGAGTTTGGAAGCATCCTATCCGTCTTCAACAACAATGCTGGTGATGTGCGTTATGCAAACGGCTATTATGCAATTAGATAATCGAATAAAGAACAAATTGTTCCGCAATATCGTTGTTGTTACAATCATCACATTTATTGCCTTTATGGTAATTGGCAGACTTATTTGCGGTGTTCACTGGTTCACGGACATTGTCGGCGGCGCATTACTTAGCGCTGGACTTGTAATGATGTATCATTCGTTAAGCAATTTAAAAACGAAGTAATATTTTGCAGAAAATAACCGCTGAAAGCGTAAAACTTTCAGCGGTTTTAATATTACTTATCAAAAGAAACAGGCTTTGTATCATTTGTTGCAAATGCGTTAGGACCGGGATCCGACATAGAGAAATACATTTTAGCAGCCTTTGTTGTGCCGAAATCTCGGTTAGAGCCGGAGTTCTGTACCTTGTTAAAGGCATCGCGGAACATCTGATTGTGCGCTTCTTCACGGTTTAAAAGGAAGTCGATGGTCTCACGCACCTTTTTATCGTCAATCTGACGGTAAAGATATTCATA
>JAZSRX010000037.1:0-53048 GCA_045538685.1 Eubacteriales bacterium | reverse complement strand
GTTGTCTTAATTCAACAGCAAACAAGTTCGCACATTTCCTTGAGCTTCGTTTCTTTACCCTTTGTTCGGTTTTCTATGGGCATTTGGTCATGCCTTGGATATATATGGAGTCTCGCTTTATGCGGGGCTTTTTGTTTTCTTATGGACTTGCGAAGCAATGTCCATATATCGAATGCTTTTGTAAAAAGCATATATCGAATTTGATCGAAAGCGAAAATATATCGAATGGATTTGCCAAGGGCAAAATCCGTATATCGACATTTTCTTTTATTAAATAGTATATGAAGAGTATAGTGACGCAAATAGTTTAAAAGCAATTTATAAAATCAATTTGGATTCAACAAAAGCACCAATGTATCTTTCCTTGTGCAAGCACAGAGAAATCTACAATGGTGCTTTTGTACTACTACGTAGCTAAGGAATCTAAGATGCCCCGTAAAGTGCAGTTCTGATTAAATGAAAATAACTTTTGAAAAATTAACAACACAGGTGTGATGGGTGCGTGCCGATGATTCGCATTTTGCTTCTCCCAAGGGCGGAAAAGGAGAGAATGCTATAGACTGTTTACCTTGCATTGTTTGTTTTTTTACTTAGTGATCCGCCCTTGAACAAAATGCGAAGATACTTCGCTGTGGTGGCACATAAATGTGCTAATCTTTCTGCCCAAAAGGCAGAGATTTACCGAGCTTTTATAACGAAAACCTCGCCCCAGTTCGTATGCGGCACACCGCTACCACCAACGTGCAGACGATAGTTAGATAATGGGCACCTCATCCGTCACCTACGGTGCCACCTTCCAGAGCAGGGAAGGCAGTGTAACTGTATGCGGCAAACTAGTGCAACATCAAAAGTGCTTATATAGTTAGTTAACGATATACTTGACAAATCGTATTATTTACTGTACAATGGTTAAAAGGAGTTTTGTATAACTATGATTAAGTTAATTTCCCCACAAATGAAATATGCTGATGACATATGGAAATTCCGTCAGGAAATTCTTGATTTTGACTTCGACAATGAGGATAAGTTTGCCGGCTGTATGTCGTTGGATTCTTGTAAAAGTGCTGATGAGTGGATAAACATATGTGAACTACGTAAGAACACTGAAACCTGTGAGCAGGTTGGTACTCCCGTGCCTTCTAATATGTATTTGGCAGTAAGAATCAGCGACGGCAGAATTGTTGGTATAATTGACCTGCGTCATCATATAAACCATCCCATTCTTGGCACCTGGGGAGGTCATTGCGGTTATACGGTACGTCCGTCCGAGCGAGGAAATGGATATGCCAAGGAAATGCTTCGTTTGAATATAGAAAATGCCAGAAATATGGGAATAGAAAGACTACTTGTCACTTGCAGCGACAAGAATATCGCAAGTGAAAAAACTATAATCGCCAACGGCGGTGTTTATGAGAATTCCATCCCTGTTGGCGGTTGCTTAATGAAAAGATATTGGATTGTTATTTAATAATTATGAAACAAGTCATCAAACATTATGATAAGCTTATTGATGAGGGAAATGATCCTGTTTTTGATCCCAAGCCTTTGCGTGAGTATATGAACAAGTGGGACGGTCCTGCATTTATAGAAAAAATGTGCCTTGATGAGTCTAAAACGGTATTAGAGATTGGGGTTGGCACAGGCAGACTTGCTATAAATGTTGCTCCGCGTTGTAAAAGCTTTGTCGGAATAGATATTTCTCCCAAAACGATCGCGAGAGCAAAAGAAAACCTGACTTTTAACAATATAAAACTTATTTGCGACGACTTTTTATGTTATGATTTTAAGGAAACTTATGACATTATTTATTCTTCCTTAACCTTTATGCATATCGAGGATAAGCTTTTTGCTATAAGTAAGGTGGCATCGATTTTAAATAATAACGGAAAATTTGTTTTATCTATTGATAAAAATCAATCTGATTTCATAGATTATGTGACAAGAAAAATCAGAATATATCCTGATTCTCCGGAAGAAATCAGGAAGCTTATTTTAATTTCGGAGCTTGAAATAGAAGAAATATACGAAACCGAATTTGCACATATTTTTGTGGTAAGAAAGATTTGATATGAAAAAAGTTATAGTAATCGGTTGCCCCGGATCTGGAAAGACGACCTTTGCGGAAAAATTACATAAAAAGACAGGATTGCCACTATATTATCTGGATGCCATCTGGCACAAGCCGGACAGAACGCATATATCAAGAGATGAGTTCGATGATAGGATAGGGGAGATTCTCGCACTTGATGAGTGGATAATTGACGGCAATTACAGCCGAACAATTGAGAGGCGACTTGCCGCCTGTGATACCGTATTCCTCTTTGATTTACCCACCGAGGTTTGTCTTGAAGGCGCAACAGATCGGCTTGGCAAAGGCCGATACGATATGCCCTGGATATCCACAGAGCTTGACCCGAAATTTAAAAATGAAATCATAGAGTTTCGAAAAAAGAAACTGCCACAAATTTATGATTTGATAGAAAAATACGGGCAGAATAAGAAAATCGTCATTTTCAAATTAAGAAAGGAAACAGATGTTTTTCTGAACAATTGCATACGGAACAATGAAATTATTTGATAAAATAGTTAGTAAAGAAAAGATAGACAAGGGATGGTCGGGCGATAAAAAGTATTGTGTAGGTGACAAAGAGGGGAGAAAATATTTACTCCGTATCTCACCTATAGATCAGTATGACCGAAAGAAAAGTGAATATGACCTTATGAGTCAAGTTGCAAAGCTTGACGTGCCTATGTGTCTTCCTTTAGAATTTGGCATTTGTGATGAAGGTGTTTATTCTATCCAAAGCTGGATCGACGGTGTTGATGCTGAATCCGAAGCGGCGAATTTATCTTGTGACGAGCAATATAACTACGGACTTGAGGCAGGTAAAATTTTGAAGAAAATTCATTGTATTCCTGCTCCTGATGATATAGAAGATTGGGCTAGTTTTTTTAATCGTAAAATTGATAGAAAGATAAAAATATATAATGAGTGTCCTTTAAAATATGATAGAGGGCAACTCTTTATAAATTATATAAATACTCACAGACATTTATTGATCGGTAGACCTCGAACATATCAGCACGGAGATTACCACGTAGGAAATATGATGATCGGTACTGATAGAAAGCTTTATATAATTGATTTTAACAGAAACGATTTTGGCGATCCGTGGGAGGAGTTTAACCGCATAGTTTGGTGTGCACAGGCAATGCCATTGTTTGCAAAGGGAATGGTTAACGGCTACTTTGATAATAATGTTCCTTCTGATTTTTGGGAGCTTCTTGCGTTATATATCAGCAGTAATACGCTATCCTCATTGCCTTGGGCAATTCCCTTTGGTGAAAGTGAAATAAAAGTAATGATCAATCAGGCAAATGATATTTTATCCTGGTACGATAATATGAATAATCCAATACCAATCTGGTACAAATAAAAAATGGCAGAGATTTCTCTGCCATTTTTTATTAGGTTTTACGAAGCAATTTCAAGCAAAATCCAAAGAATAAGAAACGCACCGCCAATGATGCCTAGAGTGGCAAGCATTGGAAGGAACATAGTTTTTACTGTGTTCCAATAGGTTTTCAGCCAATCCTTCGGTGTATGACCGGGACGGTAGGGTGCGAACAGATTGGGATTGCCTTTATATTCAGGTTCTCCGCCTGATATGTTTTTGTTGTCCTTTGGCTTTTCCTCGTTTGTGGCGGGTTTGCCATACAGACCTGACATATCAGCTAATGTTCTTCCGTCGTCGTAATATACTACTTTTTTCTTTTTCTTTTTATCAGCCATTTGATTACTCCATAAACGGTATAGTTAAATTATTTGCCTTCATCCTCGAGAAGATGACAAGCTGCAAAGTGACCTTCCTCATACTCGCGATATGTAGGAGTTACATACTTACACTTTTCAGTTGCGTAGGGGCATCTGGTGTGGAAGCGACAGCCCGAGGGAGGATTTGCAGGGGAGGGGATATCTCCACCAAGCACGATTCTGTTCATCTTAACATCAGGGTTAGGATTGGGAATTGCAGAGAAAAGTGCCTTTGTATAAGGGTGAATGGGATTAGAGAAAATATCATTCTTGTTACCGAATTCAACCATTGAACCCAGATACATAACGCCGATCTTGTCCGATATAAACTTAACAACCGACAAATCGTGAGAAATGAATATGTAAGTCAGGTTCATTGATCTTTGCAGATCTTTAAGCAGGTTAATGATCTGTGCCTGAATTGATACGTCAAGTGCCGAAACCGGCTCGTCACAGATAACCAGCTTGGGATTAACCGAAAGAGCTCTTGCAATACAGATTCTCTGACGCTGTCCGCCCGAAAATTCGTGAGGATAACGTTCAAAGTAATAGTCGCGAAGACCGCATTTATCCATCAATTTCAGAACGTAATCCTTAACCTGATCCTTAGGTACGATATTGTGAACCATAACCGGCTCGGAGAGAATATCTCCAACCGTACTTCTTGGGGGGAGAGAGGAATAGGGATCCTGGAAAATAATCTGCATCTCAGTGCGGTGTTTACGCATCTTTTTTGTGTTGAAGTCGGTAATGTCTTCGCCGTTAAAGATAATGCGTCCATCTGTGGGCTTGTGAAGCTTCAGAATGGCACGACCAAGTGTAGTCTTTCCGCAGCCCGACTCACCAACGATACCAAGTGTCTCGCCCGCTTTCAGTTTGAAGGAAACATCGTCAACAGCAACAAGCTCCTTTTGAACCTTTCCAAGAAGCGATTTCTGAAGGGGGAAGGTTTTACGCATATGTCTTATTTCAAGAATTGCCTCTGAATCATAGGGCTTTTTGAAATCTTCTATACGCTGATTTTCAAACTCTGCCTTGTTTTTTCTATCCTCATTGATGTATTCGAGAATTTTGGGATCTAACTCCTTTTCAGCGGCAGCAAGCTTTTTATCTATCTTAGCCATTTGTTTCCTCCTCTCCATACAGGTGGCAGGCCACATAGTGAGTAGGACTAACCTGTATCATTCCGGGATAATCGCCCGAGCACTTTCCGATGCACTTGGAGCATCTTTCCTTGAAGAAGCAATGCTTAGGCATATTTACGGGGTTAGGAACGTTGCCGGGGATATTAAAGAGTGTATCGCTGTTCGAGTCCATAGTGGGCTTGGATTTCTGCAGACCGATAGTGTAGGGGTGAAGGGGATTATGGAAGATCTCCTGAACAGTACCTCTTTCAATAATTCTGCCTGCATACATTACAACAACATAGTCTGCCATCTCTGCAATAATGCCAAGATCGTGTGTGATAAGCATAATAGAGCCGTCAATACGGTTCTTAAGATCGCGAAGAAGGTCAAGAATCTGTGCCTGAATTGTAACGTCGAGAGCTGTTGTGGGCTCGTCGGCGATAATAAGTCTGGGGTCGCAGGCAAGAGCCATAGATATCATAACTCTCTGTCGCATACCGCCCGAAAGCTCATGAGGATATGAATTATAAACACGCTCGGGTGCGGCGATACCAACAAGCTCAAGCATTTCAAGCGAACGTGCTTTTGCCATTTCCTTCGTTGCACCGGGGGTGTGAATGAAAACAACCTCATCAAGCTGATTACCAATAGTAAATACAGGGTTAAGCGAAGTCATTGGCTCCTGGAAAATCATAGAAATCTGACGTCCGCGAAGTCTGTGAATTTCGCTCATAGGCATCTCTGCAATATCGTATACCTTTTCCTCGGTAGCATAGAGCAGAGCACCCGTTTCTGTTCTTGCCTGAACGGGAACTCTCTTAGGTGTGCCGTCCTTTTTGTAAACCACGTTGCCGTATTTATCAAGAACATCCTCAAAGAGAATTTTGCCGTTGGGCTTTCTTTTGTAAATAGGAATAGGATTTCCGTGCTCGTCAAGCTTATAGTCAACAGACTTAAAGCGGATAGAGCCGGAGTAAATCTGGCCGGTCGGTCCTTGAAGAAGTCGCATAATAGACATACTTGTTACAGACTTACCGCAACCCGATTCACCAACAATGCCGACGGTAGAGCCCTTGGGGATATTGAAGGATACACCGTTTACCGCCTTTACGATACCCTGATCGGTAAAGAAGTAGGTGTGAAGATCCTCAACCTCAAGGATGTTTCTATCATCATCCATAGATGTGATAAATTCGCTCTCGTCGCATTTTCTGAACTTTTTCTTTTCAAGCTCCTTCATTATTCTGGCATTTGCCTTGGCAATTTCCTTGATTTCCTTGCCTGTGAGGTAATGCTTGTCAGAGCTTATGCTTTTTTCGTTTTTCTTACCAAAAATGCTCATATATTACCTCCTCATCTTAGGGTCAAGTGCGTCGCGAAGACCGTCACCAATAAAGTTGAAGCCAAGAACCGCAATAATAATGCAAACACCGGGAGGGCCCCATACATTGAAATAGTTTGCAAGGATGTCGGGATCCTTTGCGGCGTTGATCATAGTACCCCATGCAGCATATTCTTCTGGAGCACCAAGGCCAAGGTAGGAAAGAGATGCCTCGTAAAGAATCATACTACCAAGACTGAGTGTCATAGAAACAATAAGCTGGGGCATTACGTTAGGAACAAGATGCTTGAAAATCTTTCTGGATGTGGAATAACCCATTGCCTCTGCAGCAACCATATATTCCTGCTCTCTGAGAGAAAGTATCTGACCACGCACAAGACGAGCTGTACCCGACCAGGAAATAAGGGTAAGGAAGCCCATAAGCCAATAAATCTTGTACTGATAGTCAAACATACCGATTCCTCTTTCACGCATACCGTCGATAATTGTACCTACGATAAGCAGAATGGGGAAGCCGGGCAGACACATAAGAATGTCACATATTCTCATTATGATATTATCAACAATACCGCCAAAGTAACCGGCAATACCGCCAAAGATAATACCGAAGAATGTTACAACAAATACCGCAAGGAAGCTTATTCCAAGCGAGATTTTACCGCCGCTCATAAGACGTGCAAGAACGTCTTTTCCTGTCTGGTCGGTACCAAGAGGATGCGTTGCACTGGGGCCGGAAAGCATATTGTCTTTAAGATTTGTTTCAACAACTTGAATATAGGTGAATGTATTACCGTTTTTATCTGTTACGGTTACTTCTTTTTCAGAGTATTCAACCTTACCGCTCTTATCTATCTCGGTGGGAGACACCCGGTAAACAAGCGGACCAACCCAACAGAACAGGAAGAGCGATACAATCATAATAAGACCGACAATACTAAGCTTGGAACGGAAGAAACGTCTTATGACCATCTGCATAGGGGACATAAGCTTCAGGGTTTGCTCGTGAGACAGAGTTTCTTCGCCGGAATCGGTGGTTTCTAAAATTTCCTCTTCGGAAATGATATTCTTTTCGTTTTCCATACTCTACCTCCTTTAACCCAGCTTTACTCTTGGGTCAACAACAGCATACATAAGATCGGCAAGAAGAACGCCGATGATACTGAGCAGAGCCAAGAACATATTGTATCCCATTATCAGAGGAATATCTGCAACAAGCATTGCCTCGAATGCAACATTACCGATACCGGGCAGACCGAATACCTGCTCGGTGATAATCGCACCGGAGAACAAGCTGGGCAGAAGTCCCGCAAGGGATGTTACGAGAGGGATCATGGTGTTTCTGAAGGCGTGCTTATAAATAACAACCTTCTCTTTAAGACCTTTTGCTCTTGCGGTACGGATATAGTCGGAGTTAAGAACCTCCAGCATATTTGTACGAGTCATTCTCATTCTTCCGCCGATGCTGAGAATAACAACGGTGAGAATAGGAATAAACAAGTGCCACATCTGGTCAAGAAGAAGTGCAAATCCCGTAGAATTCTTCGATGCGTCGATAAGACCTGATGCAGGAAACAGTCCAAGCTGAATGGAAAAGATGTTCTTAAGTATCTGACCGAAGAAGAAGGAGGGAAGCGAGATACCGATCATAACGAACACGGTTACGATATAGTCGCGAACCGAGTACTGATGTGTAGCTGCCGTAACACCAAGGGGAATTGCGATAAGGAACTCAAACACAGTTGCAATAGCAGCAACGGCGAAGGAGACACCCATATGGTTTTTAATAACGTCAATAACCGAAAGGGGAAGACTGAAGCTATCGCCGAAATCAAGCTTTACAAGCTTTCCAAGCCAGATAAGATAACCCTCGAAAATGCCTATGCTCTTACCGTCTTTCATAAGACCGTACTGTTCAAGCATCGCGTTAATAAGTTCCTGAGGTGTTTCCGCACCTGTGGATGTGATAGAAGTAAGCTTCTGTGTAACAAAGTCAACCGGCATGCATCTGACAAGAGCATAAATTATGAGAGAAACGCCAAGTAATATCAGAATAGATAAAGCGATTCTTTTAATTATGTACTTTAACATATCAACTTCCTCCTATCATATTTTTTCTTTTTTGTGCTTTTTGTTCTTTCTCTTGTAGAACAGATTGTAGTCAACTATGTCATCCGTATCAATTTCGTCCTCGGGAATAACATAAGGATGCTTTCTTCTGTATCTTGCCTCGCGTCTCTTTTTAGGAAGAACAAGGCAGAGAACAAGAGTGGGAACTGTAATACCTGCAAAAATGCCACCGATAACAAATCCGTTAGGAGCATTATCTGCTGTATTACCTGCGGATGCACCCTCTACAAATTTGATCTCCCAAAGTCTGTCAAGGGGAGAAGAGTAGGGGTTAAGCTCGCTGGGGAATGAACTTTCGTCAAGAATGTTTGCATTGTATGCATAAAGCTGCTGTCTCTGATAAACGGGAAGCTCTACCGCAAGATCAAGAACGTAGCTCATCGCCTCTTCATAGAGGGCGGTACGAATTTCTCTGTCGTCGGTTTCACGTGCGTCATCAATGATTTCGCTCATCTTGTCGAGAATTTCTCTCTCTTTCCAATAGCTGTCGTTGGAGAGAATTGCGTTATATCCCCATGCCTTAACACTGGATGCGTTAGAATTTTTGTGATATACCTGATACATATCGGGGTCAACCGTTGTACCCCAAGCTGCCGCCCATACTTCAAGCGATCCTGTGGAAAGCTTTGTAAGTGCCTGCGAGTCTGCAATAACTTCAACGTCCCATCCGCACTCATTAAGCAGCTTTGCTGCTGTCTGGAATACCTGATAGGTGGGGTGGTCGGTAAGGTTTGAGCCGGCAATTGTAAATGTTACTTTAAGATCGGCCTCGGTGTAGCCCATAGTATGCTGTTCGGCTCTTTCCATAAGGGTAAGGATGTTTTCCTTCGCCTTTGCCTCATCAAACTTAACATAGGGATAGATGTGACCGTTGGTGCTTTCATTCTTTCCGCTCTGATCCTTGGGATATGCCCAGCTAACTGTGGACATAGGCCAGAAGATCTGTTCTGCGGTACCCGCCTCGTAATACTGAAGGGCAAGTCTTGTGTCCATTGCCGCCATTATTGCCTGACGCAGATAGATGTTCGGAATATAAGACGCATTAATACCTATGTAACCGTAACCAAGCTGGTCTACCGAGATCTTGTTATATCCTTGTGATTCAAGATTGTTAAGGATACTGATGTTTTCCTTGGTAAGCTGAGGTGTTATGTAATGAACGGTACCCGATTGAAGCATAGTCAAAGCATCTGTTGCAGGAACAACCTGATAACGAACCATACCGATATTTACGTGATAATCGATAGTAGAGTTTTCGGGGAGACTTGCTTCCATACTTGACTCAAAGTAGGGATTGGGTTTGAAGTAAACAACGTTGTTTGAATAGAATTCAGTTCCGCCAACATTATCCTCGTTTGCAGCATTGGTTGCCATATAAGCACCTGCACCCATAGGAACGGTAACGTTTCTGGAGGACTGAATAACCTTCGTCATAAAGTCGAAGCTTGCATAATCAACGCCAAAATTATTTTTGGGAATATCAACGTCGTAGCCCTCTGCATAATAGTGCTGGGGAGCAACTGCAAAGGAGAAGTTCCAAACTGCCTTGGGGTCGATACCGTTGATTTTGATCTGAAGCACGTCATACTCGTTGGCATTGACAGGAGTTCCGTCCGCCTTATGCTCGTGAGCAACGTTGTAGGTTGTGCCATTTACGGTAACACTATCTGTGTTAGTGGTGTGACCGAGAGATACAATACCTGAAATGTTGGGGTAGAGAAGCTGACCGTCGGTGATGTTTTCTTTAAGGATAACTTCCTTTGCCTGAGCCATATAAAGAGTCTGAAGCTCCTGAGATGTAGCCCAAGCGGAAAGAATAATATGAAGCTCACTGTTGATCTTGGAGTCATAAACGTACTGAATAGCCGCTTCTTTTGTGGTGATATTTGAAGGATAGTCGCGTTCAACCTTGAGGATTACACTTTTGTCTGCTCCCTTTTTGCCGTCCTTGTCACCAAACTCAACGTTAACGTAGCCCTCCATATACATAAAGGACAGGATCTCGTCGTCTGCGAAGCCGTGGGACTTGTAGGGCTCTTCGGTGTATGCCTCTTTTGCCGCATCATAGTCTCTTTCAAGCTCCTTTTTGAAGAGCTCAAGAGTCTTGTCATAGTCGGCAAGAAGCTGTTCTATTGTTACAGAATCCGGCTCGTTGGACACCGCCTCTTTGTAACCGGAGCTGAGAACCCAATTGTTGATCGCCTCTCTCATTCTTGCCTCGGTGGTTTCAAAGTTTCCTGAGGGAAGCTGGAATGTTTTGAATACGTTAATAAGCTCGTTAATACGGCCTACAGCTCTTGTTCTTGCCAGGTTGGTAAGATGCTCGTCTGCGTTAGCTCCGCCCGAAAGGTTCTGCTGAATTCTGTACTGGGAGAGACCTTGAATATCGGTGGAGTACATTGTAGATGAACCTGTGTAAACAGGGTCAAGATAAACGTAAAGGTTGAACAGTACGTCCTCTATGGTAAGGGGAGTGCCGTCGGCATATTTGATGCCGTTCTTAATAACGAAGGTGTAGGTTGTTACGCCTTTCTTTTCCTCTGGATTTTCGCTTAATTCGTTAATGTCGTATGTTGATTCATAATCAAGTGTAACAACCGCATACTCCGGGCCGAAGGCGACTTGGGCGTCGCCTTTTTCATCGGTGTCGGATGTAAGCATACCAATCTGAGTCATAGAAACGATTGTTCCGTCAGACGCACTGGTAGAGAAGAAGGGGTTAAACAAACCGTCAAGATTATCCGTCATAATAACGAATGCTTGCTCACTGCTGCCTCCGCAACCGGAAAGGACAGAAGTGATACCAAACAAAATGCTAAGTAAAAGTAAAGTCGAAATTATTCTCTTTTTCATTTTTCTGCTCCTTTCTTGTATTATTCAGCGGTAGTGGGTTTGAGAATCAAAACGGTTTCTTTATCAACCTTAATCTCAAATGCTGTATTGTCGGGATTTGCCTTTTCAACAGTGATTTCGGATTTAACTCCGCTTACACTGCCTTTACCGGATATAAGTCCGATAGAATACTTTTCGCTTCCGGCGAGTGCCTGACAATCATCACCGATAACGATTTTACCGTTCAGTTCAACGCCTGTAAAGGTTGCACCGTTGTCCACGCTTCCCGTAAGAAGACCAAAGCACGTTCCCTGACCGACATCCATAATATTAATGGTATGAACGATGTTTTCAAAGGTAATGTTTTCCATAGCGGCTGTTGAACCGATTGTGGAGAACAGACCATAGCCAACAAGACCTCTGGAATTGCTAAGGATAGAAACGTTGGAAATTGTGTGACCGTTACCGAAGATCTTTCCGGTGAATTTGCCGTTTACAAATGCTGCGGGCCATTCAGATCCCTTGAAATCGAGATCTGCATAGATTTCGTAGTATCCGTTTGCATCGGCATTCTTCTGAAGGTCGCTGGCAGAGTAAATTCTGTATCTTTCGCCTTCCTGCCAGGTGGTATAAAGCTTGATTTTAGGAGTGAGAGATGTTCCTGTTGCCTCGTCCCAAGCACCGGTAATGAATTTCTTGTTGCCGGACTCGGTAGAAGTACCCTCAACCTTCTCTGTCATAGCCGCATCATAGTACACACCCTCAAGAGTGTAGCCCTCGCGAACAGGGAAGTTATCCATACGGAGTGTAACGTCTCCATCTCTCCATTCGGGAATGGTAAGATTGATATCGGACACGGTTCCTACAACAACCTCTTCGCCGTTTTCATTTATGATATTGATTTCATACTGATAGTAAGGAACCCACGCAGCATAAAGTGTAAGTGCTGCTGTATCTGCGGAATATGTTGCGTTGGGGTCAAGATTAAATCTGCTTGTCTCAAAGTCCCATTTGCCCGAATATGTGTATCCGGCATCGGGATTATTGGGATCGATAGGAGTTCTCTCGGTGTACCAGCCCGCAAGGAAGTGACCTGCATTGCTTATGGTCATGGGATTACTCTTATCTCTTGTGGGATCATCGGGTGCGAGAACCTTGATTCCGTCTTCGCCTACATTTGCAGGGTTGTAAAGGTCGATAATTGTAGATTCAGAGCCCTTGAATAAACCGCCGTTAGCATCAAATGTAATGTTTACGGTATAACCCTGTTCGTTGAATTTGTCATAGAAGCCATCTTTGCCGCCTACAACAAGCCAGATAATTCCGGCTACAACGATGATAACTGCCACAATAATGGAAATAATTACGGGCAGACTTATTTTCTTGCCCTCGGCTCTGCGTTTTGCAATAAGCTTGTCAATGTCGGGAGCTCGGTTTATGGGCTTCTTGGGAATCTTGGGAGCAGGTGTAGGACGGGCGGCAGCCACATACTTCGCTATTTCCTCTTTTCTCGCCTTTTCCTCCTCGGGAGTAAGGGGCTTTTCTCTCTTGTCGGAGAGCTTTGTTCGAAGTCCGGGATTCATCTTTACAATTCTGATGAAGATGATAAGAACTACAATAAAGGCAATAACAACAAGTACGAATACAACACCGATTATTATGCTGATAATAAGGTTTGTGTTTTTTGTTTGCTGAGGAGGAACAATCTCGGGGGCAACCTCGTCGCCTGCAAGATATTCAAGGTCGGCAATACGCTGCTCTGCGTTGGTGAGAATTGCAAGAACGTCACCGGGAACAAGAGCACGCTGCTCGTCTGTCATAATCTTGTTGTATGCTGCTCTCGCTGCTTCAACCAAGGGCTTGTGATCAAGAGTGATATCCTTTGAGTTGGTGGGAAGCTTCATAATTGCTTCGATAGCCGCAAGAGTAACACTGTCGGGGGCGGTAGCACCGTCAACAGTAAGATTGAAGTACTTCTGCATAATGAAGGTATCATAATTCTTACCGTTGGAAGGACGGATCATAGCAACGTTAGAGTCAACAAAGCCAACGTAATCAACGAAGTTTGCTCCGTAGAAGAAGTTGGTGGGAAGACTGGTAACGTTCCACATATAGAAGGGAACAATGCCGTGACCCTCATATGAAATAGGTGCACCGTTGTAATCCTGGAACTCAAATTTACCCATACAGGGAATGTGCTCCATAGATTCATAGTAAGAGCTGTCAAATTCTTCCTCGAGAATTGGAGCTTCGTAGCCGGTGAAGGAAACAACACCCAGATTATCACATCCGAAGAATGCCTTGTGTCCGATGGCTTTAAGCTCATAGGGAAGAACTACCTGACGAATATCCTGACCTGCAAATGCCATAGCACTGATTCTGACTGTATTGTCGGCAACAATTGCAACATCGTCGCCCATCCAGCAAATAAGCTCAAGACCGTTGGGAACAACCCTGTAAATAGAGCCGTCAATAACCTTGATATTTTCGTTCAGGTCGAATGTGTAAATAACAACAGTAAATTCCTGATCAATGAATATTTCAGTGCTTGTTGAGGAAAGGGGAGCAATTACGCAATTTGCGAAGGGGTTGTCTCCCATATTGCTAACCTTTTCACCGATAGTAACGTCAAAATCGGTGGTGTTTTCCTTATAGAATGCGTGAGTACCGATATACTCTGCATTGCTGAGGTCTGCCTCAGTGATTGCTGTACAAGCAAAGGCATAATCGCCAATAGAACTTACGTTTTCCTCACCTGTGATCCGCATAAGAGCTTCACAGTAGGAGAAAGCACCCTCGCCGATAACAACATTCTCCCCGCCAAGAATAGCAGAAAGCATTTCGCCGTTGTAGCAGAAGGAATAATCACCGATATAGGTCGCACTCGAAAGGTTAGCCGATTCAAGTGCACATTCTGCGAAGGCATAGTCGCCAACGCGAGAGATGTTTTCAAGATTAATGCTGCTGAGAGCGTCGCAATACTGGAATGCGGCATTAGAAATAGATGTCAGATTGTCTCCAAGCTTAACCGATTCAAGCTTCTTACAGGTTGCAAAAGCACCCTCGCCAAGCTTTTCAAGCGATTCAAGATTTACGGATACAAACTGAGGAGCATAGTAACAGAATACATATTCTCCGTTTTTGATATCAATCTCTATGTAGTTTTCATCGCGGTAGGTGTAATGAATATCACCCGAGAAGGCATAGTCGCCAATCTCCTTAACACCGCTGAGATCAATATCTTCAAGCGAAGTACAGTTGTAGAAGGCACGGTTGCCGATCTTTGCACCGCTGCCGAGAGAGATGCTTTTAAGGTTGGATGCACCGTAGAACGCACCGTCTCCGATAGTTACGTTGTTTCCAATGGTAAGAGATGTAATTGAGCCATCAAATACAACTCTGTAAATGATACGGTCAACATCTATAAGCTTACCGCTCTTTGTATCATACTCCGTACGCTTTTCAACAGTACCCACAGCTGTGTACTGATCGTTATAGAACGCGTAGGCACCGATAGTAACGTTATTTCCGATTACTACCGTTTTAAGATTTGTACAGTTAGCAAATGCACCTGCGGGAACGATAAGACCGTCGCCGATAGTGATGCTTGTGATCTTACTTCTGGAGAAGGCATACTCTCCGATAGTAACATCGCCTCTGAACTCAAAGGTGTCAAGGCCTGTATTCTCGAATGCATAAGAGCCGATATTGGTAAGATTGCCAAGATCTACGATGCTGAGCTTTTCACACTCGGAGAATCCAAAGTTGCCAACACTTGTAACAGAGGGAATTTTTACGGAAAGAAGATTTGCACAACCCGAGAAAGCACCTAAGCCAACAGATGTAATATTGGAATCGTTAAGCTCAAATACCTCGGTTTTAGGTGCAACAAGTGCAATCTCTGTACCATGAGCATTGGTAAGATACTTACCGCCGTCGCGGGATACAAAGCTTGTATTACCTTCCGAAAGAGTAAAGTTTGAAATATTTGTGTTTCTGAATGCGTATTCGCCGATAACCGCAACATCCTTGCCGAGAGTAATGTTGGTGAGCGACTTACACATATTGAATGTTCCGGTGGGAATAACCGCAGCATTGATAGAAACATTATTAAGCTTTTCACAGTAGCTGAATGCATACTGGCCAAGCTTTATGAAATCGGCATTGATTGTAAGGTCGGCAAGCTCCTTACAGCCATAGAACGCATACGCACCAACCGATTTACAGGTCTCGGAGAGAACAATCTTATTAAAGCTGTTGCATACGGTTACGTTTTGCTGATTTACTGCATCGTAATAGGTGTAGTCTGCAAATGCATAGTCACCGATCGCAACCGCAGAATCAAGATTAAGAGTGCCGTTTATAGCACAACCCTGGAATGCACTCTGGTTAATGAACTTAACATTATTAAGTCCGGTTACAACCTTAAGGTTGGTACAGCCGTAGAATGCACCGTAATCAATGGTTTCAAGAGTGGAGGGAAGATCTACCTGTTCAAGAGAGGTTATACCTGCAAATGCATAAGCACCGATTCTGGTAACACCTTCGGGAATGGTAACACGCTTTACTCTGCTGTCACCCATAAACCAGGTCTTCATAGTCTCAGGAGCTTCCTCGTCATATTCAGAGGGATCCTTAGCTACGTAATCGTAGTTGGAGAATGCAAACTGACCGATTTCGGTTATTGCAAGTGTATCGGGGAAGATAACATGGTTTGAAGCATCGCCTGCACCGTAATAGTGGCTAAGCGAAGGACCGGATGTGATGTACGGTTCTTTTACGTTGACAGAAACGGTGGCAGAGTAGAGCGTACTCTTGCCGTCCATCATTACTTTCGCCGTAATTGATGCAATACCTTCGTCTACCGCAGTTATTCGTCCGAATTGGTCTACGGTAGCAATACTTTCGTTACCCGATGAAAATTCCACATAGGTTACGTCGGGGAAGTATGGATTAAGATCAAATTGAATTGTTACCGATTCCGAAGGGAACATAGACAGGCCATAGCTTGTTGATCCCTTGGGGAACAGTCTTAAATCGCCTTCTGTTCCAATGTCTCTCTCGGTAGTGTCAAGCATATAGAATGCTCTGTTAACACGGTAACCTGTAAGTGTAAAGCTTTCGGCAACGGGTTTTGTATATCCCGTCTCTCCCGGTTCAAGCTCAAGAACCGTAACTTTTATCGTTGCAAAGTTTTTGGGATTGCTGGGATCTATTGCACGGATAACAGCACTTCCGGGTTGAACAGCAACAAGCTGGTTATTTACAATGTTTACCGCCTTGCTGTTGTAAGGATTGGTGTAGTTGATAATCTCACCCCACTCGGTAGCAGGATATACTACGGGAGCAAGGTTATAAACCTCATTGGGTTTAAGAGTAATTTCAAGAGTCTTTGTGATACCGCCCTCGGAATCTGCAAAACCGAACGCCTCAAAGTTGTCGGGAAGAGCGATTTCAAAGGTGGATGTGTTCATCGCATAGTCGTAACAAGCGATGGTAAATGTATTTTTGTCTCCGTTACCGCTGTAAGAGTTCTTTACAATATCATCAATGTAGTCGGTAAGCTCAATCTCAACATATGATGTAGAGTTATACTCCGAATAAATGGGTGTAGCATACTTGCTGAATGCGTGAAGGTCAAGCTCACCCTGTTCGTTCAGACCAACGTATCCGGGCAACAAAGCCATGGAATAGTGGTTATCGTAAATAGCAACTCTTGCGAAAAGACGATTGGATTTAGAAGAACGGTCATACTCGCTGTAGAATTCACAGTCGGTAAGTACAGGAGCAGAGAAGTCTGTTACGAGAGGGAAGGTGAATGTATTATTAAGGTTGGTGTTAATTCCGCCATCCTCGCCGTAATCAAGATAACCGGTCATTGTTACGGTGTATTTTGTGTTGTTCTTCAGATTCATCTCAACAGCACTGAATTCAACATCAATGTTGGCAGGTCTGATGGGACCGCCGTCACCATAGGATTTTCTGATGTCCTCGTCTGTTGTGGTGAATACAACCTCACCGGTTGAATCCTCTGTAATTACAATCTCAACTCTCTCGGCACTTCTAAGCATACCTGCCCAGATAAATCTCAGGGAGTTTATCTCATTGTTATCGGTCTGCTGGTTAGAAAGCGAAATGTACTTTCTGTCAGCGGCGATAATCTTGTTCTGAGGATTCTGCTCAAAGTAGTAAGAACCAAGATAGCTTACGTAGTCCAAGCTGGATCCGCCGATAGGACGTGTTGCAAAAGCATCGGGAAGAGTCTTATCAAGGGGATCGATAGAATCGTCAAGCTCGTCTGCGTTTGTTTCGAAGAAATCAAGGTCGAAGAGGGGAGAAACTGTCCAGTCACCGTAGAACGCAAGATAGGGAATATTAAGATCCTGAGTGTCGTCTGCGTTGTTGAGGGTAATAAAACCTTCAACGTACATACCGTTCTCAAAGGAATCGTTAAGATACTGCTTGTTTTCTTCGGTGAGAGTGATCTTAACACTCACATTTGCGGTCTCGCCGCCGTTAACAGAAACATTGTAGCCGTTCTGTGTTCCGCCTGTTACAGAGATGATTTCAACAATCGCTCCGTTAAGCATATAGCATTCTTCTGTTACGGTAGTTTCGCCCTGTGCGGTCTTTGTATCGCTTACACCTTCTGTAAGTACGTATGCCGACAGGTCATAAGAAAGAGTGGATGTTCCAAAGTTGACAATTCCGAAGTTGAGTGTATATACACCGGTCTTGGATGGGTCATCACCAAGCTCAATCTTGGATTTATCCATGATAGAGCCATCGTCATTGTATGTAGCAATGTAAGCATTGGTTGCAGCGGAGTCAGTCAGGTTAGCAAGTCCGGCACCCTGTTTTCTTACGGCATAGGGCAGGCCGTTTTTACCAAAGGTAATATCTGCAGTAGACATCAAAAGTCTGTTTACCATAGCGGTAATTTCTACGGCATCACGGTCGGGATCGTAGCCAAACTTGTTGATAACATACTGACGGAGAAGTGCGGTAACACCCGAAACGTTAGGCGTCGCCATAGATGTACCCGAAATTCTGTCATAGCTCTCACCGGGAACCGAGGAGAGAATAGATCCGCCGTGTGCGGTGATCTCGGGCTTGATCTGGAGATCGGGAGTGGGGCCCCAAGACGAGAAGTCGGAGATGAAGGGACCGGAGGTCTGAGAACGGCTGATGGTAATAGTTCCGCTACCTGCCGCAGCAAGAATTTCACCGTCGTCCTGAGAAATAGAACAAACAGGGATACCTACTTCACCAACGTTCATTCGGATATCACCCGATACGTTGTTGTAAATGATAACACCCGCTGCCTTCATATCTTCTGCAAGGGCTGCCTTTTCTTCGAAGGTGTTGTATCCACGTTTGATAATTACAATTTTTCCTTCAACGTCAAGACCGGTATAGTCGGCGGCGGTACGTCCCGCACCGGCTACAACCACGTATTCCATTTCAACAGAATCGCCGCCCGTCTTTGCAAGAAGCTCATCTACGAAATGCTTTGACTCAGAGAAACGGTCGGTAGATTCGTTGAAGTAAATGATAGAACCGTTGTATGTAAGGTAGGGAGTCTTAGCACCCTCAATAGATGCAACGGAAAGTGCACCCATATATGTAGAGGGAGAGCCAACGGTAGAGCTATCGGGGTTAGAGGTAAGGGGAAGGTTACCGTTCTTGTCGGAGGAATATGCAGAGTTGAAGCTGTTAGATGCCGCAACTACCAGTGAGATTCCGCGTTCGCGAATTTTGTCATATACACCCGAGATAGCTTCCTTGTCATTCTCACGGCTGAAACCGCAGGCAGTACCAATAGACATATTGATAACGTCAACACCAAGGGTAACGCAGTCCTCAAGGGCTGCAAGAATCCAGGAGGTGTGAGCGGTTGCCTCGGTATCCGAGAATATTTTCATCGCCGCGATCTGTGCACCGGGAGCAACACCTACGAACTCGCCCGAATAGTCCTCAGACTCGATGTGTTCAAGCTTGTTACCGGCAATAACACCCGCAACGTGAGTACCGTGGTTGGAAAGGAGAGGAAAGACGTCGGAGTCACTGTCGGCATAGTCAAATCCGAAGGGAATCTTATTGCTGATATAAACATCTTCGGGAGTAAGACCCGGCTCTCTCTTTTCAGCAGCCATATCGTTGTTTGCAAGAAGGGCGGCAACCTGATCAAATGTAAGGCCAAGCTCGCCGTTCTTGGGAGTATAATTGCTGTCAAGGAAAGCGGAGTGATAGTAGTCAACACCTGTGTCAAGCACTGCAACTACCATACCTGTTCCGTCATATCCGTACTCCTGCTGGAAGCTGTCGCTATTGAAAATACCGGTGCCGTATACGTTTACCTTGTTTTCAACAAGCTGGGTTTCGCAGGTTTCATAAACCTCGCCCACAACGACACCTGCCTTGCCGGACATAGCACTGCAAACCTTGTCAAAATCAGCGGCCTTGATAATAATCTCAAAGCCGGACATAACTACGTTGTAGCTTTCTCCGAGCTGGTAATCAATACCTGCAAGTTCGTTTTTAAGCGATTCGGCTTCTGCCTTAATGCTGTCACGCACCTTGTTCGCCTCGTCGGTCGTCGAATACTCGGTGAATGAAAGCTTGCTGCCTGAGCCGTCATAAGCATCAAGCAGTGCCTCTGTTTTCATCATAACGATGATTGAAAGATCATCGGTAGATTTAACCGTGTCGGGCAATTTTTGCATTACCGACTTGTTATAAAAATTCTCGGTTCCCAAATTTACGGAACCGGTTGTGTTACTTATTGACGGAGAAGATCCGTAATAAGTTGTTCCGTTTGCAGACAGGGTAACAGTAAGAATCGTGGATAATAGCACCACGGTTGCAATTACCGATGTCAGCAAACGAATCCTTTGGGTTTTCTTGGACATGTTGTTTTTTGCCTTTCTGACTTTTTCTGCAACAAATAACAATAAATATTAAATTAAAATAATATAAATTATTAGACGTGCATTAAATATTTTATCATATAAAGGAAGAAAAAGCAAGAGGTTTGACGAAAAAATGCAAAAATATTCATTTTTATTTACTACATATAGTATTAAATTGACAAGAATTAACAATAAATTTGCATTTCTCTATTGATTTTCTTTCAAGAACGTGATATGATATAAATGTATGCTTGTACCCTTTCGGGTTAATATGCATATTATCATTTTAATGGTGAATAAAAATGCAAAGGAGATATAAATGAATACTGAAGAAAAGAAGCCAATTGACGGCGAACAGATTCCCGAGGAAAACCCCATAGAAAAATCTGCGGAAAAACCGGTGGAGACTGTTAAGCCCGTATCTGCGGCGAAACCTGCCGCGGTACAGACAAAGTCTTTGTCGCAGGGTGTAAAAATCGCAATTGTTGCAGGTGCTGCCTGCCTTCTTGTTGCTGTGGTTATTCTTGCACTTGTTCTTACAGGTGTTATTGGCGGCAACAATAATAATCAGGGCAGTGGCAATAACACCAATATTGGCAACAATGAAAACGGCGGTGGCACCGGAGAAGGCGGCAACACCGGAGAAGGCGGCAATACCGGAGAAGGTGGCAACACCGGTGAAGGTGGCAATACCGGTGAAGGTGGCAATACCGGAGAAGGCGGCAACACCGGTGAAGGCGGCAACACAGGATCAGGTGGTGATACCGAAGAACAAAATGTTACATATAACATCAGTCTGTCCACAGCAGGCGGAATGGTATTTGCAAATCACCCCGTTTACATCCACGAAGATGATGAATACGGTGAAATTATTGATTATAATGTAACAGACGAGAACGGAAATGTATCCTTCACTCTTGACAAAAACAAGACATACGTTGTTGTTACAAACTTCCCTGAAGGTTATAACGGAGCAAAATCCTATCCTCTTATTTCAACAGAGCTTTCCATTGTAGTTAAATCCGAGCTTCTTCCCGATGAGGGACTTACAGGTGTCAGCTATGAAATCGGTTCTATTATGCACGATTTTAGTGTAACAACCACTACTGGCGAAACAGTCACTCTTTCAGAGCTTCTTGAAGAGAAGGAAGCAGTAATGCTTAACTTCTGGTTCTCAACCTGCGGTCCCTGTCAGGCAGAGTTCCCGATTATGCAGTCGGTATATGAGAGATATCAGGATAAACTTGCTATTGTAGCACTTAATCCCCCTGATACAGTAGCACAGGATACTCTTGAAGATATAACACTATTTAAGTACGAATACGGCCTTACCTTCCACGTGGCTCAGGATCTTGCAGGACTTAAAAACACCTTTGGTGTTGAAAGCTATCCTACCTCTGTTGTAATTGACAGATACGGCGTTGTTTCAATGATCGTAGTTGGTTCGATTGACAGCGAATATGTTTTCGAACAGGTATTTTCTCATTTTACAGCAGAAAATTACGAGCAGAAACTCATTTACGAATATGAAGATATTATTCCCGAAATAAAGCCCGACGTTGAAATGCCTTCCAGCAGCGAGATCAGTCAGGTATTTGACAAGGGTGCAATTCCCGGTATTGAGTATATTCCTTACAGAGATACCGCAAGCGAAACCGAAAAGGAAAATGCTTGGCCTTTCGTTATTGATACAGTAGAACTTCTCGGTCAGCAATATCAGGTAATTAAGACATCTAACGCAAAGATTGAGGGCTCCTTCTGTCAGATTATCTTTAACGTTGATCTTAAGAAGGGCGATGTTCTTGCCTTTGATTATTATTCTGCTACCGAACTTAGTTCCGATATTCTTTACGTTGTTGTTAACGGCAAGGATATTCGTTCTATCTCGGGACAGAATAAAGAGGGCTGGGAAACCAGCTACGCATACGTTGCAGAAGAAGACGGAACTTATGAGGTTGGTTTTGTGTATCAGAAGGATAACAGCATTAACCACGAGATTGACGCGGTGTTCCTTAAAGATCTTCGCATTGTAACCGAATCTGATATTAATGTTCCCACTTATGTTTACCGTTTTGCAACAACCGATCCCGACGAGTTCGGTATTTACCAGAATATTGTTGAGATATATCTTGGAACAGACGGGTACTATCACGTTGGATCTGAAGATGGACCCCTTCTTCTTGCAAATCTTATGGGCTTTACCAGATTCAGCGGAGAGAGCTCGGCATATCTTATGAACGAGGCACTCTATGAACAGCAGAGCATTACTTATGAGCAGTACGCGGCTCTTATTCAGTATTGCAGTTATGCATCCAACTCCGATCTTCCCGGCATTTGTCCCGTAACAGTAGAACTGAAGGAATGCCTTGAATTGCTTTCTCTCCACTACGGTGACTGGTCTATGGAATACGACTGGATGAGATTCTGCCACTACTTTGACGCATATTGCACAGACGGTAAGCAGCTTGCCGATCCTATCAAGGGACTTGCAACATTCTCTGCTTATGACGTTATTTTAAGCGATCCCGGCGATACAAGCTTCCCCAACTCCTTCACTTATAACAAGCTTATAATGCCCAGAGGTCTTATTGCTAAGTTTACTCCTTCGGTTTCCGGTACATATCTTATTACATCTAATGTAGAAGATACCGAGGTTGGACACAGAACAAGTGCGTGGATCTTTACCGAAAACAGCTTTGGCGAAAGAGAACCCTGGTACACTTACGAAAATGTAGACAGATTTAACACAACAGACGATCTTAACTGTTACATGATGGTATATCTTGAAGCAAATCAGGATTATTACATCGACATTGCATTCTACAACGTAGAAGAGCTTGGAACTATTAACTACCGCGTTGAGTATTTTGGCGGTGAGGGTTATCACAGATTTTCTCTTGCATCTCCCGGTTACTTCGTAACCGTTGAGGGTACAGGCGATCAGATGACAAGCTGGATTATCCACGGCGGTATCGAGGTTGTTCTTGGCGATGACGGTATTTGGCGTGAAAAGCGTACAGACGGCAGAGTTGGCTCTATCCTTTACGCAGACTTCACAATGAAGACACCTATTTTCAGCCATACAATCACACAGATGATTGAACGCGGTGCATTTGATTTCAGCAGAACCGAGGAAGATCAGTTCATTCTTGACTGTATTGATATGAATGACGGTGACGTTGAAAAATGCGACGAATACCTTCATGAAATCTGGGGTGACAGCTATGCTACATATGCTGAAATCTATAAGATTGAAGAAGTTTACAACATTTACCTCAACGGTGGTAATTATCACGGCGACGGTGAGAATTATACCGATGTTATGACAGCGTATCTTAATAAGGTTATTACCGTTGGATACAACGAACAGCTTGGCGAGTATATCTCGGAGGGCGATAAGAGAATCGGTTGTGCGGTTGTTACCGAAGAACTTGCAGAAATTCTTCAGCTTCTTATGAACAAGTACACATTTATGAACGGTACAGAGCCCAACCTCACTCCCGTAGAAAATTCTTGGACAAAGCTTTGCTACTACAGCCAGTATTTCTGTGCAGCAACACCTAACTAATTAACTGAAAATTGCCGGATGTGGCAAATAAAAAAAGAGATGCATTCGGCACATTTAGTGTGCTGAATGCATCTTAAACTTTACATTTTTGAGCATTTTTTGCTCATTCAGGAGAAAAAATGGAAAACAATATTGAAAAAAATGAGACAATAAATGAGCCCGAAGTTGCAGAAGAAAAAATAGAAAATCTTGCAGAGCAGGGCAAAAAGCCGTTCCCTTGGTGGATAGTAATTCTCGGTGTAATCGGCGTTGCTATTGTTGCGATTGTATTGGTAATTATTTTGGTTCTTGGCGGAAATAAGGGTAATAACAATCAGAATAATTCCGGCGGCGAAAATCACATCGGCATTGAAGGCGGTGCAGGAGATGAAAACGGTACAGACGACGGCACAGGAGATGAAAACGGCACAGGCGACGGCGGAAATGAACAACAGCCAGAGCTTCTTGACTATTCCGTAACGGTGCTTGACGAGCTCTGTAATCCTGTAAGCGATGTAATTGTTAAGTTTACCGATAAAGACGGTATTACCAAAAACAAGGTAACAAATGCAGAAGGAAAAGCTATTCTTTCCGATGCTGCGAAGGGTGATTACAGTATTGTGTTTGATACTCTGCTCAGCTCGGTTACAATTCCCGACGGTGATTATAAGCTCACCCCCGATAACAACAATCTTACTGTTTATGTTTGTAATCAGGATAAAACTTTACCTCTTGTAGGCGATGTTGAAGAGGGAGCATACGGTTATACCGTTTCCGCAGGCAGCTATACTGTTTATACAAAACAGGCAGAGATGTCTTATCTTGTCTTTACCCCAGAAGAAAGCGGTATATATAAGTTAGCTATTACCGATGCTGACACAGATGCCATTATCGGATACTACGGTATTCCCGACGAGGTAAGCGGAACTAATCTCGGTGGCAAGGATTATGACGGTATCAGCTTCTCGCTTAACGCTGCTTACGGCGGTGTTGATTATGTTATCGGTATCGAAAATTCCGTCAGCGGAATTGTTAATTTTGAAATAGTTCGTACCGGTGACGCACCTATTGAGATTTATGGAGCAGTTGAAGATGGAACAACCGCTTTCCGCGTTGGTGTCGGGGATCATACACTTGAGGCAGAAGCGAACAATTCTGCTTATGTTGTATTTTCAGCACCCAGAGAAGGTATTTACAAATTTTACTTCACATCTGATGATATTGGTATGACTATTGGTTATTACGGTAACCCAATGATCGTTCAGGGACATCACTGCGGTGACGGCGAATATGACGGTAAATCCTTTGAATTAATTCTGCGTGATGTTGCTACACCTCATGTTATAGGTCTTAATTTCACTATTGATACTTCTGCAACTCTTCATATTGAACGTGTTGGCGATCCGCCATTTGATCCTCAGTATGCTCCGTGGACCGACGTTATTGCCCGGGAAGAAATTGAAAAATGCACTCTCCCTGCAGGATCAACACTTAAAGATATTGACGTAACAGATCCCTCTGTTTCGGTTTATCTTGGAGATGACGGATATTACCATACCTCTGACGGCAAGATTGTTTATGTCAGAATCGGTTCTGTATGTAATGCGAAATATCTTGACGTTTCAATAGCATATATTTCCGGCTGGGTTGATCCTAACTTTGGAAACAACTTTGGTGGATATGTTTATGATGATAACGGTGATTTCGTTGGAAAATACTCCTATAATCAGCTTATAAAGAGCTATTATGATATGTGTGATGCAAACGGAGTTTATCCTATGACCGCCGAGCTTGCTGAGGCAATTCAGGTTCACGGCAACAATGCCGGCTGGTGGAAATTCGGAACTGTAAACTACCTCTTTAGCGGTGTTCCCGTTGTGCTTGAAAACGCATGGCTCTTCCTTTGCTGCACAGTTGAATAATTAAATAAAAACAAAAAAAGGCGGAGTTCGCTCCGTCTTTTTTATCGGAAAAATATTATGTGGTGATAAGATTTTATATTTGTTTATGAACACTCTTATACTCGTCGTAATATCTGTAATAAGGGCACTCGCGAGTTCTTCCACCGAGAAAATCAACCATATCGTCCTCGTCAAGATTTAGGTTGCATCCGTAGGTATCTGTCATCTCGTCATATTCGTAAAACTCGCAGCTATCGCAATTTGCCTTCGGCTTATAACCGTATTTTGAGAAATCCATTTTGCCCTCCAATATTACCGTTTTATTCTATTTTATCACATAAACTTTGCAATTACAACTCTTTTGAACAAAAAACTCAAAATGTAACAAAACAAACAAAAATGCCCGAAAAACCTCTAAAAGCAGGGATTTTTTCGGGCAGAATTTGTAATAAGACTATTATTAATGTTTCTTAGTGTTAATCTCATTAACAACCTTGTTAATGAAGTCATCAACGGAGAACTTACCGCCTTCACCTTCTGTACGGGCTCTTACGGTAACACTTCCGGAAACCATCTCATCCTCACCGACAACGATCATATAGGGAACCTTGGAGAGCTGTGCCGCACGGATACGGTAACCAAGCTTTTCGTTTCTGTCGTCAAGCTCGGCACGGATTCCTGCTGCCTGCATCTTCTTTGTAACCTCTGCCGCATAGTCGGCAAAGTCGGAAACAACGGGAATAACTGTAACCTGAGTGGGAGCAAGCCAAACAGGAAGAGCACCTGCATACTTTTCAAGAATAAGTGCAAGAGTTCTCTCATAGCAACCCATACTTGTTCTGTGAATGATGTAGGGAGTCTTTGTGGTGTTATCGCGGTCTACGTATTCCATACCAAACTTCTTTGCAAGAAGCATATCTACCTGGATTGTAACAATGGTGTCCTCTTTGCCGAAAACATTCTTGCACTGAATGTCAAGCTTGGGGCCGTAGAATGCTGCTTCGTCGATACCGATAACATAGTTTTCGCGTCCAAGATAGGTGTCAAGAAGCTCACCCATAATGGTCTGTGCCTCGTTCCACTGCTCGGGAGTGCCCTCGTACTTGTCTGTTCTCTTGGGATCCCACTGAGAGAAGCGGAAGGAACAGTCCTCCCAAAGACCGAGAGTTTCAAGGCAGTATTTTGCAAGGTCAAGACAACCCTTGAACTCTTCTGCAAGCTGGTCGGGACAAAGAATAAGATGTCCCTCGGAAATAGTGAACTGTCTTACTCTGATAAGACCGTGCATTTCGCCCGAATCTTCGTTACGGAAAAGGGTAGAGGTCTCACCGAGACGCATGGGAAGCTCTCTGTAAGAACGCTTTTTGTTAAGGAATACTTGATACTGGAAGGGACAGGTCATAGGACGGAGAGCAAAGCACTCTTTTGTCTCATCATAAGGATCTCCGAGAACAAACATACCGTCAATGTAATGATCCCAGTGACCTGAAATCTTGTAAAGCTCTCTCTTTGCCATAAGGGGAGTCTTGGTAAGAAGATAGCCCCTCTTTTCTTCCTCGTCCTCAATCCATCTCTGAAGACGCTGAATTGTTCTAGCACCCTTGGGAAGAAGAATAGGAAGTCCCTGACCGATAGAGTCAACCGTTGTGAAATATTCAAGCTCACGGCCAATCTTGTTGTGGTCGCGTTTAAGTGCCTCTTCCTGCTGCACAACGTATGCGTTAAGCTCGTCTTTGGTGGGGAAGGCAATACCGTAAACTCTCTGAAGCATCTTGTTGTTCTGGTCGCCCTTGTAATACGCACCTGTGCACTGTGTAAGCTTAAAGGCCTTTACCGCACCGGTGGAATGAAGGTGAGGTCCTGCACAAAGGTCGGTGTACTCGCCCTGAGTGTAGATGGAAATTTCCGCATCTTCGGGAAGCTCTTCAATTCTCTCAACCTTGTAGGGTTCGTCAAGCTTCTTCATAAGCTCGATTGCCTCCGGCTTGGAGAGCACCTTGCGGGTAATAACAAGATTTTCTTTTACAATCTTCTTCATCTCTGCCTCGATATTCTTAAGAATATCGGGTGTAAAGGAAATTTCTGCGTCAAAGTCCTGGAAATAGCCGTTTTCGGTTGCAGGACCAATGGTCTGCTTTGTGTTGGGATACAGACGCTTAACCGCCTGAGCCATAATATGTGCCGCGGTATGTCTGAAAATTTCTTTTCCTTCTTTGTCAGCGAAGGTGAGAAGCTTAACCTCTGCCTCACCGTCAATAACGGTAGAAAGCTCTTTTGCTTCACCGTTTACAAGTGCTGCAAGAACCTCTCTTGAAACACTGCCAAAGGTTGCTTTTGCGGCTTCATATACAGATACGGCATCGCCCTCGTATATCTCGCCACTGCTAAAAATAATCTTAGCCATTGTATTTTTCTCCTTTTCGGTAATTTATAAAACAAAAACACCCCGAAAGACATAATCTGCCTTTCGGGGTGCAAATTCTGCATTCAGCATTTGTTTTGCACGGTTCCACCCGGGCGTTTAACTCATTAATATGAAATTTCCAAAGCTATCCACCATCGGTGGATTTCATCTGCCAAAGGCAGATTTCATTCGCTCTGCGAATTTCATTTGCCGAAAGGCAAATTTCATCGCGAGCTTGCTCGCTTTGCATAGCTGGTACCTTATGGGCGTTCTCTCCGTTTTTCACCATCCAACGGCTCTCTGTGCAGCCCGTATCCATAAGACGTGGTCTAATGAAAACATTTTAGCACAACAAAATCAAAATGTCAACACCTATTTTTAAAATGCTTTCCCTTGTGGAATGCTTTTTTTTCAAAACCTCTTTACAAACCTAAAAACCTGTGTTATAATAGTTACGCCAAACGAATTCAATATTTTTTGTATGGGTGTTTTTTGCCCCTTTGGGGGAATTATACCTTTTTTCAGCATATTCTTAACGCAAATGAGCAAAATTTGCATAGGTAAAAATGCAAACGCCTGCTCTTTTGTGTTGTGCTTATCACTCATACAAAATTGAATTTGTTTGGCGACAATTGGAGTTTGCGTTTTTCGGTGCGGCGACTCCGGTTGCCGCACTTTTTATTTTCACCGGTATTTTAATTTTAGTAGGGAGATTAAAGTATGAAATGCAAAAAATGCAATACCGCATTACAAAATTCGGATGTTGTTTGTCCGTGCTGTGGAGAAGTTATTGACAATTTGAAAGTGAGTGAATCTGTGTTGACTAAGCAAAATGAGATTACAAATAGCGATAAATGCGTAAATAAAAAGAAAAAAATTCGTTTTCTTAAAAAAATAAAAGACTTTGAGGATGAAAATCCTGAACTGGAAAAACAAAAAAGAGAAGAAGACCGGAAAAGAATAAAGATAATAGCTACGGTGGTTCTTTGCGTAATGATCCTTTCTGCAGTAAATTTGATGCTTACAAGAGGGGTAATTTATTTTTATGCTAATGATGATAACGGAAAAATCAGTATGACAACATTAAGAGCAACTGTATTTGCCGGCGAGGATGTAAAAATTCTTTCAACTCATTTAGGTATGAAGGTGACGCAGATAGATCCCGATGCATTCAGAAACACATCGGTTGAACGTGTTTACATTTCCAATGGTGTGACAAGAATAGGATTTAATTCGTTTTTTGATTGTGACTCGCTTACATATGTACAAATCCCCAGAAGTGTAACCTCTATTGAATACAATGCATTTTATGACTGTGACATGCTTACGAGAATAGAAATTCCAAGCTCTGTGACTCGCTTAGATAAGGGTGCGTTTTGTGATTGCGATTCGTTGGTAAGTATAGTTATTCCTAATAGTGTTACTAAACTAGGCGGTTTACCCCCATATTCAGCAGATGAAATTCGTGGAGGAATATTTGAAAATTGCGATTCGCTTATAAGTATAACAATTCCCAAGAGCGTAACTTCATTCGGTGACTCTATATTTAGTAATTGTGTATCGCTTACAAACATAAATTATCAAGGTACGATGAAGGAGTGGAAGGCGATTTCGAAGGGGTATGATTGGGACTCTAATACAGGTAATTATATTGTTTACTGCACCGACGGTACTATTTCAAAGTAAATAAACTTATGCGGAGAGCTTCGGTTCTCCGCTTTTTATATAAAATAAAAACTCACAACCTCTTGTATTTTCTATAAAAATATGCTAAAATATTAAATGACAAAATATGCGTGCCCATTCGCACGCAGAAAAGGAAGTATTAACTATGGAAAAGTTTTATTTAACCACAGCGATTGCATATGCATCGCGTAAGCCGCATATAGGAAACACCTATGAGATTATTATGGCAGATGCTTTTGCCCGTTTCCAAAAAACACAGGGCAAGGATGTATTCCTTTGCACAGGTACAGACGAGCACGGTCAGAAGATCGAAAACCTTGCAAATGATGCAGGCATCACTCCCAAGGCATACGTTGACAACGTAGCAGGAGAGATCAAGGGCCTCTGGGATCTTATGGGTGTAGAATACGATCATTTTATTCGTACAACCGACGATTACCACGAAAAGGTAGTTGCTAAAATATTCAAGAAGTTCTACGAGCAGGGCGATATTTATAAAGGTCACTACGAGGGCTGGTATTGCACTCCCTGTGAATCCTTCTTTACCGCAACTCAGGCAGCAAACGGCATTTGTCCCGACTGTGGCAGACCTGTAAGTCAGGCAAAGGAGGAAGCATATTTCTTCAAGATGTCGAAATACGCCGATCGCCTTATTAAGCATATTGAGGACAACCCCGGCTTTATCGAGCCCGAGAGCAGAAAGCGTGAAATGGTAAACAATTTCCTGAAAGCAGGGCTTCAGGACCTTTGCGTTTCCCGTACCTCTTTCACCTGGGGTATTCCCGTAACCTTCGATCCCAAGCACGTAACTTACGTTTGGCTTGTTGCTCTTACAAACTACATCACCGCACTTGGCTACGATCCCGACAAGTCTTTTGAAGAGCAGTCTGAGAAGTTCAAGAAGTATTGGCCTGCCGACGTTCATATTATCGGTAAGGATATTCTTCGTTTCCACACTATTTATTGGCCTATTTTCCTTATGGCTTTGGATCTTCCTCTGCCTAAGAAGGTGTTCGGTCACCCCTGGTTCAACTTTGGCAATGACAAGATGTCAAAATCCAAGGGCAACGTGGTATATGCAGACGAACTTGCAGAGCGTTTTGGTGTTGATGCGGTAAGATATTACGCACTTGCAGAGATGCCTTACAACTCTGACGGAAGTGTAACCTACGAGAGCGTTGTTGCAAGATATAACAACGACCTTGCAAACAACCTTGGCAACCTTGTAAGCCGTACCCACGCAATGACAAAGAAGTATTTTGACGGCATCATTCCCGCACCCGACAAGACAGATGATTTGGATCTTGATCTTCAGAACACCGTTGCGAATGCGAGAGCAAAATCTGTTGAGCTTATGAACGAATATCACGTTGCAGATTCTCTTGACGTAATATTCAATATGCTCAGACGTGCAAACAAGTATATTGACGAAACAATGCCCTGGGCACTTGCAAAGAACGAGAGCGACAGACCTCGCCTTGCAACAGTAATATACAATCTTCTTGAAACAATCCGTACAGCCGCTGTTCTGCTTACGCCCTATATTCCCACAACCGCTGAGAATATCTTCAACCAGCTTGGTACAGACAAAAAGAACTTTGAGACTACCGCTGCATTTGGCGGACTTGAAAGCGGAAAGCCCCTTGGCGAAGCATTCACTCTCTTTGCACGTGTTGACGAAAAGAAGTTCCTTGAAGAAATGGAAGCAAAGATTGCCGCTGCTATTGAAGCAAACAAGCCCGTAGAAGAGCCCGAGCACGAGCATGAGATCGGCATTGACGCATTCTCTGCGGTAGAGCTTCGCGTTGCAGAAATTCTTTCTGCCGAGCCCATTCCCAAGGCAAAGAAGCTTCTGAAGCTTCAGGTTGATCTTGGCTACGAAAAGCGTCAGGTTGTTTCGGGAATTGCAAAGTTCTATACACCCGATCAGCTTGTTGGAAAGAAGGTTTGCCTTGTTACCAACCTTAAACCCGCAAAGCTTTGCGGAGTTGACAGCTTTGGTATGATTCTCGCTTCCGGCGAGGAGGAAGTAAAGGTCGTATTCCTTTCTCCCGATGCAAAGAACGGAGACAGAATTCACTGATGAAATACTTCGATTCTCACGCCCATTATTATGACGATAGATTTTCGGAGGAATTAACCGAGGGTGTCGATACTTTGATCGACACCCTTCTTTCCGAAAATGTTTCATATATTGTAAATATTGGCACAAGCCCCGAGACCTCACATTTGGCAATAGAGCAGGCAAAAAAGCACGAAAATATGTACACCGCTATCGGTATTCACCCTTCGGACACCCGTTTTCTCTCGGATATGGAGTCCGAGCTTCGTGAGATTCACGATATGATTCTCGACAAAGCGAACAAATGCGTCTGCCTTGGCGAAATTGGTCTTGATTATCATTATCCCGACACCGACAAGGAACGTCAGATGAGATATTTTGTGGCACAGATGGAGATGGCAGAGGAGCTTGATATTCCGGTTTGTATTCACGACAGGGAATCACACGCCGACGTTATGGCGGTTATCCGCCGTTATCCAAAGGTAAAAGGTGTTTTGCACAGCTTTTCCGGCTCTGCGGAAATGGCAGCCGAGCTTGTAAAGCTTGGTTGGATGATTTCCTTCTCGGGTACACTCACATTTACCAATGCAAGAAAGCCAAAGGAGGTTGCCCAAAGCTTGCCTCGTGAGGCGGTTATGATAGAAACCGACTGTCCTTATCTTGCACCCCACCCAAAACGCGGAACTCTTAACCATTCGGGTAATCTTGAATATACAAATGCTACTCTTGCTTCGATATGGGGCATCACCCCCGAGGAATGTGCAAAAATAACAGAAAACAACGCAAAAAGGTTCTTTAATATATGAAAAAATCTATGTGCATAACCTATATCGTAGAGGGAAAACTTTACGTTAATATTACTAACAGATGCTCAAACCGATGCGAATTTTGCATACGCAACAATGGTGATGGAGCATACGGTTCGGACTCCCTTTGGCTTGAGCGAGAGCCGAGCAGAGAAGAGATTTTAAATTCAATTTTCTCTCACAATCTCTCTGATTTTCCCGAAATTGTTTTCTGTGGCTACGGTGAGCCCACCTACCGTCTTGACGACGCAGTTTTTGTTGCAAAAGCGGTGAAGGAAAAATATCCCGAAATGAAGATCAGAATTAACACAAACGGACATTCTGATTTGATTTTGGGAAGAAAAACTGCTCCCGACTACGAGGGTGCATTTGACACTGTTTCTATCAGTCTTAATACTCCTTCAAGAGAAAAATATCAGGAAATTTGCCACTCGGTTTTTAAGGAAGCTGCATTTGATGCACTTATTGAATTTGCAAATGATGTTAAGAACTTTGTACCTACCGTTATCCTTTCTGCCGTAAAACAAACCCTGAATTCTGAGGAAATAGAGCAGTGTAAGGATATTTGCGAAAAGCTTGGTGTTACTCTTCGTCTCCGCGACTACATCCCTCCCGAGATCTGACGCGGTAGTTTTCAGAGAAGAGATAAGACGTCTTGAACATTGAATTAAACATCATCATATGAGACAGAGGTGTTCGCATTATGTCAAAGCAAACACCCATATAGTCAAACTCACTTACAAGCTCTAATAATGCCTTAATATTGTTTAAAGAGGAATAAACGTATTCACCCTGGTTTCGATCACGAAAGTGCGAGAGCAGGGTGCTTTCATTTTGCTGGATTTCAAGCTTTGCCCTACGTGCTGTTTTCATTGCATCCGCCAAAGGAAAATACTCCGCACCCTTTTGTACAAGCGACGGCAGATCTATAAATGCTTTCGCACTTTCTCCCCGACAGGCAAAATCTGCCATAACCCGTCTTTCGCCCTCGTCAAAAGAGCTCTGTTTTTCCATTGCATATTTTGGATAATACATTATACTTCCGTCTGCGTATTCACTGAATTCTATGGGCGAATTTTCGTCAATTTCTGTAATCAGTATAAGATCGCAACCAATCATTATTTTTCTTAAAATCATTAAAAACGAAGAAAATTCCTTGGCAGAATCCGAAAGCGAGCAGGCATCCATAATAATACCCTTGTATCCGCCCTTTTTTGCAAGGTCAATAAGCTCCTCGGCAAAGTAAGTTAAATCCTTTTTGTTTTTGTATCTGTCGGTATATCTGTCAAACACTCTGACAAGCGGGATTTTTCTCTCATCTTTTACAATTTGCCTGTGCTTCCTGTCATCAAAGGTTTGACGTATTCCTCTCTCATCTGCCGATGCGGAACAGAAGCTAACATAGGTTAAAAAGGGAAGTGCCCGTCTTAGCATTTCTTCGCTGCACCCCTTATAGCAATATCCGTTTGCCATTGCCATACCGTAGGGGCGGTTGTCGTATTTCAGTGTGATTACTCGCCCGGGAGTCAGCCCTTCTTTTATAAGCCAGGGATTAAGTGTAAAAATGTCGCTTTTTCGTATCCCGAACCGAAGTGATATTCGCTCGGGAGTATCGCCGTACTGCACAGTATAGCTTCTTGTGGGAGTAAGAATTAAAAGCTCTTCTCCGGTGGCTGGCTCGCCTTCATAAATCTCATTAAGATTTCTGAGATTTTCTTCGCTGATTCCGTATATTTCTGCAATATCTTGTACACTTTCGTTTTGTTTTCTTTTATGTATGTGCATAGCTTCTCCTAACCGTTTTATTTGCATTATATGTTATCATATCATTTTCGCCATTGGTGATATGGTCGAAATTTGCGAAAGGTAACAAAATATTTGCAAAAAAATGATAAATTTTTAGCTAAAAAATGCATTGATTTTTTAGTATTAGCTATGATATACTATACAAGTTAAAAAAATAGAGCTAAGAAAGGAGTCGAAAACAATGACCAAGATTATTTGCAAGAAGGAATATAATACCGAAACATCCACCTTCATTAAGAAGGTTACAGTTGGCAACTACGGTGATGCTAACGGATATGAGGAGTGCCTCTTCGTTACCGAGGGCGGCAACTACTTCCTTTACGTAAACGGTGGTGCAGAGTCCAAGTATCCCACCGAGGACATCAAGAGAATGTCCAAGAAGGTTGCTGACGAGTGGATCGCTAACAACTAATTCCATTAGGCTTCCCCTTGAGGGGAAGCTGGCACGAAGTGACTGATGAGGTGTAGATACCCCGGTGTCATATACAAAATACGGCTGTCAAACGACAGCCGTTTTTATTTTTAAAGTCTTTTCACAATAAAAAAAGTGAGTCTGTATTTCAAGACTCACCCAAATATCTCGTAATCATTCAGCTTCCCATTCGCAGATAAAGTAAGTTTGTACCAGTGGGTTTCTATCGTTCCATCTTCCAAATCCGTGATTAATCGTTCCGAAAAATTCATATCCCCAATCGCAATCAGGCTGTCTTCCATCCCAATTGGTATAATCAAATGCTTCATCCGTTATCCATTGCCACTTTGCACCGTCTGAGTAAGAACCAATCCAAGCCTCCGTGCCAAAGGACTGAGAATTCATATATGTTTCAATAAACGTCTGTTCATCTTGCGAGGTAATAGTCACGAGATGACCGCTAAGGTTATCACAGTATGTATAAGCATCAAACCAGGAGAGTTGAACGTTGAATATCTTGTAAATTCGACCGTTATACATAGCTGCACTGCAATGCTCGCAAGAAGTCACGCCGCTTGCCTCGTTAAATACGAAGTTATGCTCAATATTAGGAAGTACCTCTGTTTCTTCAAGACCGCAGTGAGTACAGATTCTCCACTGCTCGCCGTCACCGTAGCAGCTTACAGAAGTAGTTATTTCCCACTCGATGAAGTAATGCTCACATTCTTTTATATCAAGATTCCATTCGCAAATAAAGCCGTGATTTCTGTAATGTCCCGTGTCTTCCCAATCACCGATTATATTAGCCGGACCTCTCTTGTCATCGCAACCCACAGAAATGACAATTTGCCATTCCATAGAAAGATTTTCAGGATCGGAGGAGCTCCAATGAGTGTATTGAAAATCTTCTCCTGTTATCCACTCCCATCCGTATGTATCTTTTAGTCCTCCCGTCCAATAGTAATATCCATAATAAGAATAGTAATCATTAGGTTCGTAAGCACATTCATTTGCTATTTCTGTAATTAATTTCTGTTCACCCTCTGATGTTATAGTAACAAGATGACCGCCGATACTGTCGCAGATTTTATAGGCATCAACCCAATTTACCTCCACGTCAAACGCCGCATAAAGATGTCCTGCGTAGATTCTTGCATCACAGTGTTCGCAAGCGAAAAGCTTGGTTTTCTCGTTCTGTACGAATGAATGCTCGATTTTTGCAAGCTTCTGCGTATCTATTTCATCACAAACAGAGCAAGCTCTCGTCTGTTCACCTTCAAAGAAGCAATCCGGCTCGGTAACTGTCTGCCAATCGCCGTATGTATGTGCTGCGGGAATGACCTTTTGTGTTATAACGGTTGCATTACAAACAGAGCAATAAACTCCTGCACTAAGACCGTCCTCGGTGCAGGTCGCTGGCACCGTCTCGTCAATAACCTCAGTGTGTCCGAGAGCAGGTAACGTCTGCTGTGCTACAACCGCCTCGCCACATTTTACACAATGGCTACCTTCACTGAGTCCTGATTCGGTACAGGTAGGAGCAATTGCCCTGTCAATAGCCGTTTCCTTGTGATTGCAAGGGAAGAGACGGTTAATCAGCTTGCAGGAAGTAAAACAGGCAAGGCAAGTAGTTAAAATGATAAGCAAAATTAAAATCCTTTTCATTTTTGTTTCTCTCTCTTTTTTTATTTTTCGGTGAAAGTCAAAAAGTGCGGCAACCGGAGTTGCCGCACCGAAAAACGCAAGACTCCAATTGTCGCCAAACAAAACTCGCAAAGTACAAAGAAAACTCCTTGTTTATAGCAAGCGAAATCTGCGTTTTTGCCGAAATCTAATTGCAATAAACAAGAAAAAGGGTATAAAACCCCCTATAAAAATAGCGAGTTTTCTTATCGTACTTTGATATTAAGTTTTGTTTGGCAAATCTATTTTACCACATAATTTTCAATTTGTAAATAGATTATTGAAAAATTCCTGCAATACAAAAGAGCAACGCGATAATATTGCGTTGCTCTAAAAATCACTTCAAATAAGACTTATCAACCGTTGCATCTGCGGAAAACCTCTTAATGCTCTCAATACAGCCCTTACAACCGCCTTTGGTTGCATAACCGTGAGAAGAGTGACAGACAATAAGGCCGTTTTGAGCATACAGACGGAAGCGATATTCGCCCGCTTTGTCAAGATAAATCTCCCATTTTGGGCAGGGGATAGA
This sequence comes from Eubacteriales bacterium, assembly GCA_045538685.1. Lineage (GTDB taxonomy): Bacteria > Bacillota > Clostridia > Oscillospirales > CAG-272 > UBA1740. The sequence goes on along the minus strand of JAZSRX010000037.1, from coordinate 16,055 downwards.
AACCGGCTTTTTAAGGGTTGTGTCCTCAATTTCCGCCTTGGGAGCATTGGCAATAACACTGTTCATACCTGTGCTGACCGCGGTTGTAGAGGAATATACCTGCGAGTATGCAATAACGGTGTGATTTGATGCATAAAGACTAAAGAAATATCTGCCGTCTTTGGCACGTCTGATGTCCCACTTGCCGTTTGCGGTGTCCTTGCCTTCTTTAATAGCAACTGCACCCTTTACCAAATCCGAATCATCACCAAAGTCTCGGTTTGTCGATTTGCTCTTTGTAGCAGGTTTAGCAGCCGCCTTTGCAGTGGTCTTTGATGCACTCTTTGCCGCTGGCTTTGCAGATGCTTTAGCAACAGGTTTAGCAGCCGCCTTTGCAGTTGTTTTTGATGTATTCTTTACCGCAGGTTTTGCGGTTGCCTTAGCAGTAGATTTTGCGGCGGTTTTTGCGGTGCTTTTTGCCGCGGGCTTTGCAGACACACTCTTTTTTGCAGTTGAACTGCTTTTTGCGGTAGCGGCCTTTTCAGGTTCTGCCGCCTTTTTAGCCGAAGCGGCCTTCTTGGGCTCTGCTTTCTTTACAGAAGCGGGCTTTGCCGCTGCCTTTTTCTGTTCGGAGGCAGCTCCGGCATTATTTGCTTTCTTTGGCTCTGCCGCCTTTTTAGAAGGAACCTTTACAACAGGAGCGAAATCATCTCTGAAAAACTCCTCCTGACCGTCGGTATCCTTTGCTTTTTTGTTGCCGAAAAGTGACTTTAATTTTGCCATTTTTATTTTCCTCCGTTGTGTTTTACTATATTTTATCATATATTTTGTAAAAATACAACGAAAAAAGGAAAAATTTTCTTTATTTTTTCCTTTTCCTCTCGGCCTCGCTTTTCAGATAGGCAATGGCTTCCTTAATTCCGCCGATTTCGTCAATAAGACCGCATTCAACTGCTTCATATCCGTTAAGAATTGAGCCGATATCATTTACAAGTGTATCGGTGCGGTTTATCAGATGACGAAAATGCGATTCCGCAACATCAGAATGTTCAACTATAAATCTGATTATCCTGTCCTGCATTTTTTCAAGATAGTTAAATGCCTGTGGAACACCAAGCACCACACCGCTTGTCCTTACGGGGTGAATTGTCATAGTCGCACTTGGTACAATAAACGACCTTGATGCACTAACCGCCAAAGGCACACCGATAGAATGTCCGCCTCCAAGCACAATTGAAGCGGTGGGTTTTGTTAAACTCGCTATAACCTCGGCTATGGCAAGACCTGCTTCCACATCACCGCCGAGAGTGTTGATAAGAATGATTATTCCGTCGATCTTGTCGCTTTCTTCTATGGCAACCAGCGTTGGAATAACGTGGTCGTATTTTGTGGCTTTCTGTGTGTTGTCAAGTGTGTAGTGTCCCTCGATTTGACCGATAATCGTCAGGCAAAATATCGCTCCCTCTTCGTTTTCAAGTAGGGCGGTGCCGTCGTTTATCATCCCGTCTTCGTTTTGCTTTTTGCCTTCTTCGCGTTCTTTTTCCATATATTTAGCACTCCTTTTTGTTCTTTATGTATTTTTTTCGATAATCTTTGCGTTTATGCATTGATTTTCAAAAAATATTGTGATATAATATACGGTGGACTAACGTGGGCTCTTTGGCTCACCAAAAATAGCTAATTTAATCAAGGAGATATAAAAATGAAAAAGGTTTTAGTTGAAACATCCGCAAGACACATTCATCTCAGCCGTGAGGCAGTTGATGTCCTCTTTGGCGAGGGCTATCAGCTCACCAACAAAAAGGAGCTTAGCCAGCCCGGTCAGTATGCTTGTGCTGAAAAGCTTACCGTTGTAGGCCCTAAGGGTTCTCTTAAGGCATCTATTCTTGGCCCTACAAGAGCTGCAAGCCAGGTTGAAATTTCTCTTACCGATGCTCGTTCTATCGGTGTTGTTGCTCCCATTCGTGAGTCCGGCGACATCAAGGGCAGTGCGGGCTGTAAGCTTGTTAACCCCGAGAACGGTGCAGAGCTTGAGCTTTCCGAAGGTGTTATCGTTGCAAAGCGTCACATTCACCTTACTCCCGAAGCAGCAGTGGAGCTCGGTGTATCCGATAAGGAAATCGTTAGTGTTAAGATCGAGTCCGAGCGTACCGCAATTCTCGGTGATGTTGTTGTAAGAGTAAGCCCCAGCTTCGCTCCCGCTATGCATATCGACACCGACGAGGCAAATGCAGCTTGTGCATTTGGCGAGTGCTACGGCGAAATCGTTAAGTAATTAAAAAAGTTATTTTTTCAAAAAAGGAGAATATAAATTATGGCAGAACTTGTTTATTCCAAAGAAGTGGAAAACATGTGCGTTGTTGCCAAGGGACCTCACCACGGTCCTGCTCCCATTCCTGAAGAAGGTAAGTGGGTAAAGGCAAAGGACATTACCGATATCTCGGCTTACACTCACGGTGTGGGCTGGTGTGCACCTCAGCAGGGTGCTTGTAAGCTTTCGCTTAACGTAAAGGACGGTATTATTGAAGAGGCACTTGTAGAGACAATCGGTTGCTCTGGTATGACTCACTCTGCGGCTATGGCTGCTGAGATTCTTCCCGGCAAGACTCTTCTCGAGGCACTTAACACCGACCTTGTTTGTGATGCTATTAACACCGCTATGCGTGAACTCTTCCTTCAGATAGTATACGGTAGATCTCAGTCTGCTTTCTCTGAGGGCGGTCTTGTTATCGGTGCAGGTATGGAGGATCTTGGCAAGGGCGAAAGATCAATGGTTGGTACTATGTACGGTACTAAGGCAAAGGGGGTTCGTTATCTTGAAATGACAGAGGGCTACTGCACAAGAATGGCTCTTGACGCAGATAACCAGGTTATCGGTTATGAGTTCGTTTCTCTCGGCAAGATGACCGACTTCATTAAGAAGGGCATGGAACCCAACGAAGCATACGAGAAGGCAAAAGGTACATACGGCAGATTTAACGATGCTGTTAAGTACATTGACCCTCGTAAGGAATAATTAAAGGAGGAAATACTAATGGCACATTTTGAAGGTTATGAAAGACGCGAGGCGAAGATCCTCGCTGTACTTAAAGAATATGGCATTTCCTCTATTGACGAGTGTAAAGCTATATGCGATGCAAAGGGCATTGATCCCTATAAGATAGTTGAAGAAACTCAGCCCATCGCGTTCGAGAACGCAAAGTGGGCATACACCGTAGGTGCAGCTATCGCAATTAAGAAGGGTTGCACAAAGGCCGCTGATGCCGCTGCCGCAATCGGTATCGGACTTCAGTCCTTCTGTATCCCCGGCTCCGTAGCAGAGAACCGTAAGGTTGGTCTTGGCCACGGTAACCTTGGCTCTATGCTTCTCTCTGAGAGCACCGAGTGCTTCTGCTTCCTTGCAGGACACGAGTCCTTCGCAGCTGCAGAGGGTGCTATCAAAATCGCTCTTAATGCAAACAAGGTTAGAACAAATCCTCTCCGCGTTATCCTTAACGGTCTCGGCAAGGACGCAGCTATGATCATTTCCCGTATCAACGGCTTCACCTATGTTCAGACCGAGTTTGATCCTTATACCGAAGAGGTTAAGGTTGTAAATGAGATTGCTTACTCTAACGGCGACAGAGCAAAGGTTAGATGCTACGGCTCTGACTCTGTTCCCGAGGGCGTTGCAATTATGCGCCTTGAGAACGTTGGCGTTTCCATCACCGGTAACTCCACCAACCCTACCAGATTCCAGCATCCCGTTGCAGGCACCTACAAGAAGTGGTGTAACGAGAACGGTAAGAGCTACTTCTCTGTAGCAAGTGGCGGTGGTACAGGTCGTACTCTTCACCCCGATAATATGGCAGCAGGCCCTGCTTCCTACGGTATGACCGATACTATGGGCCGTATGCACGGCGACGCACAGTTCGCAGGATCCTCCTCCGTTCCCGCCCACGTAGAGATGATGGGCTTGATCGGTGCCGGCAACAACCCCATGGTTGGTATGACCGTTGCAGTTGCGGTTGCAATTGAGGAAGCTTCTAAGTAATGTGGTGGATTGTACTGTTTGCTGTTGCAGGAGCTTTGTTGGTGGTTCTCTTTGTTGATGCCATATCGAGAATAATTATGAAAAAAAGATTATCTGCTTTTTTAAATAATTATAAGTTAATATCCTTGGGTATGACAAAAGAACAGGTTGTTAATCTTTTCGGGGATAAATACACCCAAAATGCAACTATAGCCACAGAGACTCTTTGTTGGAACTGCGACACCAACACTTCTATTCAAAGAGAGCTTTACTCGAAAAAAGAAGAGAAAAAAACAATAATTGTGGAATTTTCTGACAACAAAGTTGTTAGTTACACAATGCAATAAATATCTTTTAAAAAAGTTGGACACATCATTTTGGAAAACTCCATTGTGATGTGTCCAATTGTTTTTGTCGTATTAATGTATAATTTACCGTCATTATCCATTATTACATGGATTTTAAATTCTGACGAGTACTTTTTTGAATTTGACCTTTCTTTGCCATAAAAAATATGCACCTCCAAAAGTGTCTAACTTTTGGAGTGCATATCAAAAACGGCTCGCTGATTTATTAATCGGGCAGATAACCAACGCCATCACAACGAGGGCAAGTTACGTAAAAACCTAATTCGTTCCTTACTTTTCCTGTTTTCTTGCACTTGTAACATTGTGTCCAACCTTCTATTCCGTCAGGGTCGGTATAACTAGATGGCAAGAGTTGTCCAACAACACAAAGTCCTATAACTACTGAAAAAGTGCAAATCAAAGCTATTGCTTTAGTTTTGGCGGTGGAATTTTTAGTTATGACAATTACCGCAGGAACTGCGATTGCTAACAAAATAAGAGCACCAAAAAGCCAAGCTTTACTAATAGAAGACAAAAAATTTACAACAACAGGCAATAAGAGCAACGATAAAATCAAAATTATTTTTTCTTTAGTTGATACGGTCTGCTCTTCGTCATATACAGACTTGTTTTCAACGATTTGCAAAGATAGTGTCTTGAAAATCAGCATAAACGCAACGGAATTGATTATTATAGAAACAAATCTAAAAATAAATGTTACGTTGGTGAAAGATTGCAAATTGATATTTCCTGATATTAGATAATTGAGAACATCGGGATTGTAAATCATAGGAGGGTAAACCGATATGTTTATGCATAAAATAGAGAAAAGCAAAAGCCAAGGAGACAGTTTGAAAAGTTTCTTATAGCGATAAAATATCTTTTGCTGTCCAAGGATTGCTACAAGAATAATTGTCAATGATGCGAGAATCATAATTTTTGGCATTAGACCAAAATATTCTCGGTAAACTGTCTTTAATTCACTCGATTGTATAAAGATAGCATTAAAAACTGTTAATACAAGCGTTGCTGCAGATGCCCCCAATGAAAACGTGGTAGATTTCAGTATCAAAGCAACGGCAATACAAATATATAAGAAATAAATGCTCAAGCCAAAGCTTTGTTGCATAATAACTCCAAACGAATTGCTATCCGATAACCAAGAATCATTGTAAATTTTAGCATAATTTATAATTGCCTCAATCACACTTCCCAAATTAGTTATAACAAGCAACGATGCCGCGATGAGAGTATTCTTTGAACTTAAAAGTTTGACATCTTCTAATTGAAGCTTATCTTTAAATAAATATGTACACGGTACGGCGACGCCTACAAATATTGCCGCAAAAACAATGGCAACAAAAATAATAAGAATAGTCATAATATATTCCTTTCTGTATCACTAATTTTTTATGAGTAAACAGTGCATGCCGAAGTTCAATTATCCATAGGCAAATCCCCCAAAAAACAAAAAGTGCGGCAACCGAAGTCACCGCACCGAAAAACGCCGACTCCAATTGTCGCCAAACAAAAACTAACGAATATGGATAACTCACCACACTAACTAGCGGAATCAGCATTTTTACCGATTATTGACAAGTTAGTGTAAAAAAATGAAAAAGGGTATAAAACCCCCTATATAAATAGCGAGTTAATCCGTCTTTTCGTTATTCGTTTTTGTTTGGCATTTTTATTTTAGCACATATTTTTCTTTTTGTAAATAGCAGATGCAAAAAATCTTGCATTTTATCTCTACAAATGCTATAATTGTTTCAGAAAACAAAAAAGGAGCAATTTATGTCCCAGATACATATAAGCGAAAGTAATATTACGATAGAAAATGAAGTTTTCACCGCCTCCCACTATGCCAGGGAGGAGATGCCCGACGGTACAAAGCGAGGTACATTCCGCAGCTACAGTGTGCTGGTTGACGGTGATAATATCTGCTTCAAGAACTGCACCTTTGAGAACAACGCAGGGCGGGGAAAAGACGTTGGACAGGCAATCGCTCTTTACATTGACGGCGACGGAATAACCCTTGAAAACTGCCTTCTTCGAGGACATCAGGACACACTTTTTCTTGCACCTCTTCCCGAAAAAGAGATAATTCCCGGTGGATTTACCGGCCCCAAGCAGTTCACTGAGCGTAAAAGACGCACAGTTTATTTTAAAAATTGCGTAATTGAGGGCGGTGTGGACTTTATCTTCGGCGGAGCAACCGCATATTTTGATTCTTGCGAGTTTGTAAGTGTTGAGGAAGGTTATATTTTTGCACCCTCCACACCGTCTGACGTTGAGCTTGGATTTGTGGCAACAAATTGCAGATTTACCGCAACAGACAACGTGGAGAAGGGAAGCTGTTTTATCGCTCGTCCTTGGCGAAACCACGCATATGTCAGAATTGAAAACTGCTACCTTGGAGAGCATATAAATCCTATGGGCTTTGACGACTGGGGCAAGAAAGAGGCACACGATACGGTCAGGTTTTTTGAAAAGGAAAGCTTTGGCCCGGGTGCATCAGGCACTCGCCCGTATTACGTTAATAAATAAGAAAAACAAAAAGGTTAGTCGCGTTTTTCGACTAACCTTTTTTTGCATAAAAAACGAGCTGCTTTTGCGACTCACTTTTCAAGTATGTACTTGTATATTATTTTAAACCTGCCTGTGTCTTACCTTCAACTTTTCTCCTTTCTGAAATTTTGAAGTGTCATCAATCGAAGCTATGCACTGAAAAATAAAGAGCTTCAAAGTGATTGCAAGTTTTTTTATAAATTAAAATAAAAAAACACTTGTAAATTAATTATATATTATTTTTCCTTATTTGTAAATAGATTTTAACAATTTTCCAAAAAATGCGAAAAAAATATTATTTTGTTATTTTCTATTGATTTATTTTGTAAAAGTGATATAATGTTATTGATATTCATAAAGATAATATAATATTGTTTTTCGAAAGGATTACTATCGTGGCAAAAATTTGTACAAACTGTGGATCACAGAACGAAGACAGCACCTTGTTCTGCACTAATTGCGGTACTTCTTTACAGGCACCCGCACCTCAACCCACACCCCAGCCCGCACCCGAATTTATTTCTAACTACGAACAGCAGCAGCCCACCCCCGAACACAAGCCCACATCCAAGCTTGATGAAATACTTGCAAAGCTTAAACTTACAAGAATTTCTGCTACCACACTTGGAATTTTCGCTATTGCTGCAATAGTTGTAATTGTTGCTGTTTCTATACTTATCAGTGCTATTTTCCCCGGACCTAAGAAGGTTGTTAAAAAGTACCTGAACGGTCTTGAAAAGGGCGATGCAAAGGCAGTTGTAAACTGTATGCCTTCTTACCTTTGGGAAGATGATAAAGATGAAAAAGAAGAGCTTATCGATTCGCTTGAAGACTCCCTTGATTATCTTGAAATTGAATCTATCGACTTCAAGATAAAGGATGTTGAAAAGCTTGATAAGGACGATCAGGAAGACTACGAGGATATGTTTGAGTATATGGAAATGTTCTATGATGATTTCGAAGCAAAGGACGTTTCCGCTTTCAGGGAAGTTAAGGTGAAAGTAACCGTAGAGCTTGAGGATGATAAGCAAACAAATACCGTTAAGTTCCTTCTTATTAAGTACAAAGGTCAGTGGAAGATCTTTAATGCTGACGGACTTGACATAATGTAATAAAAAAGAGAGTCGCTTGACTCTCTTTTTTGCTATCTTTTTCTGACTTTAAAATACAAGGCAGGTATATTTCTGAAAAATATTGCATTATTGCCGAATAAGTGATATAATATAGTTATCAAAAAATTAAGGAGTAATAAGATGAAAACAATCCTGAAAATTTTGGCTGCAATTCTCGTTTTGGTATTGGTCGTTCTGTTTTTCCACCTGCCAAGCTATCTTCTTTCTGATAAGATGGTAACATTAAGCGAGAAAAACGACGACAGCATCACAATAATGAGTGCCAATGTTCGTTTTTTAAGCCCTACCGACCTCTTTAGTAAGAGCTGGTTTAACCGTGCCGACCTTATTGCCGAGGATATAGATTCTGTAAAGCCGGATATTATCGGATTCCAGGAAGTGACATTTGTACATTATGATTATCTGAAAAAGGTAATGGCCGGTTACGAATCCGAGATGGCATACCGAGACGATTTTGTGTTAAGCGAAGGTTGTCCTATTTTCTATCGCACAGACAGATTTGAAAAGATCGACAGCGGTTCATTCTGGCTTTCCGAAACTCCCGAGGTTATGAGCAAGGATTGGGGCAGCGAGCATTACCGCATTTGCGTTTATGTAATTCTTCGCGACCTTAATACAGGCAAGGAATTTGCTGTGTTCAATACACATCTTGATCATACAAGCGATCTTGCAAGGATAAACGGGATTGCTGTTGTTCTTGATAAGATTTCCGAGTTCGGTGACATCCCCGCATATCTTATGGGCGATTTAAATGCAGTGGAAGGAAGTGAAACAATCAATTCCGCTACCGAGAATTTTGACGATGCAATGCGTATTTCTCCAATAAGCGAAGAAACACCTACATATCATAATTGGGGCGATAAAGAAAAAGCAAAACGAATTGATTATATAATGATAAGCAAGGGCGATGCCGAGGTTTATGAATACCACGTTGTAGATAATTGTCATAACGGAGTATATTCAAGTGACCACGCACCAATATACATAAAAACTAAAATAAAGTAAGAAAAAACGGGGCAGAAAATGAAAGAGTATCTTTTGGACTTTTTCCGCAGCTTTGAATATGACATGACGGATGCCGAATATCTTCTTTCCTCTTATGACAGAATCGCAGGCAGAGAAGATACACTCAGGGTTTGGAACGAGGCAATTAAAATATATGAGAGAGATATGAACTGCGATTTTGGTATGGTTATAGCTCTCGCTCAAGAAGTTGCACAACGTCTTGATATGCACAGATATACGGCTGAACTGCTTATTTTCATCTGCCTGTCAAAGCGACTTCGTGAAATATATATTGAACGCGGAATTGCTCTATCTGTATTCCATAACAGTATGCTTGATTTGAAGTACAAGCTTGACGAATGTAAAGCGGTGAAGGGAATAGTCGGCTCGTTTGTTGCTTTCTGGTTTAACAGATTCTATAATTTAGAGCGAGTTGCCCTTGGCAGATTGCAGTTCGAGGTTGACGGTTTTGGCAGACACTATCAGAAGGGCGAGAATGTTCTGACTCCCGAAAGCAAAGCCATAAATATCCATATTCCACGCACACTTACGCATCTTACTCCCGAGAGCTGTGACGAGGCATTTAAGATGGCGAAGGAATACTTTAAAGATCGGGTGGCAGATCCTACACCGTTTATTTGTCACTCCTGGATGCTTTATCCCGACAATAAAATTATCCTTCCCGAAAGCACAAATGTCCATAGATTTATGTCCCGATTCGATATAATTGATTTCTCAGACGATCCGAATCTTGAGGACCTTTGGCGAATTTTCGATACCGATGAGAAAAATCCCGACAAACTTCCCACCGATACAAGAATGAGAAGGGCTTATGCAGATCATCTTAAAAACGGCGGAAAGCTTGGAAATGGACTCGGAGTGTTCTTATTATAAAAATAAAGGGCTGAACTACTGCAATATGGCAGAAAAGTTCAGCTCTTTTTTATTTTGTTATCGGTTTAAAAAATTCTGTAAGCTTTTCAAGGTAGTCATCTTTTGCAACGGCATAAGCAAGACCGTGAGCAGCTTCTTTTACAATATACAGTTCCTTTTTATCAGAACTGCAGTCTTTATAATTCCTTTCGGTCATTTCCCGGGGAACAAAATCATCTGCATCTCCGTGAACAAAAATAGTGGGAATTTTAGACTTTTTAACCTGCTCGTTAGGTGAAAATTCGTCGATGTTAAATCCACCGAAAATTCTCGCTCCAAGCCGTACAAACGGGTAGAGAAGATTAGGAGGAAGCTTCATATCAACAATGACTTTTTTAATAATATCCTTTGCAGAAGTGTATCCGCAATCCGCAACAATTCCAATGATATTTTGAGGCAGATCGTCAAAACCTGATGTAATCATAGCAGTTGCGGCTCCCATTGACACACCCGAAAGAATGATTTTTGCATCGGGATTGATTTTCTTTAATACATAGTCAATCCAACATCTGCAATCGCGGCTTTCGTTAATGCCGAAGGTAAGTGTGTTGCCGTCACTGTTTCCGCTGCCTCGGTGATTGTAAACAAGCACGCTGTGACCGATATTCAATGCTCTGAATATTCCGCCGCTAAGATCTCGTTCCATATTTCCGCGATATCCGTGCATCATAATTTCTATAGGTGCATCGGGAGAGAATTCGTAAAATCTTCCACGCAGGGTAAGACCGTCAAAGGTTTGCAATTCTACATTTTTGTGAGGTGTTGCACGGCATTGCTTTGTCCATTCGATCATCTGAGGATGAAAGGGCTCATATTCCTTTCCGGGCGGAACGTCATAGTCATTCTCGGCTCTCATCTTTCGCTTGGGCGAATAAAAAATTCTGAAATAGCAAATCGCCGACGGAATAAAAATAACTGCTAAAATGCCAATTAAACAAATTAAAACTATCAAATAGGGATCCATATTTTCCTCTTGAATAAAAGATTTATTATCATACATTTTAGCACTAATGGTTTGTTTTTTCAATAATTTGTAAAATAAATTTATATAAAATTAAAAAAAATGTTGCTTTTGTTTACTTTTTAGTGTATAATGTCTGCGATTGGAGTGACACAAAATGAAAAAGACAAACAACATTGACGTAAACTATAAAAACAAAAAGAGGTACAAAACGGCAAAGCATCCCATCCGCCAGCCCATATATCTCACAGGGCTTATCTGGGTTCTTTCCTTCTTTGCAACCCTCTTTAAAAAACATAAGGTAGAGAAGATTAATATGGATGGGCTGAAGCCACCTTATATGATGCTTTCAAACCATATGTCGTTTATTGACTTTGAACTTGCTGCTCTTGGTACAGGTCTGCATCGTGTTAACAACGTAGTTAATATTGACGGCTACTATAAACGTGCTTGGCTTATGGAGTGGATCGGTGCTATTTGCACACGAAAATACACTATGGATCTTCATCTGGTTAAGTCAATACGTAAAGTTCTTTCCCGAGGTGACGTTCTTTGTATGTATCCCGAGGCAAGATATTCGCCCTGCGGCATAACATCCTATATTCCCGAGTCGGTTGGTATGCTTGTAAAGAAAAACAAAGTTCCTGTTGTTGCGGTTTTGCACAGGGGAAATTATCTTCATTCGCCCTTCTGGGATTTCCGTCGCAAGCGTAAAGTTCCGCTTCATACCACTCTTACCAAAATCCTTACACCCGAGGAGATTGAGGTAATGACGGTGGATCAGATAAATGATAAAATTAAAGAGGCACTGACCTATAATGAATATGCATATCAGCAGGAAAGGGGAATACTTATTAAAGAGCCCTTCCGTGCAGAAGGTATGCACAAAATTCTTTACCAGTGTCCTCACTGCCTTACCGAGTTCAAAATGGCATCCAAGGGTGCTGAAATTTGTTGTACCGAATGTGGAAAGCATTGGACTCTTAACGAAAACGGCACATTGAGTGCCAATGACGGAAACACCGAGTTTACTCAGGTTCCCGATTGGTTTGAATGGGAAAGACAGCAGGTTATCTCTCAGGTTGAAAGCGGAGAGTATTCCTTCTCGGACAGTGTTGACGTATTCTCAATGCCAAGATGCAACAGCTTTGTAAATCTTGGCAAGGCACGTCTTACTCACGATATCAACGAAGGTTTTGTTATCGAAGGACATTACAACGGTGATGACTACCGTATCCAGAGACAACCTTTGCAGATTAACAGTCTTCATATCGAGTATGATTGGTTCCGAATCAGACGTGATGATTGCATTGATGTTTCTACCGAAAACGACTCCTTCTATTGCTACTTTGACAATGCTAAGGATATTGTTACAAAGCTGGGATTTGCCACAGAGGCAATATACGGAATGCATATGCGAAAGAAACGTCCCGGCTCAAGAGATGCTGCTCCGGCCCCCAAAGACGAAGATTGATTTTTTTTGTTTCAAAAAAGGGCATAAAACAGGGCAGAAGGTCTGTTTTATCTGTTTCTTTAATCCTGAAACGGCAAATCTGAAATTATTTTTTAAAATAATTATAAAAGATTGCTTTTGTTCATACTTTAGACATAATTATTTGCTATAATAATCGCCGCTTAATAGTGTACTTTTATTATTGAATAAGATAATATAAGATAGCAATTGACTCACATAACAATAAAAACGAGGTGTACCATGGTTTTAGAAAATTTAGAAGTTTTGCATAAGTCCTTTGGAAAGGGCACTGTTGTTTTGGTAGACGGAAAGTATTTTACCGTTCAGTTTGATAACGTACAGAAAACCTTTATTTATCCTGACATCTTTGACACTTTTATTACACTTGCTGACGGTACTGTAAGTGATGAGATCAAGGCAGATGTTGAACGTGCAAAAGCACAGAAGCAGAAAGAACGTGACAAGGAAAATCAGGAAAATATCAGTGCTATGACTCGTGGTATCGTTATTCCCGGTAAGGAAAATGTTAATGGCGATGGCGATGATGACGAGGACGGCAGATATAAGAACAACGACCAAGAGGAAATCTAATCCTTCCTTAATTTAAATGAGCTGACGTACATAAGATGTCAGCTCATTTTTTTCTTGACTTTAAAGGGCTCGGGGAGTATAATAATATTGTAAATTTTCAGAAAGCGGATTTGATATGATTTTAAAGGGCTATATTTTCAGCATATTATATGCTTTTATTTGCCTGGGACTTGGTTTTGCGGTTTATAAAATACCGGGGTCTAATAAAAAAATAACGAGAAAAATCGTTCATATTCTTGTTGGCTTTGAGTGGGTAATTCTTAATCACTTTTTCGGTGCAGGCCTTCATTTTCTTGCGGTTTGTCTTTTGTTTTTGGTAATTCTCGCGGTTTCATATCGAAAAAATCTTATGCCTATGATATCATCTGACGGTGATAACGCACCGGGCACAGTGTATTATGCTTTGGCGATGTCGATTATGGCATTTATTTGCCTGTTTGAACCGATGATGATTATGCCGTTTGGAATAGGTGTGTTCTGTACATCCTTTGGCGACGGATTTGCCGGACTTATGGGTTATCTTCACGATCCTGACCGCTATGTATTCAATTTCAGAATATACGGTCAAAAGACCTTGTTTGGCATTTTATTTAACTTTATATTCAGCTATTTTGTTGCATTCTGTTTTTCCGCCGAGTTCTCTTTGGGGCTCACACCTTGGCATTGCCTTGCAATTGCCTTGTTATCGGTAGAGCTTGAAATCTTTACGGGGAAGGGGCTAGACAACATCTCCATCACCCTCGGCACATCCTTCCTGGCGTACTTCTTTGTTTGTTACCAAGGAGCGTGGAATTATATTCTTCCCATTCTGTTAACTCCTGCAATAATTGCCTTTGCATATAAAAAGAAAGCACTTACTCTTGGCGGTATTATTTCTGCCGTAGTCGTTGATATTTTCATCTCCATTTCGCTCGGAAACCTTGGATTTTTAATTTTGCTTAGCTTCTTTATCGGCGGCATTGCGGTTGATAAAATTAAAAAATATAGAAATAAATCAAGGCAGAACCAGAAAAATCGCATTGAAAAGTATGGAGACTGTCGCAATCATTCGCAGGTCTTGGCAAACAGCTTGGTTGCAACCGTCCTTGCCCTTTGCTATTTGTTTACGGGTAAAAATATATTTGTAATTGGCTTTTCTGCCGCACTTGCTGAGGCATTTGCCGATACGGCTGCTTCAGGAATCGGAATCCTCTGTGGCAGAGCATTTGACCCTTTCCGTATGAAAAAATGCACTCCGGGTATCAGCGGAGGTGTATCTGTTTTAGGTCTCTTCGCTTCGCTTGTTGCCGCGGCCATTATTTCGGCCATCTCGCTTTGCTTTAGCTTCGTTACTATTATAGATGCAGCTATAATTACTCTTGCCGCCTTTCTCGGAGCTTTGTTTGACAGCTTCCTCGGTTCGCTTTTACAGGTCAAATATAAATGTACCGTTTGCGGCAGTATTATTGAAAGAGAAGAACACTGTGGAAAACCTACCAAAAAGCATAGAGGAATTCGTATAATTAACAACAATGTCGTTAATTTCCTCGGTACACTCTTTTCGGGTGCTCTTGCAGTCATTCTATCTATGCAACTTTTACGTTGAACCATGCCTATTTTTTCATTTTAGGAGAAGAAAAATGAATGATAACTGCACCAATCCCTTTGATGCTATACCCGCAAATGATTTTGCAGATGCATTAGCTCGGCTTCCGGAATATGTTTCTCGTTTGTGCCGGGTTTTTGCTAAAAGAGTTGATCCTTCACTTGATGATGTGGATCCTGATGTAATGCTTAATAACATCATAATGAAGATGAAGGCAAATTCGTATAGCGAAAAGGATATAGAAAAGTTTGCAACAGTGTGGATGAAAGTGATGATTGAAAATAGTGACGTATTTTACAGCTCTATGCACCTGCGTCTTTTTTCTGAGCATTTTAGCGGAACTCACGTTGCCATCAAGGGTAAAAAGGGCTTTTTGAAGGCACTTGCTCACATTCCCGACTATGTAGCTTTTATTTTAAGTTTCAGAATGTTCGGTGATGAATATGATCGTCGGTTTGATCCCGACGAGGTGCTTTATAATCTTGTTTTAAAGATGAGAGAACACTTGTATACCGAGAGCGAAATCAGCTTGTTTGTCACACGGTGGCTTAACGAGATAGAGGATCTTGGAGAAAAGTGTAATAGTCTTATGTACACCTATCTTTTCGGTAAATTTGTGTTTAAACACGAAAAATGTGAAATTCAGCTTGCCGAAAACAAAAAATGCATCGGTTGTGCATTTGCATATGTTCCGTATTGGTTCGAATATCTTACCGATACGAGTGTAAACTATTACCTGGGATATGACGAGTACGATATTATTCCTCTTATAATAAATATGAAGGAAGAATGCTATCCCGAGGACGAAATAGAAACCTTGATTTTTATCTTCTTTGAAGAGGCGGCAAATATACCGCATTGTAATTATGCGAAACACATAAAAAATAGACTCTTAGATGAGGCAAAAACAGAACCTTGGCTTGAACACTATGCTCGGGTATTTGATAAGTTTATTTAATAATTCAAAAAAGCAATTACATACGAAACGAAAAAGTGCCGCACACCCCGTGCGGCACTTCCTAATTCTATATTACTTTAGAATTATTAATCGGAAAGGAAATGGTCTTGGCTTAATTAGCCGTTAGTTTTAAGGTTGTTCTCGTAGGACTCAACCATCTTCTTAACCATCTGACCGCCGATGCTACCGGCCTGCTTAGAGGTAAGATCGCCATTGTAACCCTGCTTAAGGTTTACACCAACCTCATTAGCAGCTTCCATCTTGAACTTATCAAGTGCGGCTCTCGCCTCGGGAACATTAACCTTGTTCTTAGACATAAGAATAAATCTCCTGTTATTTTAAAATCTATATTAATCGAGCCCGAAGGAATTTACCCTTGCGGGCTCATTTCCTTTGACTCTGTATTTATTGTATCACTTTTTTGAAAGAATATTATAAGAAAAAAATGGTATTTTTAGCACTTGAAAAATAAATTTAAAAAAATGTAAAAAAATAAAAAAATCCAC
>JAZSRX010000021.1:0-41001 GCA_045538685.1 Eubacteriales bacterium | reverse complement strand
GCCGACACCGCCAACAAGGGCAACAAAAAAAGCCGTCAGATCAACGGACTTGTCAACGAGTGGTATCTGGAGGATATGTCGGACAGCATCAAATCCGCCCTTGACAGCCGCCGCAAGAACGGTTTTCACATCGGCTCCTTTGCGCTTTACGGATACAAAAAGGATCCCGACATCAAAGGTCATCTGATCATCGACGAGGAAGCCGCCGCAGTTGTGCGTGAGGTGTTTACGCTCTTTTCGCAGGGCTACGGCAAAACGGCGATTGCTCGAATGCTCAACGACCGAGGGATCCCAAATCCCACCGAGTACAAACGGATGCAGGGACTTCGTTTCAGTCTGCCACCAAGCAAGAACAGCACACTGTGGAAGTATTTCGCCATTTCGGATATGCTGATCAACGAGACCTATATCGGCAATCTGGTGCAAGGAAAATACGAGAGCATTTCGTATAAAACGAGCATCAACCGTCCGCGTCCCAAGGAGCAATGGTTCAGAGTGGAAGGAACGCACGAGCCGATCATTGACCGCGCCCTGTGGGACAGAGTGCAGAAAATGATTGCCGAGCGAGCAAAGCCGTTTAAGGTTGGCACGATCGGACTATTTGCCAAGAAGGTGCGGTGCGCATCCTGCGGGTACGTCATGCGTTCGTCAAAATCGGGTGGCAGACATTTTCTGCAATGCCCCAGCCGACACTACGCCAAGGGTGCTTGCGAGGGCGCGTTCATCTCGGTCAACCGTTTGGAGCGAATGGTCATTGATGAACTGCGGCGGCTCAATGCAGAATATCTTGACATGGACGAATTGGAACGCAAGGTACAGTTTAACGCCGATCTTTTGGAGCAAAAGCAAGAAATCGAAGCAGAAATCGCCACCTATCAAGGAAAGATCAATCAGTTTTCAAAAGGCGTGCGTGACCTCTATCTTGACAAGGTCAAAGGACTGATTTGCGAAGCGGACTTCATAGAACTGTCGAAGGACTTTACCTCACAAAAAGAACGCCTTGAATCGCAGGTGCTCGAATGTCAAAAGCAAATTGCCGAGATAGACGTCAAAATTGCCGTTGGTGACAACCGCCGAGAATTGATCGAAAAATACGTCAAGGTAGAGCATCTGACACGGGAAATGGTGGAGATTTTGATCGACAAAATTATGGTCGGAAAGCGCATTCCGGGGACACGAAACGTGCCCATCGAAATTCATTGGAATTTCTGAAAAATCGTCAACTTCAAAAGTGCCGAAATCCCTTGAAACATAAGGATTTTTCGCGCTTTTGCAAGACTCAATTTCGTTGCGAATACGTGATAGTAACAGAGCAGAAGGCAAGGGCAATGTACGATAACATCCTTCGCCTCTCTGACGATCCCGACGTAAACGACGCAATCAAATTCCTTCGCCAACGTGAAGTTGTCCACTTCCAGCGCTTCGGCGAAGCTATGGAGATTTTAAAAGGCAAGTAATTGCCTTTTAAAATCAATGCCGCAGGCAATTCATAACGGCTCTGCCGTCAATTCATGCACTTCGTGCAATTCATAAGCCAACGGCTCAATTCATCATAAAAACAGGGCGGTTTGAGTAAAATCAAGCCGTCATATTGTATTTTTTGGGAATAGATGATAATGCTATTCAACTAATAGTTGCATAAAAACAACCAATTCGTTGGATAAAACAACCATTGATCGCTTCAAAAGGTATTTACATAATGGTATAATACAATTACAGATGCTGCAGCGTTTGAATAAGTATCAGTATAAACACGGAGGAAAGAAAACATGAAAGAAACATTTGGACAAAGACTATCAAGATTGAGAAAGAATTTAGGGTTAAAGCAAGAGGATATTGCTGAAAAGGTAAATATTAGTGCTCAAGCTGTGAGTAAATGGGAAAATGACCTATCCGCTCCAGATATATCTACTCTTCCAATATTAGCAGACATATTAAATGTATCGTTAGATGAATTATTGGGAAGAGAAGTTTTGCAAACAAAGGTTGTGCCTGTGGGGGAACGCAAAGATATAGGTTCAATGATTTTGACAATCAACATTTCAAGTGTCGATGGTGATAAAGTTAAAATAAACTTACCTATATCTATAATTAAATTATGTTTAGATACAGGTAAAGAATTACCTAACATCAACGGTAATGATTCGCTAAATAACATAGATTTTAATCAAATATTCATGATGATTGAAGCCGGGGTTATCGGTAAATTGATTGAAATTGAATCATCCGATGGTGACACGGTATATATTACGGTAGAGTAATATGACATTGCACATAAAAGATGGTAAAGGATTTGGAGTTGTATTTTGGTTGTCAACGTCATTGTTGAAATCTAAATTTATATTAAAGAATATCAAAAACCATTGTGATACAGACATTGAACCATTAATAGACTTATTGCCAACAATAAACAAATCATTGAAAGATTACATCAAAAAGAACGGTCATTTTGTTTTAGTTGATATAAAAAGCTCTGACGGAGACACAGTCATTATAAAAGTGTAAATAAAGGATTGTGGTAATGAAAAATCATAATAATATTATTCCAACTTGTTGGTGAGTACAGAATAAAAAAATACTTCACTCTGACTGTTTTGCCGAAGCGATGAATATTCTACGCGATAGGAAATTCTAACTAAATAAACAACAGGGCGGTTTAAAATTTAAGCCGCCTTATTTACTTTTTCACTCTATTGTGATATAATTGTGTTGAAGTAAATTAACATTATAAGGAGTGCACTATGGGATTGTTTGATATTTTCAAGAAAAAAACTGCACATAAAAAAGAAGTTGAAAAGACCTTGCCACCGGAAGCAATGAAGTGGAATAAGATGTGGGATATGTGGGCGGATGAAAAGATTCCATCACCGTATCAGGATTTGATGACTTATCAATCAGAAATAAACAACGGTGGTCATTCCCAGTTCTTTCTTAACGTTAGCAATACAGGAGATTTAGAATCGGTTGTAAAGGAAGTTTTATCTATTTTACCGGAAACATTATCTGGCAATTTGGAAGATGCCTTTTCAGCATATAAAAAGTATGATGATGTAGATGATGATAAATTAGACGAAATCCTGGATAATTGCGACGATGTTTTCTATGAGAACGAAGATGACATAAACAACATACTTGAGAATTACGCGGAAACGATAGAATTATAATTCAAATACTTCATGTTGACTGTATTGGCGAAGCTATGGATATTTTAAAAGGAAAGTAAAATCTCCATAACTTGATTTGCCGTCGGCAAATCAAACTTCACTTGGCTAAAGCCAAACTTCACTGTGCTACGCACAACTTCACTTTTGCCGCAGGCAAAAACTTCACCAATAAAACAGGGCGGTTTGAGAAATCAAGCCGTCCTTGACTTTTTAATAGCGATGTGTTAGAATATTTTCATTCCAATAAAGAGGTTTTTGTGATATTATGAAGATTATTTTAAGTAGAAAGGGCTTTGATTCTGCTAATGGTGGTATTGTTAGTCCAATTATGGAAGACGGAACATTAATTTCATTTCCTATACCATCAAAAGATAAAGACACGTTTGATGATCTAATATATTGTGACCAATCATATTGGAAAATATTAACCGACTTAAACTATAAGGGGGAGCGTAACTGTCACGTTGATCCGGATTTATCTATGGACCGAAGGAAAAATCCGATTGAAGGTTGGCGTCCTATCTTCGGTCAAAGAAACTCTTCTTCGGTCTATCTTACAAATAATGTAGGAGTTAAAGAGGGAGATTTGTTTTTATTTTTCGGTAATTTTCATAGAGTAAAATTTAGTGGTGAAAAATATCAATATATAAAGAAAACGGGAGATTTTTATAGTGACAGAGATTTGCAAGTAATCTGGGGTTATTTGCAGGTTGGAGAAATTATTAAAGATCCCGGGAAACAAACAAAATATGCTTGGCATCCTCATTCTTTCAAGTATAGAATTGATGATAATACTAACATTATGTTTGTGGCGAGGGAAAGATTGTCATTTAATAAAGATATGCCAGGAGCAGGTGTTTTAAAGTACAGAGAAGACAGAGTTTTAACTGCAAAAAACTGCAACAAAGCAACATGGATAAAACGTTCAATATACGATACTCACTCCATTATTGGCAATAGGAGAAATTATTCTAAAATTGTTGATGGAATATATTATGCCGGCATTTGGCAGGAATTAGGACTATGCGAAACATCCGAATGTGAAGAATGGGCAATGTCAATTGTTCAGTAGAATTTAGTTTATGTGAGATATGTTTTCTACTTCACCCTGACTGTATTGGCGAAGCAATGAACATCCTGCGTGATAAGAAATTCTAACAAAATAAAACAGGGCGGTTTGATTAGTCAAATCTACTCTTGAAACATAGTCGCATATCTTTACAGGGCAAACCCTGATCGATCTGCTTCTTGTTTCATCGCATTCACTACGAGGGAAACAGTTATCAACTGTTTCCCTCTGTTCACTTTACTTTTTCGTTTTGGTGTGGTATAATGAAATAAAAATCAACTAGGAGCGTTTATATGGGAAAAATTCTTGGTTCTTGGAGTGGAATGAGAAAGTATCTTGAACAAGAAATGCTCGCAGATTCGCTTAAAGGTAGAATTAGATATGGTTGCACCAGATACGTTGGAATGGATACGAACCATGTTTTTGAGGTTTGCATAGACGGTACTCAGGTAAAACGCTTTTCGTGGGAGACAGTAAATACTTATTTCATAAAAAGTGGATATACCGAAAACCCCAACCCCAGCGGTACAGGTGAGTATTGGGCAGAATTTTGGGAGCTTTTAGAAAAGTATCCGATAGAACGACGCACAGAATATACTGACGAGGAATTTTGTAAAGCGTTAGAAAACTATCGTAATCAAGATGCACAGGAGAGCATCTGTTCGATAAATCCAATCGTTAGAATGTTTGCTATTTTAGATAGGCGAGTTGGAAAAAGAACTCTTGTAAAAATCAAGGATGAGATTGAAAGCTTGCCAGAATGGGTAAAGCAATTTTACAATCTTCGCTGTGAGGTAGAGGGAATTTCGTTTTAATATACTTCATTTTGAGTGTCTTTGCGAAGCAATGAGAATTTTGCAGGAACAAAATTCTCGATGAAATCTGCCTTTGGCAGATGAAATCCACATTCGTGGATGAAATCCGACAAGTCGGATGAAATCTTCGCTATGCGAAGGTGATAAGTTAGAAAACAGGGCGGCCCCGAGAAATCAAATCTACTCTTGAAACATAGTCGCATATTTTCGCAGGGCAAGTCCTGCTTGAAATGCTCCTTGTTTCTATGCATTCACTACGAGGGAAACAGTTATCAACTGTTTCCCTCTGTTCACTTTACTTTTTTGCTATGTTGTGATACAATAAAGTTACTCCAACCCGACAGTTTTTGTAAGAAAAAGTCGAGAAAATGTTTTTATCTTATGCTACAATGGTGACAAACGGAGGTAAGAAGGATGAACGTGCTTGAAATTATGAATTCCACAATTGAATACATCGAGGAGCATCTTTGTGAGGAGCTTAATATGCCCACAATCGCAAGGGCTGTGGGTACGGTCGAGAGCGACCTGCAAAAGACCTTCTATGCCTTGACGGGAATTTCTGTTGTAGAATATATTCGAAGACGCAGACTCTCGCTCGCCGGCTACGAGCTTCAGAAAGGCGGACAATCGGTGCTTGATGTGGCATTAAAGTACGGCTACACCTCGCCCGACTCTTTTACAAGAGCATTCAGAGCTATGCACGGCATTACTCCATCGGCGGTAAAGCGGGGCGGAGCACTTTTGAAATCCTATGGCAGAATCACCTTCGTATTAACTATTAAAGGAGTAAATGCTATGAATTACAGAATTCTTAAAAAAGACGAAATGCACATCATCGGCTTTAAAAAATGGTTTTCGACAGAAAACGACAGCCAACTTACCGAGATTCCAAAAATGTGGGACTCTGTTACCGACGAGTTGAGGGAACAGATTACCGCACTTAGCAATAACGAGGGTGTTGTTGGACTGTGTGCCGATATGTATGACGGTGGATTTGATTATTGGATCGGTTGTATGTCCGACAAGGAATGTCCCGAAAATCTTGAAGAAATGACCATTCCTGCGTCCTCTTGGGCGGTGTTTGAGGTTATCGGCTCGATGCGTCCTCTGCCCAATGCCATGCAGGATATATGGAAGCGAATTTACTCCGAATGGCTTCCGAATTCGGGCTATAAGCACGCAATGCTCCCGGAAATTGAGTATTATTCCGCAGGGGATATGCTTGCCGACGATTACAGAAGCGAAATTTGGATTCCAATAAAGGAATAATCAAAGGGGCGGTTTGAGAAATCAAACCGCCTTTTCTAATATAAATTTATAATATTTTTTTATTTTTCTGTTGCAAAAAGCTTTCTTTCGTTGTATAATAATTGTATAATGAGAAATGTTTTTATTTTTTGTAGCAAAAAGGGCAGTTTTACAAGCAAAAATGCCCTAAAAGGAGTAAAATGTACAGAATAGTTTACAAAAAAATACTTAATCCCACCGTTACAATGATGGATATAGAAGCTCCGCTTGTAGCAAAAAAGGCAGAAGCGGGACAGTTTATTATCCTTCGTGTAGACGATGATGGTGAACGTATTCCTCTCACTGTCGCAGGATATGACAGAGCCGCGGGTACGGTAAAGATAATTTTCCAGACGGTTGGTGCAACCACCGAAAAGCTCAGCCGTAAAAACGAGGGCGAATACATAGCTGATTTTGCAGGACCTCTCGGTTTGCCCACTCATCTTGACGGGCTTTCAGACGTTTGTATTGTGGGCGGTGGAGTTGGTTGTGCCATTGCTTTGCCTATTGCAGAGGAGCTTAAAAGAAGTGGTGCAAAGGTAACATCTATAATCGGTTTCAGAAACCGTGATCTTGTTATACTTGAAAAGGAATTCTCTGCCTGTTCGGATGAACTTATAGTTATGACGGATGACGGCTCTTACGGCAGAGAGGGAAATGTAACTCTTCCTCTGAAGGAGCTTCTCGCAGAAAGAAAATTCGACAAGGTTATCACCATTGGCCCTCTTATTATGATGAAATTTGTTGTAGAGGCGGTAAGACCTACAGGTATTCCCTGCGACGTGTCTATGAATCCCATTATGATAGACGGTACGGGAATGTGCGGCGGCTGCCGACTTACACTTAACGTTGACGGCAAACGTGTGACAAAGTTTGCCTGTGTTGACGGCCCCGATTTTAACGGTTATCAGGTGGATTTTGACGAGGCGATCTCACGTGGATCTATCTATCGCCTGCAGGAACGTCACGCATATGAAGCAACCTGCAATCTTTTGAACAAGGGGGATAAGTAAATGGCAAATTTTAATATGACTCCCACCAAAAATCCTATGCCCACACAGCAGGCGAAGGTTCGTGCAAGAAACTTCTCGGAGGTTGCTCTCGGTTATGATGAGGCAACGGCAGTCGACGAGGCACTTCGCTGCCTTAACTGCAAAAATATGCCCTGTGTCAGCGGTTGTCCGGTAAATATTCACATACCTCAGTTTATCGAAAGAATAAAAGAAGGCGACTTTGAAGCCGCTTATCAGATAATTGCGAAAAGCTCCACACTTCCTGCGGTTTGCGGCAGAGTTTGTCCCCAGGAAACGCAGTGCGAGGCAAAGTGTGTAAGAGGTATCAAGGGCGAGCCCGTAGGAATAGGACGTCTTGAAAGATTTGTTGCCGACTGGCACAATATGCATAGCGAAAACCTGCCCGAATGTGCTCCAAGCAACGGTCACAATGTTGCGGTTGTGGGCTCAGGCCCTTCGGGACTTACCTGTGCCGGCGATCTTGCGAAAATGGGCTATTCTGTAAGTGTTTTTGAGGCACTTCACACCGCAGGCGGAGTTCTTGTGTACGGAATTCCCGAGTTCCGTCTGCCCAAATCAATCGTTAAAAAAGAGGTGGATACACTCAAAGCAATGGGTGTTGAGATTGTCACCAATGTAATAATCGGAAAAACTCTCACAGTAGACGAGCTCTTTGAAATGGGCTTTGAGGCGGTGTTTATCGGCTCGGGTGCAGGTCTTCCCAACTTTATGGGTATTCCCGGCGAGGCACTTAAAGGTGTTTACTCGGCAAACGAATATCTTACAAGAAGCAATCTTATGAAGGCATATCTTGAGAACCCCGAAACCCCAATAATGAAGGGGGGCAGGGTAGCCGTTGTTGGTGGCGGAAATGTTGCTATGGATGCTGCCAGAACCGCACTTCGTCTTGGAGCGGAAAAGGTTTATATTGTTTACCGCAGATCAATGGAAGAACTTCCTGCAAGACGCGAGGAGGTTGAACATGCCGAGGAAGAGGGAATTGAGTTCCACCTTCTTTGCAATCCTGTTGAGATTTTGGGATATGAAAATCCTGATGATAAACGCGATCCCAAAAACGGATTTGTCAAGGCGATTCGCTGCATCAGAATGGAGCTTGGCGAGCCCGACGAGAGAGGCAGACGCCGTCCTGTTGAGATTCCCGACAGCTATTTCACTATGGACGTTGACACCGTAATTATGTCTATCGGTACATCTCCAAATCCGCTTATCAAGTCCACAACCGAAGGTCTTGAGGTAAACCGCTGGGGCGGAATTATTGTTACCGAAGAGGGTGCGACCACAAGGACCGGTGTTTATGCCGGTGGTGATGCCGTAACAGGTGCCGCAACCGTTATTTCCGCAATGGGTGCGGGTAAGATAGCCGCGGCGGCTATTGACAAATATCTGAATAAATAGTTTAACGAAAAAACCACCCTGATTTTGCTATACACTCCGAAAGTGTCTGATTTTTGGAGTGTATATTTTTTTGTGGGTGGTTTTAAAAATAAAAAGGTCAACCTTCTTTGGTTGACCTTTTTATGTAATGAGATATTACTGGGTTCTGCAGTTGTACTTCTTAGCGAAGATATGGTCGGCAGATGTGAGCATAATAACACCCTCGATCACACCGATAATTGCAGGAATACCTGTCCAGCAGAAGATGAGCATAAGCAGACCCTTACCGCCTCTGCCAAGGTAGAACTCGTGAACACCAAAGCCACCGAGAAGGATTGCAAGAATAGCTGCGGCAATTCTGCTCTTAACGGGAAGGTTGGAGTTCTGGTTAGCGTTGTTGTTTACGAAAACAACCTGGGGCTGAGCGGGCTGCTGAGTATATGCGGGAGCTGCAGGAGCTGCGGGAGCACTCTGAAGAGCTGCACCACAATATTCACACTTTGTAGCACCGGGAGTTGTGGGGGCACCACACTTAGGGCAAATGGATTCCATGTTTGACGTCTCCTTGTATGATTTTGTTATAAACATAATAATATTATCATACATTTTCGCATTTGTCAATTATTTTTTACAAAAAAATAAAATATATTATTTTTTCTGCCGTTTTTTTCATATTTTTTTAAAAAATTGTAACGAAACGTATATATGTTTTAAATCTTTTGGCATATTGTGCCGAAATTTGTTGACTTTTTAAAAGCTTTGTGATATAATATCCTGTGATAAAAAAGCAATTTGAGAGGTAAAGAAAGATGGCAATTATTGACGTTTTAAAATTTGACGGTAGCCCCAGCATTTTCGCCTGGAAGTACCCCAACACCGAGCTTGCTACATGGACTCAGCTTATTGTTCACGAGTCTCAGGAGGCGGTTCTTGTTAAGAACGGCCAGATAGCAGACGTTTTCGGCCCCGGTAGATATACTCTTTCTACCGACAATATTCCTGTTTTGCAGAAGATCATCAATCTTCCCTTCGGAAAGAGATCTCCCTTCTCTGCAGAGGTTTGGTTTGTAAACAGAGCATTCTCGCTTGACATCAAGTGGGGAACTGTTTCTCCCATTCAGATTCAGGATCCTAAGTACAATGTATTTATTCCCGTAAGAGCTTTCGGTCAGTTCGGTATTCAGATTGCCGACACCAAGAGATTCCTTGTCAAGCTTGTTGGTACTATGAGCTTCTTTAACAAGGATACTCTTACTAATTTCTTCCGCGGCCTCTTCATGACAAGAGTAAAGGACCGTATTTCCACATCGCTTATCAATGCTAAGATCTCTATGCTTGAGATCAATGCTCATCTTAACGAAATATCCGATGACCTTACCGCTGACTTCCAGAAGGAGCTTTCTGAGTACGGTATCAAGATCGTTTCCTTCTTTGTAAACGATATCAATGTACCCGAAACCGATCCCGCTGTAAAGCAGCTTAAGGCAGCTCTTGCAAAGCGTGCAGAGATGGATATTATCGGTTACAGCTATCAGCAGGAAAAGACCTTCGATACTCTTAAGACCGCTTCCGGAAACGCAGGTGCAGCAGGTGCTGTTATGGGTGCCGGCCTTGGTCTCGGTATGGGTGTTGGTATGGGCTCTCAGATGCAGAATATGGCATCTGCTATGTCTACCGAAGCTCCCAAGAAGGCGTGTCCTAAGTGCGGTAAGCAGATTGATGCAAGCACCAAGTTCTGTCCTCATTGCGGATGCAATACTGCAGAGGATAAGGCAAGCAGTGCTCACAAGTGCTCTTCCTGCGGTGCAAGCTTCAGCGGCAGTGTTAAGTTCTGTCCCGAGTGCGGACGTAAGTTCAATGTTTGTCCTTCCTGTGGTGAGGATATTCCCGACGGAGCAACATCCTGTCCTTCCTGCCAGAAGAAGATCTGTCCTCAGTGTGGCAAGGTTATGAGCAAGGATGCTAAGTTCTGCCCTGAGTGCGGTTATACAACCATTAAGAAGTGTCCCACCTGTGGCAACACTGTTAACGATAATCAGAAGTTCTGCCCCAACTGTGGCACTAAGGTTGAATAAAATACTTACACCTTAAAAGGAGGTATATTATGAGTAGCAAAGCTAAAAGATTGCTGTTTTCGGTATTTACTGTCCTGGTAACAGCTGTTGTATTTCTTCTTGTAAACTCAAGCATTTTTGAGGAAACTATGTGCTGGCTTGCCTTTGGTGTAATTATGGTTTCCGAGCTTATTCTCGGTTTCTTCTGGTGCACAACCAACGGCATTCCTCAGAAGTACGGACTTGTGCTTTCTTCACTTGCTCAGACCGTAATTAACATTATTGCTGCGATTATCTTCCTCAGCTTCTTTACAGATGCAATAATCGGTTTTATAGTATTCACCGTTATTTCATTTGCAATTCTTGCTGTTCTTGTTTATTTCTTCGGTCAGCTTGCAGCTCCCAACACAAAGATGAAGGCGGCAAAGAACTACTTCATCAAGTGCCGTTCTGTTGTTAATGCGGCAATGAATTCTCCCGCAGGTGCAAAGTATGCACGCGAGCTTGAAAAGCTTGATGAAAATCTCAGATTCTGCAACGACGGTATTCTTGTTGATGGCGATGAGGAAATTTACAATGCTGTTTGTGCTTTGAATTCTGCAATAGAGCAGGGCAGTGACAGAGTCGCAGCCGATATCGAGAAGATTAACGGTATGCTGAGACAGCGTGAGTTCTTGGCAAAGCACGCTCCCAGAGCATAAAAATAGAATTTAATATCACATCTATAAAAGGGAAAAGGCAATTGCCTTTTCCCTTTTTGAAAAAACAAGGGGCTGTCAAATGACAGCCCTTTTATTATTGAATTAGTAGCTATAGTTATAGTATTTATATGCGTTTTTAATGGTGCTGTTCCAGGATCCAATAGAGATATAGTTCCAGCTGTAAGAAGAACCTGCGAAGTATACGTAGCTAAGTGAATAGCAATACTCAAAAGCACAGTAATCAATATAGCTTAAAGAAGAGGGCAGGTATATCTCGTAAAGAGAACCGCAATACTGGAATGCATAGTCATCAATTCTATAAACACTGCTGCCAAGGTAAACGGTTTCGAGTGAGTTGCAATCATAGAACATATTGGTACTGATAGTCGAGAGGCCATCACCAATGACTACGGTCTCGAGCGAATCGCAGTTAGAGAAGATTCCACTGTCTACGTATGTTACACTGTCGGGGATTTCAATTGTTTTGAGAGAATGACAGCTTGAGAAGGCGTAGCTATAGATTTCCGTTACACTGTTCGCAATGCTTACTTCACTAAGATTATCGCAGGAGTAGAATGCATTGCTTCCAATGTATTCAACACCATCACAGATAGTTACACTCTGAAGGTTGTCACAGTCATAGAATGCCTCACCGCCGATTGATTCAACACTACCGGGGATCTCAATACTTGTAAGACCATCACAGCCGTAGAATGCGGAGTAACCAATGTAAGTTACACTTTCGGGAATGGTGATGGATGAAAGACCGGTACAGTAGTAGAATGCATAATAATCAATGGACTGAAGACTCTCGGGGAGAACTATACTTTGAAGGTTATTGCAATATCCGAATGCATAATCACCAATATAAGTAACAGTGCTGGGAATTACTACACTCTCAATGTAGCTGTTGTAGAAAGCGGAGCTAGCAATTCCGGTAACGGTATATCCTTCGGGAGAAACATCGGGAATGATAATATTAGTATCGCTGCAATAACCCATACCGCTTACATAACAGGTGCCGTCCCAGTTATTTGAGAAGGAAAGACCTTCACTTGCTTCTCTTGCACCGCAACGAGTGCAGTAACCGCCGGAATAGCTGTGGCCAAGAGAATCTACAGTTTCGTGATCCTTAATAATCTTTTCGCAAACACTGCAAATCTTGGCATCGGTAGTACCGGTTTCAGTACAGGTTGCTGGTACACCGGGTTCAACAACTTCCTTATGGTCTGCCAGTTCAACACTCTTCTTGTTTACGTTACCGCAAAGGCATTTTCTCTCTTTTTTACCCTCTTTGGTACAGGTGGATTCCTTGGTAACCTCCCATTCGCCGTATCTATGATTGTGAAGGGGGAAATCTTCAAGGAAGATTGTTGCTGCAACAACGCCGAGAATGATTACAACAACAACTGCAATCACTGCTCCAATGGGGAACTTACGCTTGGGCTTGTTAGCCACCGGCTTTTCCTCGGGTTTGGGCTGCTGGGGTGCGGGTTGCTGAGGAGCGGGCTGGGGAGCAGGTTGGGGTTTGGGCTGCTGAGGAGCTGCCTGCTGAGGAGCGGGCTGTCCCTGAGGCACAAACTGAGGTCTGGGCTGACCGGGTGCATACTGAGGAGGAACGGGCTGTCCCTGAGGTGCATACTGGGGTCTGGGTTGACCGGGTGCATACTGGGGAGGAACGGGCTGTCCCTGAGGTGCAAACTGCTGGGGATGAGGCACATACTGAGGTGCGGGCTGGGGTACGGGCTGAGGAGCGGGCTGAGCAGCGGGCTCGTTGACAGCAGGAGCGGGCTCGTTTACCGCAGGTGTCTCAACAACGGATTCATTATTCTCAGGAATAATGTTGTTGTTTTCATTCATGGCTATACTCCTTTGTAAAATTATTATTAATATATATCGACATTATAACATTTTATCTTCACTTTGTCAACAAATTTTATTTTTATCTTAATAATCTTTTAAGCAACAGCTTGACAGCAGGGGCTGAAAATGATAAAATATATAGGTAAATCTATGTAATTTCCGCAAAACGAGAGGAAAAAACAATGAAATCCATAAGAGATATTTACAAAGTAGGAAAAGGACCTTCGTCGTCTCATACAATGGGCCCTGCAAAAGCAATGTCTATCTATGTTTCTGAGCATCCCGAGGCAGAGAGCTACCGCGTTGTACTTTTTGGTTCGCTTGCCGACACAGGAGAGGGACACGGAACAGATAAGGCAATTGACTCTGCCACCGAAAAGCAGGTTGAAATTATTTTCAATAGGGAAGACCGCAACCTTCCTCACGAGAACACTATGGACATTTACTCGCTTGTTTCGGGCAAGGAATGTGACAAAATGCGTGTGATGAGTGTAGGTGGCGGTGATATCGTAATTGAAGGCAGAGAGAGCGAGGGTGTTACTCACGTTTATAAAGAAAGCAGTTTTTCCGAGATATCCGAGTTCTGTAAAAATGAAGGAATACGTCTTTCCGACTTTGTTTACAGCAGGGAGGGCGAGGAAATACGTGAATTTCTTTACACCGTGTGGGTTACAATGAAGAATGCAATCCACGCAGGCCTTACTACATCGGGAATTCTTCCCGGCGGCCTTGATGTTGAAAGAAAGGCACAGTATTTATATAATCAAAGACATATTGATGAAAGTCCCGTAACACGCGAGAACCGTATAGTATGTTCTTATGCTTATGCGGTAAGCGAGCAGAATGCAGATAACGGAATTATCGTAACTGCCCCCACCTGCGGAGCCTGTGCGGTGCTTCCTTCTGTGCTTCTTTATATGCAGGAAAAGCACAGATTTTCCGATGAGCAGATATTAAAGGCACTTGCCGTTGCAGGACTTATCGGCACACTTACAAAAACAAATGCCTCTATAAGCGGTGCAGAGTGCGGTTGCCAGGCAGAGATAGGCACTGCCTGCTCTATGGCTTCTGCTGCTCTTGGTGAGCTTTTTGAAATGGGAATTGACCAGATCGAGTATGCTGCGGAAATTGCCTTCGAGCATCATCTGGGTCTTACCTGTGATCCTATTTGCGGTCTTGTGCAGATTCCCTGTATCGAGCGTAATGCGGTTGCCGCTATGAGAGCGATTAATGCGGTTAATCTTGCAAATTTCCTTTCCGGATCAAGAAAAATATCGCTTGATATGGTTATTAAAACAATGTACGAAACAGGCAAGGACCTTTCCCACCACTATCGCGAAACATCAACGGGCGGTCTTGCAAAGCTTTATGGAGTGAAATAATATGGATAAGGCAAAAATTGACAGAATTAACGAGCTTGGCAGACTTGCCAAGGAACGAGAGCTGACCGAAGAAGAGCTTTCTGAGAGAGCAGCTCTCAGAGAAGAGTATATCACTTATTTCAGATCACAACTTCGCAGTGAAATCAAGGAGGAAAAGAAATAATGGCACAGTGCTGTTTATGTAATAAAAAAATAGATGCCGAAGGTGCGGCACTCCTTTCAATGACTGCTGCCGGATATCCTCGATATCTTTGCGATGACTGTGCAAAGCTTCTTGATACTGCCACACTTGGCAAGGACTTTGGCGAAATTCAGGATGCTATGGGCGAGATAGGCGAGATTATGTCCAAGAGTGATCCTGACGGAGTTACTTATTCACTTATAAGCAAAATTATGGTTGATGCCGCCGCACGCGGTAAGCTTATCAAGGAAGGTAATTACGATTTTTCTAAGGATGAAGAACCCTCAGAGGATGAATTTGACGAAATTCCCGAGGAGCTTCGTGAAAGCGAAGAGGACATTGAAAAGGATAAAAAGGATGCCGAAAAGCTTAAAAAGTTTGACAAGGTATATAACATCATTCTTATTGTCGCAATTGCTGTCGCAGTCGCCGCTGTTATCTGGAAGCTGATAGACACATTCATTCTCAGCAAACAACCCACCGATCCTACAGCATTTATATTCAGAAATCCCTTTGCGTGATAAAAATTAACTCCTTCGCATAATATGTTGCGGAGGAGTTTTTTTATGTTATTTTCATTTCTTTTACCGATTCCGGTGGCGGTTGTTGGGCTGTTTATGCTAATCCGTCTTAGATTTTTTTATATTCTTCACCCGATAAGAACCGCAAAAGAGTTTATCTCTGAGCTTCGAAAAAGGGAAGTGAGACGGTCGTTTTTCTTAGCCCTTGCAGGCACACTTGGGGTGGGAAATATATTTGGCGTCTCAGCAGGAATAATAATAGGCGGCCCGGGAAGCATCTTCTGGCTGTTTATTTCCTCTCTTTTCGCTATGATAATCAAGTATTCGGAAACACTTCTTGTTTTTGACTCGGGAATTGAAAGGGGCGGAATGGCGGTTTCCATAAGAAGAAACTTTGCTCGCTTTGGTAAGCTTCTCGCCTGCATTTATGCCTTTTTCACACTTCTTTTATCTCTTTTTATGGGTGCGGCAATGCAGGGAGCGGCGGTGATTGACACAGCATATCAAACACTTTCCCTGAGCCCTTATTTATGTTTAATTATTTTGTTGATTTTGCTCACACCTTGCATCTTTGGAGACGGTAAAAAGATAGAGAATATCACCGAAATAATCATTCCTTTGACAACTATAATTTACATATTTATGTGTTTTGGAGTGATTTTTGTAAATTTTTCTTCTATTGGAAAAATAATTTCTACTATTGTTAAATCTGCGTTAAACTTCAAATCTGCCGCCTGTGGAACGCTTTTCTATTTTGCCATTAAGGAGGGATTTGCCAGAGGAATTTTGTCAAATGAAGCAGGTGTGGGCACCTCTGCTATGGCTCACTGCCGTTCAACAGATCGCTCACCCCACAAAGCCGGACTTTTTGCAATGTGTGAGGTGGTTTTTGACAGCTCGGTTTTGTGTGTGCTGACAGGTATTTCTATTCTTCTGTCGGTTGAAAATGTCTCCTCATACTCCTCGCCTATGGCACTTGTGGGTGCGGCATTCGGAAATGTTTTCGGCAGATTTTCGGATATTGTTCTGCCTTTTATAATCCTTTCCTTTGCCTATGCCACAATTATCTGCTGGTACTATTACGGAACGGAGTGCACCTGCTTGTATTTTCCCGCTTTTCGCCCGATTTTTCCTATACTTTTTTTGTTTTTTATCGCTTTTTCGGGCTTTATAAAGGACACACTTATGCTTTACTTAATAGATTTTCTTCTCCTTGCTATGTCGCTGATAACCCTTTCTTTGATTATAAAAAAATCCGAGAGAATAGCAAAAATCAGCTTGAATACAAAAGAAAAAAAGAATCCCGAATGATTTTTCACTCGGGATTTTTGCATAAATAAGCTTTATAAGTTATTGTGGGTTGGCTTAAATAAGTCTGATTCTCGAAAGGATCTTTACTCCGTCACATTTAAGAGCATCAACGGATTTTTTAACATCAGCTTCGGATAAATCAGAGGTAATAAATCCAAGCTCTTCGCCCTCCAAGATGTACTGCACAGAGCCAAAAGTATCTTCAATTTTTGCTTTATCACAGCACTTTACCGCAATATAATTTTCAGAAACGAAATTCTCAAAATTAGAGAGTCCGTCTGATGTCTTTACAAAGCAGGGCTCGGCATAATTTCTTCCGGTTCTCATAATCTGCATAAGGTCACCGACAACAGCCGATGCAGTAGCACCTGCACCTGCACCCTGACCGTAGAACATTACATTACCAAGCGGCTCGGCAACAACCTCAACAGCATTATAAACACCGCTTACTGAATATAGGGGTGAGTCGGAACCAATCATAAAGGGAGCAACCATAACCTGCATACCCTTTTTACCAATAATGCATCTGCCAAGCAGTTTGATATTCCTGCCAACCTTCTCTGCGGCAAGAACGTCTTCCTTGCGAATACCTGTTATACCCTCGGTGTGAACTTGTTCTGTGGGAAGAAGCTTGTCTGTTGCAATTGCACAGAGAATGGCAATCTTACGGCAGGCATCAATTCCAAGCACGTCTGCATCGGGATTTCTTTCGGCATAGCCCTTGTCTTGTGCATCTTTTAACGACTCGTCAAAGGAAGCACCGAAGGAGAACATTTTAGTAAGAATATAGTTTGTTGTTCCGTTAAGGATACCGCGTATTTCCTTGATTTCATTCTGTTCCACACAGCTTATCAGAGGAGAAATTACGGGAATTCCTCCGCCAACCGCCGCCTCGAAGCGATAGCAAACGTTGTTTTCCTTGGCAAGACGAAGGAACTCGTCACCAAAACGGGAAACAACCTCTTTGTTAGACGTGATAACACTCTTGCCTGCATTAAGTGCGGCTACGGTATATTCATAGGCAGGGTGAGAGCCACCCATCGCCTCGATTACGCAGCTAACCTCACGGTCGGACAAAACAATGTTATAATCGTGAACAATTCTGTCAGCAAAGGGAGAGCCGGGGAAATCCCGAAGGTCAAGTATGTACTTGATGTTTATCTCCTCGCCGCCAAGCTTTGTAACATAGCTGTGATTTTTTGTAATAAGATCGGCAACACCGCCGCCAACGACGCCGAAGCCGAGAATTGCAATATTCGTCATTTTTCTCATTCCTTTGAAAAAGTAAGGTCGGATCTTCCAAGCCGAAGACCCGACCGACATAAAAATTATACCATATTAATTGTTGCTTGTCAAGCATTTTTCGCTTATACGTCTGTTATTCCGAGAGATGCCTGCTTTGAGCTTTCCGAGATATAGTCAAGGGGATTAACACTGACACCGTTCACCTTAACCGAGAAATGAAGGTGCGGCTCGTCGGCAAGCTCGGACAGCGATGTATCGCCAATAGTACCGATTAAAGCACCCGATGCTACAGTATCTCCCTCGCTTACAGCAACTCCCGTAGCAGCAAGGTTGGAGTATATACTTGTAATACCTCCGTCGTGAGTCACCTCTACCGATTTACCGAAGAGAGGATCGCTGTAAACCTTGGTAACCACACCGTCTGCCGCACAGTAAACCTCTGCTCCATCGTCTGCCGAAATATCAATTCCGGTGTGAACTCTCCACTCGTTCAGAGTGTTGGAAAATACAGGAGTGTCAATGCTGTGGGACTTTGTCACCTCGCCCACGATGGGAGAAACCATAGAGAACTTTTCGGGCTTTTTATCCTCTTCCTGATTTTCGTTCTCGTTGTTTTCTCCGTCGCCTTCCGGCTCGGTTACAGGAGGTGTTACATCAACATTCTCATTTCCCGAGGGAACATTTACTGTCGGATCCTGTACGGGCATATCGTTTTTCTTTAATGCCGCAGAAACAATGCCTATAACCACCGCAGTAACGCAAAGAACTCCGATTACCGCCGCATAAATAATTTTGACACGCTTTGGCTGATTGCTGAATTTGATTTTTTTATCCATTTCTATTTCCTTTCCTTATTGTGCTGTGGTTATTCTTACCAAAGGGTAGGGGTGTTATTCATAGAAATAACAAAATTTCAAAAAACAATCTTGACAATATGCACAAAATATATTATAATAATTTAGTTAATCTTTACTTATCGCATTCACATTATTGATTAAGGGAGGACAGGCAATGCAGGATAAAATTTCACTTGCAGGCGATCTTGGCAGCGGAAAAAGCACGGTCGCGGACATTTTAATCAAACGCCTTTCGGCGGAATATTATTCTACGGGTGCTATTGTGCGTTCTATTGCTGCGGCAAGAGGAATGACGGTTACTGAGCTTAATAAATATATGGAAACTCATCCCGAGATTGACCACGAGATTGATGCAGGTATTGCGGCTTTGTCCGAGGATGAAAGATTTCTGATAATTGATTCCCGTATGGCTTGGCATTTTACAAAGGGTACATTCAAGGTTTATCTTTCCTGTGACATAGAGACAAGTGCAATAAGAATTATGCACGCAAACAGACAGGGTGAGCATAACGCAACCCTTGAAGAAACCATTGACTGCACCAGATCCCGCCGCGAGAGCGAAAAGAAACGCTATACCGAGCAGTACGGAGTGGATATTAAGGATCTTTCCAACTACTCGCTTATCGTGGACACAACGGTTGCTACTCCCGAGCAGGTTGCAAATCAGATTGCAGAATCCTTCTCTCTCTGGCAGAAGGACAAGTCATACAAACGTGTTTTCCTCTCTCCCGAGAGACTTCATTTCCCCGAAAGAGAGCTTGACGGTGATACACTTTCGCCCAAAGTTGCTCTTCTTGAATCCGGCAGCGAACTAACCGATATTACGGTGTGCGAGAGGGATGGTGAGTTCTATCTTGTAGACGGATTTGAGTCGGCTATGGCTTACGTTTTCGCTTTTTCCACCTTCATTCCCGCCACACTTGTTAAGGCAG
The DNA here is from genome assembly GCA_045538685.1 of Eubacteriales bacterium. Taxonomy (GTDB): domain Bacteria; phylum Bacillota; class Clostridia; order Oscillospirales; family CAG-272; genus UBA1740. The sequence continues at coordinate 21,211 of JAZSRX010000021.1, read as the reverse complement.
AGCCCGACGGCGAGTATGTGAGAATGAGAAATTCACTTTGATAAAACATAAGAGGTAAATATATGCTTACTTTAAAGAAAAACACAGCAAAGCTTATTGCAGATGCAGTAAGCTCGGGCTTTGGTGAGGGACTTCTCTCTGCTGACGAGATATTCGGTATGCTTGAATATCCGCCCGACAGAACAATGGGAGACATTGCACTTCCTTGCTTCCGTCTGTCAAGGTGCCTTCGTCGATCTCCCGTACAGATTGCAGAGCTTCTGGCATCTTCTATAAACTGCCCGGAATTTTCTTCCGTAACTGCGGTAAACGGATATCTTAACTTTAAAATTGACGGCACTTCCTTCTCTAAGAGAGTTGCCACAGAGGTGCTTTCTCTCGGTGAAAAATACGGTTCTCCTATGAACGGTGTGGGTAAGACAGTAGTTCTCGATTACTCCTCTCCCAACGTGGCAAAGCCCTTCCATATCGGTCACCTGGGTACTACCGTAATCGGTCATTCCCTGAAGCTTCTTCACGAGTTTGCCGGCTACAAGTGTATTGGTATCAACTACCTTGGTGACTGGGGAACTCAGTTCGGAAAGCTTATCGTTGCCTACAAAATGTGGGGCGATAAGGCAACTATTGAAGAGGGCGGTGTTGACGAGCTTGTAAAGCTTTATGTTCGTATCAACAACGAAATCAAGGCGGAGGAAGAGCAGAACGGCGAGAAAAAATCTCCTCTTGCAGATGCATCCCGTGCCGAGTTTACAAAGCTTGAAAACGGTGACGAGGAAAACCTTGCTCTCTGGCGTTGGTTCGTTGATGTCAGTCTTGAAGAGTATCAGAGAACATATAAGCTTCTCGGCATAGAGTTTGACTCCTACAAGGGCGAGTCCTTCTATACCGACAAGATGCCTGCTCAGGTGCAGAAGCTTCGTGATATGGGACTCCTTGAAATTGATGACGGTGCTTCTATCGTCAACCTTGAAAAGTGGAATATGCCTGTTTGCCTTATCCTTAAACGCGACGGCTCCACACTTTATCCCACGCGTGATATTGCCGCTGCGGTTTACCGTAAGGGCGAATACAATTTTGACAAGGCAATCTACGTTACCGCCGCACAGCAGTCTCTTCACTTTGCACAGTGGTTCAAGGTTGTTGAGCTTATGGGTTACGATTGGCACGATCAGCTTGTCCACGTTCCCTACGGTATCGTTAGCATTAACGGTGCAAAGCTTGCCACCAGAACAGGTAACGTTATTCTTCTTCGTGACCTCTTTGCCGAGGCGATTGACCGCGTAAAAGAAATTGCTCGTGAAAAGCATCCCGACGAGGCAGAGTGTCAGGCAATTGCAGAAAAGGTTGGTGTTGGTGCGATAGTATTCCATTATCTCTCCAACAATCGTATGCGTGACATCAACTTTATGATGGAGGACGCACTTTCCTTTGACGGAAATACCGGCCCTTATGCACAGTATACCTATGCACGTACCTGCTCCATTCTCGAAAAGGCAGGAAACGACGGTGTAGCAATGACAGATGCAGCTCTCTCCGAGCTTGAGGTTGAACTTGCAAAGACTCTCTCGGTATTCCCCGAGCGAATTAATGCAGCAATCGCCGATTATGAGCCATCTGTTGTAACAAGATATATTCTTGATCTTTGCACAGCATTTAATCGCTTCTACCACGAATGCAGCATAGTAAACTGTGATGATGCTTCTCTTCGTGAGAGCCGCATTGCACTTACAAGAGCAACAAATCAGGTGCTTCGCACAGCACTTCATCTTATCTGCTTACAAAGCCCGGAGAAGATATAAGGCCTTCCCTATTGGGGAAGGGGGACCGCCTTTGGCGGTGGATGAGGCAAAGCCCCGAGAAGATTTAATTCAGTTATCAATTTTTAGGAGAAATATATATGTCAGGACATTCTAAATGGAATAATATCAAGCACAAAAAGGAAAAGGCAGATGCTGCCAAGGCGAAAATCTTTACCAAGATAGGTAAGGAAATGGCTGTTGCTATTAAGGCAGGCGGTCCCGATCCCAACAACAACTCTAAGCTTCGCGATCTTATCGCAAAGGCAAAGGCAAACAACGTGCCTAACGACAACATTCAGCGTACAATTAAGAAGTTCACCGACAACTCTGACATCAACTTTGAGGAGATCACCTACGAGGGCTACGGTCCTTCGGGTGTTGCAATTATCGTTGAAACACAGACAGACAACCGTAACCGTACAGCAGGTAACGTACGTGCGGCATTCTCTAAGTACGGCGGAAACCTCGGTCAGAACGGCTGCGTTGGCTATCTCTTCGAGGAGAAGGGTGTTATCACCATCGTAGACGAGGACGAGGAGATCGACGAGGACAAAATTATGGAAGATGCTCTCGAAAGCGGAGCAGAGGACATTAAGTCTGACGAGGGCGAGTACACAATTTACACCGATCCCCAGGATCTTGATGCAGTTCGCGATGCTATAATTTCTCTCGGATACCAGATCAGCACCGCCGACGTTGCAAAGGTTCCCTCCACCTACGTTGAGCTTACAAGCGAAGATGACATTGCTAATATGGAAAAGATGCTTGATAAGTTTAATGAGGATGATGATGTTAACGCAGTTTATCACAACTGGGATAATTAAAAATCGCAAACTGCTTCAGAGTTTTGCACTTTGCCGTAGATAACTACGGCTTACGCTAAAAAATCTTCGCACTTCATCAAAATTTCCACGATTAGATTTTGTGTAGCGAGAAACTACAGCTTCGGGTCGCACTCGAACATTCTATCTCAAAATTTCCTCGCTTAATCGCTGAGGTTTTTATGCCTTCCCTGTTGGTGTAGTGAAGCCCTTTAGGGCTGAACGGTTCCGAGGTATTGAATGACAGTCCGGTGGACTGTCAGACCCTAGAAGTGACCGAGCCGCAACGAGAGGTGGCGGCGAAGCCGACGGATGAGGTTTATCCGTTTTCAAAGTAAAAAAAGACACGAGTTTGCCTCGTGTCTTTTTTATTTACGGTTCTTCCTGGTGCTTCAGATTGCCCGAAATAACCTTTTTCAAGTCTTCCTTGGGAATAAGGAATCTTTTGATTGCAAACAGACCTGCGATACATACAACGCAGACAATGGTGCTTACGGGATCGGTGTGGTTAATAATAACGTGTCTTGAAATTGCAAGGATAAGAACCTCCAGAATATTTGCGGGAGTAAAGTCAACAAGCATACTAACAAACTCAAGACCGATTACTATACTGAGTATGCTCTCAAGGAAGTGTTTGCTGTCGGCAAGATGTGCGTTTACACTAAAATCGGGTACGAATATCTTTGCCACCTCGGTAAAGAGCAAATAAAGCATAGCACAAAGAGTAATAATTGCAATAATAATTTCAACCACTTCTACTACGTAGTGAAGAATTTTTTCTGTCTTTTTTAACATAATAAAGCTCCTCTTTTTTTATACAGACATTATTCTACACCAAAAGTTATAATTTGTCAACCTTATTTTCATTTTCTCTTTACATTAAAAATATTTTGTGATAAAATAATAAATAAGGGTAAATGTTTGTCGGAGGATACAGCATTGAATAATCCAATTGTGAAAAAACCAACACTTCCTGTGAAACCAACAGGCCCAAAAGAATGTCCATGTTGCGGATTTAATACAAAGCTTCTTTGCGATGACGAAAAAAAGACTGATGGAAGCGGCAAAAACTACTGTCGGCTTTGTGTGTTTGAAAGAAGCAAGAGAAGGGTGAAGCAAGGAGATTTTTACACTTTATTTTTTGATCAGTTTAATAATCCGGATATGGTAAAGAAGGATTTTTTGACTCCTAAAAAGGAACTTCCGTCTGTGGAGCTTGCACATCTTTGCGGAGAAAAATACAAAGGATATGTTTATCTCGATATGTATTATGATGCAGAAGGGCGAAGAGTGTATTTCAGACTTTGCTGCTCGGATGATGACGATTCTGCATGTGCGTGGGACAGTATGGAGAATTATTTGTATGTGAGCATCTCGGATGCAATATCCCTGCTTAATAAGAACGATATTCATTTTCTCGACGGACTTAACGACGAAACCGTTTTTGATTTTGTAATTTCTAAAATACAATCAATAAAAAATAACAGTTAGTTATTACCAATTAATAAAGGAAAGGAGGGTGTAACTATGGATAAATTCAAACTTGTGTCGGATTACCTTCCCACAGGCGATCAGCCCGAGGCAATTCGTGCACTGACCGACGGTGTCCTTGCAGGTGAGAGATCACAAACACTTCTCGGTGTTACGGGATCGGGAAAAACATTTACTATGGCAAACGTTATTGCCAATCTTAACAGACCTACTCTCGTTCTTGCTCATAACAAAACTCTTGCGGCACAGCTTTGCACAGAGTTCCGTGCATTTTTCCCCGAAAATGCTGTTGAATATTTCGTGTCTTATTACGATTATTATCAGCCGGAGGCATATATTCCCGGAAAAGACGTTTATATAGAAAAGGATGCAATGGTAAATGACGAGATAGATATGCTTCGTCACAGTGCCACAAGTGCTCTTTTTGAAAGACGCGATGTTATCATTGTGGCATCCGTTTCCTGTATTTATACTCTCGGTGATCCTACCGAGTATCAGAACCTGCTCGTTTCGGTCAGAGAGGGACAGCAGATGTCCCGTGAGGAGCTTATCCGCCGTCTTGTGTCTATAAGCTATGAGAGAAATGACGTTAATTTTGTCCGTAACAAGTTCCGCGTTCGCGGTGATACGGTAGAGGTATTTCCTGCATCAAAACGCGACAGTGCAATTCGCATTGAATTTTTCGGTGATGAGATAGATAGAATTTCACGTGTGAACCCTCTTACCGGAGAGGTGACAGAAAATCTTTCTTATGTTGCAATTTTTCCCGCCACACACTATGCTGTGTCTGACGACAGGCGAGAGGCGGCTTTGCTTGAAATAGAAGAGGAAATGCGTGAACGCGTTGAATATTTTAAGTCACAGAACAAGCTGATTGAGGCACAGCGAATTGAGGAACGTACAAAATACGACCTTGAAATGCTTCGTGAGGTTGGCTTCTGTTCGGGTGTTGAGAACTATTCCCGAGTGCTTTCGGGTAGACCTGCGGGATCAACCCCCCACACACTTCTTGACTATTTCCCAAAGGATTTTGTTACATTTATAGACGAGAGCCACGTTACACTTCCTCAGGTTCGCGGTATGAGCGGAGGAGACTATGCACGAAAGAAAAATCTTGTCGACTTCGGCTTCCGTCTGCCTTCGGCATTTGATAACAGACCTCTTTTCTTTGAGGAATTTGAAGAAAAAATAGGGCAAACCATATTTGTAAGTGCAACTCCCGGCCCGTATGAAAAGCAGGAGAGCTCTTCTGTTGCCGAACAGCTTATCCGTCCCACAGGCCTTATTGATCCAAAGATTGATGTCCGGCCCAGTGAAGGGCAGGTTGACGACCTTATCGGCGAGATAAGAGATGTAACTGCAAGGGGCGAGAAGGTGCTTGTCACCACAATGACGAAAAATATGGCAGAGGATCTTACCGAGTATCTATCCACCCACGGTATAAAGGTGAAATATATACACCACCAGGTTGAAACACTTGAACGTATGGAGATAATCCGAGATCTTCGTCTTGGCGAGTTTGACGTTCTTGTGGGCATTAACCTTCTCAGAGAGGGACTTGACATTCCCGAGGTATCCCTTGTGGCTATTCTTGACGCAGATAAAGAGGGCTTCCTGCGTAGCGAAACCTCGCTTATTCAGACGGTTGGACGTGCTGCCAGAAATGTAAACGGCCACGTAATTATGTATGCTGACCGAATTACCGGCTCTATGAGGGCGGCAATTGATGAAACGGAACGACGCCGAAATATACAGATGAAGTATAACGAAAAGCACGGCATTACTCCCGAGAGTGTAAAGAAGGCGGTTGCAGACGTTATTGAAATTGGCAGAAAGGTTAAATCACCCACCGAAAAGAAGCTTACAAAGCTCCAGCGTGAAAGAATGATAGAACAGCTTACCGCCGAGATGAGAGAGGCGGCAAAAGCTCTTGAATTTGAAAAAGCCGCCTATATCCGCGACCGCATCAAAGAGCTTAGAAAATAACACCATCAAAGAGAGACTGCGAAATTCGGAATGGCGATTAAGGCCTTCCCCTGTCTTGGGGAAGGCAAAAAAATCATTTTTTAGGAAAGATAATAATGTAAGGAATACACAAAATGCAAAGAAATATTGTCATTAAAGGGGCAAAAGTTAATAATTTGAAGGATATTTCGGTTACAATCCCGAGAGACAAGCTTGTTGTTTTGACAGGCCTTTCGGGTAGTGGAAAGTCCTCTCTTGCCTTTGATACACTCTATGCCGAGGGACATAGAAGGTTTGTTGAAAGTCTTTCGTCCTATGCAAGAATGTTCATCGGTCAGATGGACAAGCCGGAGGTTGACCTTATAGAAGGCCTTTCTCCCGCCATTTCCATAGACCAGAAAACCACCTCCAAAAACCCCCGTTCCACAGTAGGTACTGTTACCGAAATATACGACTATCTCCGTCTGCTTTACGCAAGGGTTGGTGTTCCGCACTGTCCCGTATGCGGAAAGGAAATCACTCAGCAGACCATTGACCAGATAGTAGATCGCATTATGGCTCTGCCGGAGGGAACAAGATTTATGGTTCTCTCACCGGTTGTCAGAGGACAGAAGGGTATGCACGAAAAGATTTTTGCTGACGCACGAAAGGGCGGATTTGCCAGAGTTCGTGTTGACGGAAATATGTACGACCTTTCCGAGCAGATTAATCTTGACAAAAACCAAAAACATAATATTGACATAGTTCTTGACCGACTTGTTTTGCGTGGAGACATTCGCTCACGTCTTTCCGATTCGGTTGAATCTGCACTTAAAGTGGCAGACGGAAGAGTAAGAATACTCGTTGTAGACAGAGAAGGAAACGAAGGCGAAGAGCTTGAATTTTCTCAGAAATATGCCTGCGAGGAGCACGGAATTTCATTCCCCGAGCTTGAGCCGCGTATGTTCTCCTTCAACAATCCCTTCGGTGCTTGTCCCGAGTGTGCAGGAATTGGTAATATGCAACGAATTTCGGTGAAAAAGCTTATTCCACATAAGCATCTTTCTCTTCGTGACGGCGGAATTGCCGTAAACGGTTTTAAGAGTATGACCGAGGACTCCTGGACAGGCCCTCTTCTTGCCGAGGTTGGAAAGAGCTACGGCTTTGCTCTTGATACTCCTCTTTCCGAGTATTCCGAGGATGCTATGAATGCCCTGATGTATGGCACTGGCGACAAAAAATATCGGGTTATCAGATATTTCGGCGGTCTTGGAAGAGAACAGGTAACCGACTTTGAGGGCATCGTCGGTATTATTGAAAAACGTATGAAAATGCAGGGCGGCGATTATTATCAGGAATTTGTAGAGGAGGTTGCCTGTCCGAAATGTAAGGGCAGACGACTTTCGGATATGGTTCTCGGTGTCACCGTTGGCGGTCTGAATATTGATGAAATTTGCCATCTTTCTATTGACAAAATGTATGATTTTGTACAAAATCTCAGCTTTGGCGAGGAACAAACCAAGATCGCCAAGGAGATTTTAAAGGAGATTAAGGCACGTCTTTCCTTCCTTGTCAGTGTTGGACTTGATTATCTTAACCTTGCCCGTACCGCAGGCACACTTTCGGGTGGAGAGGCACAGAGAATTCGACTTGCAACCCAGATCGGCTCCTCGCTTACAGGTGTTCTGTATATCCTTGACGAGCCCAGCATCGGTCTGCATCAAAGGGATAACGGAAAGCTTATCGGTACACTTAAAAAGCTTCGTGACCTTGGCAACAGTGTTATCGTTGTAGAGCACGACGAGGACACAATGCGAGAGGCAGATTTTATTGTTGACGTTGGCCCGGGTGCAGGTATTCACGGCGGTGAAATTGTGGTATGCGGAACTCCCGATGAGGTTGCAAAATGCGAAAAATCCATAACAGGCGATTATCTGTCGGGCAGAAAAAATATTGATGTTCCAAAGACACGTCGCACAGGAAACGGCAACAAGCTTTCTATTATAGGTGCGGCAGAAAACAACCTAAAGAATATAAACGTGGACATTCCTCTCGGCACTTTTACGGCTGTAACAGGTGTTTCGGGAAGCGGAAAATCTTCGCTTATCAACTCGATTTTATACAGAATGCTTGCCCGCGATCTTAACCGTGCTGTCACCTATCCCGGTGAAGTAGAGCGAATTGAAGGTATGGAGCATCTTGACAAGGTTATTGCCATAGACCAAAGCCCCATTGGCAGAACTCCCAGATCAAACCCTGCCACCTATACAGGACTGTTCACCGACATCAGAAATCTTTTCGCCCAGACAAGAGATGCTAAGGCGAAGGGATACAGTTCGGGAAGATTTTCCTTTAATGTTCGCGGCGGACGCTGCGAGGCCTGCGAGGGCGATGGTGTAAAGTGTATTGAGATGAATTTTCTTCCCGACGTGTATGTAAAATGCGACGTTTGTAAGGGAAAAAGATATAACCGCGACACCCTTGACGTAAAGTATAAGGGCAAAAACATCTATGATGTGCTTGAAATGTCGGTAGAAGAGGGACTTAGCTTCTTCGACGGACTTCCTGCACTTCAAAGAAAACTGCAAACTCTATTTGACGTTGGACTTGGATATATAAAAATCGGTCAGTCCTCTACCACTCTTTCGGGCGGTGAAGCACAGAGAGTAAAACTTGCCACCGAGCTTGCAAAGCGTTCAACAGGTAAGACAATTTATATCCTCGACGAGCCCACCACAGGTCTGCATACCGCCGACGTTGCAAAGCTTATCGGTATTTTGCAGAGACTTGCAGACGGCGGAAACACCGTTGTGGTAATCGAGCATAATCTTGACCTTATCAAAACGGCAGATTATATCATTGATCTCGGTCCCGAGGGCGGAGACGGCGGCGGAACGGTTGTCGCCTGTGGCACTCCCGAGCAGATTGCTTCCTGCGAGGCATCTCATACAGGTAAATTCCTTAAAGAAAAATTAGCTTTCTCTTCGGAAGAAGTAAAGCCGATTTCTGACGATGAGGTTTAATATGCATTACGCAGCAATAAAAAAATGCGACATTGCTAACGGAGAGGGAATAAGAGTAACCCTTTTCGTCAGCGGTTGTCGCAATAAATGCAAGGGCTGTTTTCAGCCCGAAACCTGGAGCTTTACCTACGGTAAACTCTTTGATGATGAAGCCCGAAACGAAATATTTACAGCGACAGATAATCCTTCTGTAAGAGGTCTGACTGTTCTCGGCGGAGAGCCGATGGAGCCCGAAAATCAGCCGGAGATTTTATTATTTCTTCGTGCTTTTAAGGAAAAATTTCCCGAAAAAACCGTTTGGCTTTATACGGGAAACCTATATGAAGAATTGACAGACGAGAGGGAAGGACATCGTTGCTTTTTGGCTATCACTGCCGAGATTCTTTCACTTGTAGATGTGCTTGTAGACGGGCCGTACATAGAGGAAGAAAAGTCGCTTGGATTACGATTTCGCGGCTCGAAAAATCAGCGTGTTATTGATATGAATGCTACAAGAGCAGAGGGCAGAATAGTCCTTTGGGAAGGCATTAAAGAGGATAGGCATTTTTAGTGTAGAGTGCAGAGTTCAGAGTGCAGAGTGAAAAAGCTTATTGGAGAAAAATATGAAATTAAGAATTAAAAAATTGGATGAGAGAGCAATAATTCCCACCTATGGCTCGGAGTATTCGGCAGGTGCAGATCTTTACGCACTTCTTGACTCCAAGGTGGAGATAAAGCCCCACGAAACGGTGTTTATACACACAGGAATATCTGCCGAAATTCCGGAGGGATATTGCGGACTTGTTTTTGCCCGTTCAAGTATGGGTGCAAAACGCGGACTTGCACCCGCAAACAAGGTGGGTGTAATTGATGCCGATTACCGCGGTGAAATTATGGTTGCACTTCATAACCACAGCGAAAATGTTGCTTTTGTTGAGTCAGGAGAACGAGTTGCACAGCTTGCAATTGTGCCCTTTTTGAAGGCAGAATTTGAAGATGCAGAAGAGCTTTCCGACACAGCTCGAGGTGTGGGCGGCTTCGGCTCAACAGGCAGGTAATTTCGGGATATTTTGCGTCTAATCCGCCTTAACGCACAAACTCGACGTAGGTAACTACGCCTTCGGTGCGATAAGCCAAATTATCCCTCAAAATCTCCTCGAAATTCAGAAAAAAGATATTTTGCGTCTAATCCGCCTTAGCACACAAGTTCGACGTTAGCAAAAATCCCTCCCTGTTGGGGAAGGTGGCACGGCTTAGCCGTGACGGATAAGTTTTTTTGACAACAACTATTTACGTTTTTTGATTAAAGAATAAAAATTATGGGACTTTTAAACAAAATTGCACAGTACAAAGAACTGAAAAGCGGAGTAAAGCATTGCACCTTTAACCCTGATGGGCCGGGTGTTGTGCGTATTCATCTTATTCCGCCAAAATTTAAAATGCTTGGTAATTCAAGCTATATTTGTATCCTGAACGGATACTATCTTCTTCCTGTTGGCTACTCTTGGGCAATAATGCTGTCAAACTTTATTACCGAGACAAACAGATTTGATGGTGTTGAAATCAGCGAGAGCGATTATGAGAAGATTTATAAAAATACGGTGAAAAACACACTGAAGGTTTATCCTTTTGCTGATGCAGAGGAGATAAAAGAGGATCTTTCCTTTATGCTTGATGTAATTTTTGCAGTGGCAAGAGGCGAGAGTGTAGATGCTGATATTGAAAAGCTATCCATTCGCTCTTATGCAAAAAATATGTATGCTCCTCACAGGGTAGATCTTATGGTAAGCTCTATGACCGACGGCGAGGGCAGGTGGAAATGCAATCAGAAATGTATGTTCTGCTATGCCGCAGGCGAGAAGCTTTCCTGTAAATCAGAGATGTCTACTGATGAGTGGAAGGGGGCGATTGACAAGCTTAAAGGGGCAGGAGTTCCAATGCTTACCTTTACAGGCGGTGAGCCCACGCAAAGAGAGGATATTTGCAAGCTTATTGACTATTCAAAATGGTTTGTCACCCGTCTCAATACCAACGGAGTTCTTCTGACAAAGGAGCTTTGTCAGGGACTTTGCGAAGCATCGCTTGACAGTCTGCAAATCACCCTTTATTCACATAACGAGGAAATACATAATTCGCTTGTCGGTTCAAGCCATTTTGCCGATACGGTTCAGGGAATAAAAAATGCAGTTAATGCAGGGCTTGACGTGAGCATAAATACACCGATTTGCAAGAAAAATGCCGATTATGTGGAAACTTTGAAGTTCATTTCCTCTCTCGGCGTGCGTTTTGTCACCGTCAGCGGTCTTATCTGCACAGGTATGGCTGAAAACAGACATGGCGAGTATGACCTTAACGGCGACGAGCTTTATAATATTGTAAAAGAAGCAAAGCATTATTGCAACGAACACGGTATGGAGATTGATTTTACATCCCCCGGCCTTATTGATGAGAAGAAGCTGGAGGAGCTTAATATGAATGTTCCTATGTGCGGTGCTTGCCTTTCAAATATGGCAATTGCTCCCGACGGAACGGTTATTCCTTGCCAAAGCTGGCTTAGCGATGATGGAAATCTTGGTAATATACTTACCGACAGCTTTAAGGATATCTGGAAAAAGGAACAATGTGCAAATCTTCGCGGTATGAGTGATGCGGAAGCGAAATGCTGTCCCTTCAGAAAGAGAGGGGAAAATGGCTAAAACAAATAAAGTAAATTACGATTTTTCCGAGGAAGCAATAAAGAGACGCAGAACATTCCCTAAAAGCAAGGTAATTCTGCTATCGGTTCTTGTTCTCCTTCAGATTGTCTGTGTGGTTTTGATGTTCGTTATTGAGCCCAAACCGCAGGACACAATTAATCAATACAATATTTATGTAACCCCGAAGGATGACGGAACTCTTGACATTGAGTACAAATTCACCTGGACACCGCTTGACGGAAACGAACCTCTTACATTTGTATATGTCGGTGTTCCCAACTATGATTATGTGGTTGTAAATCATTCAAGCAATATCAAAAAAATCGACGAATTTTATGACAGAGGCAACTGTCACATAGATTTGATTTTAGACAGAGAGTATTATAAAGGCGAAACTCTTGAATTCAGTGTAAAAATTAATCAGGGAGAGATGCTTTGCCGCGATAACGGAAAGTATTTCTATGAGTTCACACCCTGCTGGTTTAATGCAACTCCTGTTGAAAACTATAAGTTCCACTGGAAAAAGACAGACGGCGAAATATCCTCTAATGCCAATACTTCTGATAATGATTGGCACATCTGGCAGGGCTCTATGGAGCCGGGCGAATATCGCACGTTAAGAGTGGAGTATGAGCCCTTTGATGCCGATACAACCCATTATGAGCCATTTATCGACGAATATGTAGAGAATGAACTTGTGGGTGAAAAGTGGGCGATTGTTGCACTTCTTGTGATGGTTGTAATTGTCCTCTTAATCTTTGAGGTATTCTGTATTGACAGTGTGATTTCATATCACAGAGGCAGAGGATTTATACGCGGATACGGACATCCTATGTACGTTTACGGCAGACCGAACAGACATTACAGAGTTGCTAGGGATATACATATGATGGATCAGAGTATGATGAACAAATCTCATTCCAGGGGTGGCGGTCACGGCGGTTGTGCCTGTGCTTGTGCCTGTGCTTGTGCTTGTGCAGGCGGCGGACGTGCGGGCTGCAGCCAGAAGGATACCTATAAGCCAAAGAAACCCGATAATTCAAAATCCGACTAAATCTTAAAAAAACGCGATTTCCGGTATTTTTCAAACATTTTTCTATCAAAAACACGCAAAAACGCATCTCAGCTCGATGCAGAAAAAAATGGAGGACATTTATATGAATCTCGTAAATCAGGCAGTCGTACATAAGAAATTTGGTGAAGGAGTAATTGTTGCCCACAATGGTGACAACATTACCGTAAGGTTCTCTGACAGGGAAAGCAGATTTGTTTCGCCCGATACCTTCACATCCTTTTTGAAATGTAAGGATGCAAAGCTGCAATCTGAGCTTGAGGAGGCATATGCAGTGAAAGCAGAAGCCAAAGCTCAAAAGAAACGAGAGGAGCTTGAAAAGGCAATTCGTGAGGCAGAGGAAGCAAAAAGACGTGCAGAAGAAGCAAAAGCATCCGTCAAGCGAACAACGCAGTCACGCAATAGCAACGAGAACAATCTTGCTTTTAAGTGCAATTTCTGTGACGGCGGTTGCAGTAGTGATTGCATTGGATATAAGGGTGTTTGCTCCGACGATCAGATACGTTATAATATTGATGTCCGTCACCACAGCTGGTGTTCTAACGCTAAATCTCCCTGTCGTAAGTATGTTGACGGCAAGATCACTCGTGAAGAACTGGATGCTATCAATACCGGAACAGGATTCGTTTGCTACGAGTCCCGTATGCTGACTGCTTGGACAGCCGCTGCAGGAGAAGATCTTGATGAAGAGAATGGCATCTCGAAGGGCAGACGTATTCAGGATGCATCAAGCAACAGTCTTGCAGTTCTTACAACCCGCTATCCCAACACCGAGGAAGATGACCGAATCATTTTCGGTGTATTCGTAACAGGTGAAGCAATCGAAGGCGACGAGGATAATGCCGGCTACGTTGTAGCCAAGGACGGATATACCATTGAATTGACACCCGATGAAGCAAAGCAGATGAAGTTCTGGCATTATTATAAGAATAGCGACGGAGGCATCCGTTGGAGCCAGAGATTGTACCGTTATTTGAAGGACTCTGCCTGTGCCCGTATCCTTGCTGACATTGTGAATGTCAAGACCAACCCTGCAGAGAAGGCACATGCAAAATTTGTGCTTGAATATTACTGTCAAATCAAAGGAATTGATGCGGAAAATATTTCTTCCGCAAACGGAGCGATATAAAAAACATATATCTTTTCTTTTAAAATAATTTAAAGCAGCAACAAGCCCTCCCCAAAAATGCGGAGAGCTTGTTGCTTTCGCCTTATAGATGAACTTTGCAAGGTAATCAGTCTCTGCGTGCTTTTTAAAAAAACATATCAAGTTAAATCGAAATGCTACATTCTTGACAATGATTGCAAATAAAAAAGGACGAGAAATTTTGATTGCTTCTCGTCCTTTTTATATCGTCGGGTATTATTTTTTAAAATCAAAAATAATCTTTGGTAAAGTATATATCCTTTTTCGGAATTTTAAACTCTTTTCCGTTCAGATAATCCAGGCAGGTAGGGGTGCTTGTATCAAACGAAAAACGCAAACGGTAGGAATAAAGTGCCTGATATTTGTAGCCCTTTGCTCTGTCATTTTTGTTAATTCCGTACTTGCCGTCACCGATAAGCGGATGGCCTATATGTGCCATATGTGCTCTGATCTGATGCGTTCTGCCTGTAAGAAGCTCTACCTCAACAAGTGCAGAGTCGCTTTTCTTCGCCACAACCTTGTATCTCGTGATTATCTCCTTCGCAGTGCGAGGGGGATTTTTTTCATAAACACGAACAATATTGTTTTTGTCATCCTTTAAAAGATATCCCTTTATAGTGGCTGACTCGGGCTTCGGAATACCGTGTACCGCCGCAAAATAAAACTTGTCAATCTCCCTGTGTTTAATCTTGTCATTAATCACACGAAGTGCCTCGGCATTTTTTGCTGCAATAACAATTCCGCCTGTGTTTCGGTCGATTCTGTTGCACAGGGCAGGGGCAAAGCTCTGTTCTTCGTCGGGACGATACTCTCCCTTTTGATAAAGATATGCCTGAATGTGAGTGATAAGTGTATTGGTTGAACCGTTTTCATCCTCGTGAACAGAAACACCGGGATGCTTGTTCAAAAGAATAATATTCTCGTCCTCATAAATGATTTCAAGCTTTACATTTATTCCCTCAAATGAGTTTTTGCCCACCTTTTTCTCGAAAAACTCGTCAGAAAGGAAGCATTGAACTCTATCACCTTCCATAAGAACGGTGTTGTTCTCGGCACGTTTTCTGTTTACCTTAATTTTTTTAAGGCGAATCGACTTATAAAGCAAACTCATTGGCAGATCAAGTGTCTTGGTAATAAATTTGTCAAGTCGCTGTCCTGCGTCGTTCTTTCCGATTATAAGCTCGTGCATATATGCCTCCTTTCCCGAAAAATAGATTTTTTTGGTTTTATTAATTATTTAGTTCCGAAAATTCTGTCGCCTGCGTCGCCAAGACCGGGAACAATGTATGCGTGCTCATTAAGATACTCGTCAAGAGAGGCAGCATAAATATCAACGTCGGGATGAGTTTCCTGCACCTTCTTCACACCTTCGGGTGCGGCAACAAGGCACATAAGCATAATGTGCTTTGCACCCTTGTTTTTAACCATAGTAATGGCATCACTTGCAGATCCGCCTGTTGCAAGCATAGGATCAACGATAATAACCGTTCTCTCCTCAAGCTCGGGAGGCATCTTGCAGTAATATTCAACCGGCTCGTGTGTTTCGGGATCGCGGTAAAGACCGATGTGTCCCACTCTTGCTACGGGAACAAGACGAAGAAGTCCGTCAACCATACAAAGTCCTGCACGAAGAATAGGAACTATCGCAAGCTTCTTTCCCGAAATTTTTCTCTGCTTTGTTTTGCAAATAGGAGTTTCAATCTCTACCTCCTCGGTGGGAAGATTTCTTGTAATTTCATAGCCCATAAGCATAGAAATTTCGTCAAGCAACTGTTTGAACTCGCTTGTGGGGGTGTCCTTCTCACGCATAATAGTCAGCTTATGCTGAATAAGAGGATGCTCAATAACCTGAAATTTACTCATAAACAAAATCCTTTCTGTTTTTTTCGATTATATTATACCTCTAAATCACCGTTTTTTCAAGTACCGCCGAACATTTTGTCGATTATTTTCCTTTTTCTCTTCTGCATATACTGAAAAATGAAGGAGGAAAGGGAAAATGACTCTTGTAATTATGGCTGCCGGACTGGGTAGCCGCTTTGGAGGAACAAAACAGCTTGAGGCGGTTGACTCCTTTGGCCACACACTTATTGATTATTCGGTGTTTGATGCCGCTCGGGCTGGCTTTGATCGGGTAATATTTATAATTAAAAGGTCGATTGAAGCCGATTTTAAAAACACCGTTTTTTCTCGAATGAAAAAACGCGGAATTGATGTGGATTATGTTTTTCAGGAGCTTGACAGTCTGCCCTTGGGCTTCAAACGTCCCGAGAAAAGAAAAAAACCGTGGGGAACTGCTCACGCGGTGTGTTGTCTTAAAGGAAAAATCAACTCGCCTTTTGCCATTATTAACGCAGATGACTATTACGGCAGGTCGGGTTTTCTTGAAATGCGAAAATTTCTCGACTCGGGAACGGATGATGCCGCAATGGTGGGATATCGACTGAAAAACACATTAAGCAAGAACGGGCCTGTTTCAAGAGGAGTTTGTATTGTGGAGTCGGGTTATCTTTCAAAGATTGCCGAGATTTCCCATATTGAAGAGAAAAACGGTATGATTCTGTCGGGCAAAACGGGACAACTTGATCCAAATTTCACCGTTTCTATGAATTTTTGGGGATTTACTCCCAAAATTATTGAGGAATGTGAGAGTGGTTTTTTAGATTTTTTAAAGTCGGCAGACAGAGAAAAATTGCTCTCGGGAGAGTGTTATCTTCCCGATATTGTTTCTCGGCTGATCAGGGAAGAAAAACTGAAAGTCAGGGTAATAGAAAACGGCGGACAGTGGTGCGGTATGACATATAAAGAGGATAAAGAAAACATAACTTCGGTACTTAATGAACTGACAAAAAGCGGAGTATATCCAAAAACATTTTAAAAAAGCTCCTTTCCAAGCGGAAAAGGAGCTTTTATCAGCCGATCAAATAACAAAATAGTGTTAAAATCAGCAAAAATGCGAAATTGAAAGCGGTAAATTTGATAATATAGCTTAAAGTGTGTTTGGGATCCTGCTTTGTATATTCCTTAAAGGTAATAAGACTTGCAAGCGAAGCAATAAGCGTTCCTGCACCGCCGATATTCACACCGAGAAGAAGCTCACGGTAGTTATCTGTAAATTGAGAAAGCAGTATTGCAGAGGGAACATTTGAGATAAACTGACAGCTCATTGCCGAAAATACAAGTGTATTTATATTAAGAAGGTAAGAGAAGAATTCACGCACAGCATCAATTCTGCCCATATTACCTGCAAAAATAAAGAAGAATACAAAGGTAAAGAGCAGACCGTAGTCAACCTGTAAAAGTGCCTGTCTGTCTAAAACAAGAATTGCAATAAATATAATCACAAGCCCAATCCAGTATGGCATAAAACGGAATACCATAAGAATTGCGATAGCAAACAACACAAGATAGGTTATTACTCTGGTAACAGGTAAGCTTGCCGCTTTTTCCTCAATTTCAAGTGGCTCGTTTTTAATGAAAACAAGACAGCAAATTGTAATAAGAACCACAGCAACGATAAAGGGGGGCAGCATTATGCTGACAAATTCCTTGTCGGGAATGTTGAATTTTGAGTAAAGATACAGGTTTTGCGGATTTCCAAACGGGGTAAGCATACCGCCGAGATTTGCCGCTATGTTCTGCATAATAAAGGCAAAGGCAAGATATTTTTCCTTTTTTGTTGTGTGAAGAATAAAGTATCCAAGCGGCAAAAAAGTAAGCAGAGCCATATCGTTTGCTATCAGCATAGAGCCGATAAAGGTTATGTACACAAGTGCAAGAATTGCAACGCGTGCATTTCTGAATTTTCTTACTATTGCCTTTGCTATCGTATAGAAAAATCTGATATTCCGAAGGGCACAAACAACCGCAAGAACGCTGAAAAGACAAGCAAGTGTCTTGAAATCGAAGTATTCGATATATTTCTTGTCCGGCGGTACGATTATTGATGTAACCGACGCAGCAAGAATTGCAATAATAAGCACTATATTATCTTTTATCAGTTGCTTGATTTTTTCCTTCGGACTTTTAAATTCGGCTATTTCTTCGTTCATTTAAGACATACCTCGCGGTATTTTTCTTTCATATATTTTTTACTCAGCACAAATTTTTCTCCGTGCTTTTCAACGTCTGTAAATACTTCTTCCATAAACTGCATTGTTTTGGGATTTCCGTTTACCCAGCGACCGTACTTTTGCCAGTGCAGAAGGGGAAGGTCGGTTGAATATCCTTTGCCGGCATAAACTCTTGTTGCCGCAAGTTTGTCGCATACGCACTCCACCGCATATTTGTAGGGCATAAGCGGATGAATTTTGCACTCGTTGTCAAGCCAATATTCAATATGATGCTTGTTTCTGCCTTTATGGTGAAGCCAGGCATGACTGTAACCGATGTCTCTTCGACAGGCACCTATGGGAGATCGGTTTCCCTGATAGTATTTAACACTTTCAAAAAACTCGCTCGGCGAAAATTTCGACAAATCGTGTACAAGACCTCGCCAAACAAGACCGCATTTTGTGCAGTTTACAAAAACACGCCACTTGTGTCTCATTACTAATGCAAAATGCCTAAATATATTAAAAAACTTCATTAAAGTCCTCCGTAGCTAAATAAGCCCTATACATTTTAATACAAGCTTTTCCATTTGTCAACCGAAATGATGAAATTATTAAAAATTATTAACTGCAATAAAAAAGATTGACAATTATTATGAAAAATAGTAAAATATAACCAAGATCGTGTACTTCACGACAAAATACATAAGGAGAAAATAAAATGAAAAGAATTGTTTCAACCATCCTTGTATGCGTGCTTATGGTTTGCATGCTCTTCACCCTTGCTTCTTGTGGCAAAAAGCTTAACGGTGCATACTCTAAGGAAGAAGACGGTGTAAAGCTTACTTATGAGTTTGAGACCGACGGAACTTTCAAGGGCACTATGGACACTTTTTTGGGTGACGTAGAGTTCGATGGCGAGTATGAGATCGATGGTAAAGAGATCACTATTAAGTATGAACTTCTCGGTAAGGAAGTTGACGAGACATACGATTTCAAGAAGGGCAACGGCTACATCGAGATCGACGGCAAAAGATTCGATAAGGAATAATTTCGATATAAAACAATTAAAATTAACAGTGGGAAGCTTCGGCTTCCCATTTTTTTATTTATTTATTTTTAAAAAACTATTGATTTTATGGGGCATAGGTGATATAATTATACTCGTATACGAATATTCACGCGTGACGCGTATTATTATGTGTAAAACATTATAAATATTTAAATCGCTTTATGGGTAGCGATGAAATGGAGAGAGTATGAACAAGTTTATTAAAAACAGAAAGATCGTCATGGCCTTTATTCTGGCATGTGTATTCATATTGTCAATGGCACTGACTGTTTTTGCGGAGACTGCCGCTGAAGGCGGGGCAGAGAAGGACTATATTTCAGACCCTATGTTCTTCAGATTTTTATTCTTGGTTGTGGCATTTATTTCGGCTGTCACCTGTTCGATATTGATTTATCTTGCAGTTAAAAATAGTAAGAAGGAAAAAGAATATGAAGAAAGCGAAGGAACGGTAAAGCTATACGAGGACCTTGAAGAAACCGAGTGGGATGCTCCCGACTCTGTATTTATCGAGGCACTTGAGCCCACCGCTGCAATTCTCAGCGAGCTTGAGCCGGTTAAGCCAATTCGCGGACTTGACGGTTTTGTTATTACCGAAGAGCCCATTGATCCCGTTACTGCCATTAATATGGGTGCAGATCCTTATGCATTTGTTAAGGCAGACGAGGTTAATAATACGGTATTCGAGGCGGAAAAGAGCACTCCCATTACCGCCGCCGACCTGGATGTTCAGGAGGAAGCTCCCGATCCAACTATAAGCAGAGAACCCTCCTATTTCGCTCAGCCGACTTACTCTCCGTTTGTTGAGCCAAACAAGCAACCCACAGAGCATCCTTACATATATCAGAACGTACGTTATTCGGTTCTTGAAGACGGAAGTCTTATTTCCGAGACTGTTCAACCAATAGATTATGCGGCAACTCCTGACTCTCCCGTTGCCGATAACCAGCCCTATACACTGGATGTTCCCATTACAATTTATACATCCGCAGATGATGACGGTGTAGTTCAGCTTAATGCAACCATTTATGAAAATAAGGTTGCTGCTACCGAGCTTAAGGATGATAGCTTTGTCACCGCAATCAAGAAATCCGCACCTATCATCGCTTCGCAGAATCCTTTGGGCGAACCGATTGCTCCTGTCGTTGGGGCAGAGGAAGAACCTGTTCAGATCCCCGTTTCCGAGACAAATGTTATCGAGGATACTACAAAGGTATCTGTGCTTGAAGACGAGATTATTCCTATCGCAGAAGCACCTGTTGTTATTCCCGCGGTTGCAACACCTGCATCCGAGCCGGTTACCGACAGCTTTGTAGCAGCAGAAGAACCTGTTGTTATTCCTGTTACCGAGGCAAATATTATCGAGGATGTTACAGAAGCATCTGTGCTTGAAGACGAGATTATTCCTATCAATGTGGAACCCACAGTTGTTCCCGAGGCAGCAACACCCAAGTCGGCTCCTGTTATGGACAGCTTTGCTGCAGAGGAAGCTCCTGTGCTCGTGCCTGTTACCGAGGCGAACATCATCGAGGATACTACCGAAGCATCTGTGCTTGAAGACGAGATCATTCCTATCAATGTGGAACCCACAGTTGTTCCCGAGGCAGCAACACCCAAGTCGGCTCCTGTTATGGACAGCTTTGCTGCAGAGGAAGCTCCTGTGCTCGTACCTGTTACCGAGGCGAACATCATCGAGGACACTACCGAAGCATCTGTGCTTGAAGATGAAATTATTCCTATTGCAGAAACACCTGTTGTTATTCCCGCGGTTGCAACACCTGTATCCGAGCCGGTTACCGACAGCTTCGTAGCAGCAGAAGAACCTGTTATTATCCCCGCAACCGAGGCGAACGTATTCGAAGAAACTGTTCAGGCAACTGTGCTTGAAGACGAAGCAGTTCCTGCAGTTGCCCCTGTGGTAATTATTCCTACAAGCGACAAGGCAACAGAAGCTGCCACACCTATGTCTTCTCCTATTACTGCAGCATACGTAGCAGCAGACGAAGCATCCGCACCCGCCCCTGTTGTAGCAGAAGCAAGCATCGGCGAAGAAGTACAGGCAACTGTGCTTGAAGACGAAGCAGTTCCTGCAGTTGCCCCTGTGGTAATTATTCCTAC
>JAZSRX010000026.1:0-8302 GCA_045538685.1 Eubacteriales bacterium | reverse complement strand
AATCTGCAACGGTATAAAGTGCAAGGTAGTCGAAGTTAAGACCGTTTCCTACGCCGTCGCCAAGGCCAGCCTTCTTTTCAAGAGTAATAGTATTTTCTCCGGCCTTAAGATTGATTATAGCTATCTCAAATTCTTTCCAATCAAAGTACCTTACTCCATGGGATACAGGGAATACGATATCCTTGCTTATCTCAATCTCCTCGCCGTTTACGGTAAGAGTAAGAACGTCAGCCATTACCATTTCCCACTCTCTAAGGCCCATAGACAGGCTGAGAACAGCGGGAGAGGCCTCTGATGCAGTCACGTTGAATACAGTCTTGAACTCGTCTGCATTCTTCATACTGCCGATGTACATACCGCCACTGGGATAATTCTGTGACTCACCACCTGTTGACAGCGTAGCTTTATCGGATGTCATTTCGGAGCACTCTGCCTCAAATATGTAACCATTATACTCGCCCTCAAGCTGATCCTTAAGTGAAGGAATCTTCTCTTCCTCACCGTCGGAATTCTCTCCCTCAAGAAGAGAACCAAGCAGATTTCCTATGTGGTCCTCCGGAAGATTCTTCAAAGTATGCGGTACGATTATTGAAGTGGCTACGAGAACCAACGTTAATACTACCGCAACTACAGTTCCGATTATTTTTCCAGCAGGTGTTCCGGAATAATAGAAGGTTTCTCTTCTAAACAAAATAAATGCTAAAATAGTAATAATAAGCAACGAAATTGTTGCCACTATTGCACCCGTCTTAATGTCGATAATAAGCTCCTGCCACCATTCATTAACCGAAATAATTTTGGTATTTTTGCCTATTCCGTTCATCGTAGCACTGTTTGCGACAACGTACAGTACTCTGTGAGTTGCTTCGCGTACAGCCTTTGCTACGGTGGGATTTTCGTAAGCCTGATTGTAAAGGGAAAGATCTATTTTGTACAGGATACAGTCGTTTCCTGCCATCAAGCCATCGATGACTCCCATATAAGTCTGCCATGCCGAGTCACTGATAACAAAGCCCTGATGACCCCATTCACCGCGTAATACGTCGGTGCAGAGTCCCTTATGAGCGCCGCTCCATTTAGTACCCAAACGGATGAAGGCAGACATCATAGCGTCAACCTCGCCGTCTGTAACACCGGGCTCATAGGCTGCAAGATATATTTCACGAATAGCCTGCTCGTTTGACCAAATGCTTGCACCGTGACGATAGCTCTCCTGGTCATTAAGAGCAAAATGCTTCAAGGTAACGTAGCAGCCGGTGGACTCCATACCGATAACCTCGTTCTTTGTCATCATACCGGTAAGGAAGCCGTCCTCGGAAAGATATTCCCAGTTCCTGCTGCTGTATGCTGTTCTGTGAATGTTTGCGCCGGGAGCATAAATACACGCAGCGCCGGAGTGAAGCGCATCATAGCCCATAAGCTCACCAACTTCAAGGGCAAGTTGTTCGTTATAGCTCGATGCGAGAACTGTGGGGCTGGGGTAATGAACGGGGTTCTTGCCCGAACCAAGATACTTGGACGTAACGCCAAGAGGACCGTTTACCGCTACGTCACCGGGCTTTGCGATGCTGTCCATCGCCATGGTACCGCCCTGTGCGCTGCCAAGCAGCTCGATCATCTCTTCGAGCGTCAGCTGATTAAGAAGTGTTTCCCACTGCTCACTGTCATAGGGAAGACCCATCATATCTATTAGATTATAAGAGTGTCCCTGACCAAACAGGGGCATCTTGTCCTCGGGATTTGCCTCTGCCTTATGATCGTTAGCAAGCTCCTCAACCATTATTTCATTAAGACTTAACTTAACTGCTTCAGTAGGATAAGTTCCCTGCCAGTCGTTTCTGGACAGATACGTAATGGTTTCTTCCGACTTATTTTTATAAAGATTCCAGTCAACATCCTCAAAGCGGTTTGTAATCGGGTTGCCTGTCACATCTGAAACGCTGAAGGTCTCGTAGTCATCGGTATCAAATTCAAATTTTCCGACAAGGCTATTGTTACCCTCGGCATCCATTACACCGTTTGTATTAGCGGGTGTATAGCCCTTTGCCGCAAGAATATTGTTTACTGCCTCGTGAGCATCCTGCGCTGCGGTTATGTAATAATCGCCCTTCTCACGAATATATGTCTTTTTGTTATATGCATCGTAGGTCTTGAAAGCATCGTCCTCTACTACTATAGTAACTTCTACGCTTTCTCCGGGAGCAAGCTCTTTGGTCTTTGCAAATCCTGCAAGATTAACCGAAGCCTGTTCAATGCCCCACATTTTATCGTAATCCGTATAGGGCTTCTGAACGTAGATCTGAACTGCATCTGCGCCCTTTGCATTACCGGTATTCTTAACGGTAAGAGTTACCTCGTAATTTCCGTCAGCGTTTTCTACTACCGAGTAGTTGCTGTACTCAAAGGTGGTGTAAGAATCTCCGTGGCCGAAGGGGAAAGCAACCACATCGCTGTATACCCAGCTTGATGCGGAATTTACTACGCCTGCGGCAGAGGTAGCATTACCTCTTCCGAGAACTGTATCCTCGTATCGGGTTTCATAATACTTATATCCTACGTAAATACCCTCGGCGTATACAATAAAGACGCCCTGTCTATTTATGTTTTCCAGATTCATAGACGCAGCGTTGAGATAGGCAGTAGCAATGCTGTTCGCATAAGCAGGGGTAGAACGTGTGTTGAAGAGGAAGGTATCCGCCAGGTGTCCCGAAGGAGTAGATTTTCCCGCCAGAATATTGCCTACCTCATTAAGACCGTATGTACCCGTCTGGCCAACCCACATACAGCAATCTATGTCGTCGCGTCTTTCAAGAAGCGAATCCATATAAATTCCTACAGGGGAATTGAGGAGAACGATGACCTTTTTGAAGGTACCCGCTTTTTTAGCAGCGATTACCTCGTTTATCATTTGTTCTTCCTCTCTGCTCAGGTCAAGATAATCACCTGTGGGTGTATCTGCTCCTGTATGCGGAATATCTGCGGCGGCTCCGCCGACAGCACCCTCTCGGGATACACGGGTCAATACGATAATAGCCGCATCACCGTAGCTTGCGAAGGAATTCTTAACCTCGCCGGTATACAAATCCCAAGGAACCTCGTTTATATTCGAGGGATCTCGTCCGTAATCCTTGCCTGCACCTTTACTATAGAAATCCCAAAGAGTTCCGTTTACCGACAGGCCCGCATCAGTAAGAGCCTCTTTCATATTGTCACCCTTGACAGCCTGGCCCGATCCGCCGCCCGAGTAACCCCAAGCCACGCTTGAGTGGCTGAACAAGCTGACCTTATCTCCCGCCTTTAAGGGAAGACCGTTTGCGTCAGAGTTCCAAAGAACAGTCGTACCCTCTCTCTGAACCTGCATAGCCTTTTCAATACCGGCCTTAAGAAGCGCGTCATCATCATACGCCTCATGAACATAGCCGTTCTCATCGGTGACGTAAATGATATTGCCATTCGCATCCTTCTTAACGAATTTTGATTTAAAATGCTCAAGATCCTCGTCCTCTGTGGCAACGTTTTCTACTCTGTATCCGGGCAGACCCAGAGTATTATTGATAAGCATTTTATAGTCCTCTAATATGTTGCCCGCAACCATAACGACCACAAGCCAAAGGGACATATATACTGTCAACAATGCCCAAAATGATTTTTTAAAAAACATCATTATTCTTCTCCTATTTTCGTTTAGGCTTAAAAGTTAATTTCTGCTTACGTTGCGCAGGATCAAGCTAACGCCACATCCGATTGCGCTTACAATTTCGGTTGCGATAAGCGGAACAAGCCACCACGAATCTCTCAATCCGTCGTCGCCGCCGCCCATCGCATACATCATAGATGATATTACAAACACAGCTACGATAGCAATTAAGGCAAACGACCAGATCATTGCGAATATTCCGGCCAGAATTCCCCACGGAAACCTTCTCATATTATTTTCCTCCTTAAATTAGTGAAAAACATCATAACAAAGGGATATCCCTTCCGCTTTATTATTTTATTAAATACTATCATATTTTTTATTGCAATGGAGCTTTGTGGAATAAAATACTATTTTTACGGCATAAGAGGTTTGTCAAAAAAAAAATTAATGGCGTTTTTTGTGCAACATATACAAAAAACAGCGCCTTTTATAAGACGTCACCTTCCTTTGAATCTTTCCCAAAGGGGTTGCACTTAACGGTAAAATCACACGTTACCCGATAAGAAGAAAAATGACAAGGCGTTAAAACTTATATAAAAAAATTTAAAATAAGCACTGTAACATTCTTACTCCCAGCAGTCTTGCATAACGGCTAAAAGTTACCTAAAAAGGGGGATAACTTTGACGAATCAGAGCACATATCGACAGACAAAAGGTTTGAGTTTGTCTGCGTTTTTGGGGTATTGACTTTTAAAAAAAACTGTGATAACATAAAAAAAGCGCTAACCGCTTGAATTTTGTTATCCAAAAAAAGGAGAAGCTTTCAATGAAAAAAACACGACTTTTGGTTGCAAGTCTTTTGATACTTGTAATTGCATTCTCAACATGCCTGCTAAGCGCATGCAATTTGTCCAAGCCCGATTCTGAGGATTCCTACATCCACTTGGGCGAAAAAATGTATTCCTTCGGCGTCCTGTCGGATATTCACGTAGGATATGAGAGCAGAGGCGGTTCGAGCGATTTTAAAAGAGCCATTAAAGGTCTGCAAAATTTAGGTGTTGAATTTGTTGGTATCACCGGTGACATAGGTTATAAGAGCGAAACCAGTGAGCTTCAAGCATATAAAGAAATAGTTGATGCTCACGCAACCGTTCCGTTCTATGCTTGCACGGGAAATCACGACGCCACTCACACAGACGAGGTTTGGGAGGAGTATATGGGCCACCCGAAGAACTTCGAAATCGTTAATGACGGCGACGTGTTCTTATTCATGTCCTTGACGAACGATAGCATCAACGCTAACGTCGACACACCTTATGCCGACAGCTTAGATTGGCTGAAGGAAAGATTAGTTCGTTATGCGGGTGCAAGAATATTCGTATTTATGCACTTCCCCATCACCGATTACGCAGGATTAACAAAGGATCAGTATTACGGTTTTACTGAAAATAGCACCGAAGACGATGAGCTGATGGAAACACTGCTGAACACAGAAAACGTGGTTGTATTCAGCGGTCATACTCACTACAAGTTTGAGTGCGAGGCGGACGATTATGATATGAACGTTTTCAATATGCCGAGCAAGAACGTATCGCTCGTTCACGTTCCTTCCTGCGCATATACTCGAGATGAAGCTTACAAAGAAGAACCGGATCTTTCCCAGGGATACGTTGTTGACGTTTACGAAAAAGGCGTAGTGCTTCGCGGTGTTGATTTGGTAACAGGCAAGTATATGTCCGAGTATGTGTACGAGCTGGCAAACAAGGGTAACTCGTACGTAGCCGAAACACCTACAGTCATTTTGAGCGAAAATGATATTCGCTTGTGCTCCACAGGAAGAGCTGAAATCGAGGTAACCTTATCTAACCCCATAAACACTGTTGTAAATATCGCAGAGAATAACGATTACATAATCGTATCTCCTTCCGCTCTTACATTCACCGAGGAAAACTATAACGTACCCCAAAAGATCGTTGTTGCTGCAAGCACTATAGAAAACAGTGAATCAGCCGTGATAACACTTTCGGGTGACGGTATTCTTGCAAAAACAATCAATGTTGAGTTGTCTGATGCCGGACCTGTTGAGTTTACTGGCGAAGCTTATGCTCCACAGGATGGCGATATCTTCACCGGCACGGCTGAAGGTCATTATATAACAACAGGCGATGCAGGCAGATATACTCTCATCTTCGACAACTTCTCGCTGACTCACACGAGAACCCCGTTGTATTTGAGCAGCAGCGTAGCTGAATTAACGCTTTATCTTAAGGGTGACAATACCCTTCAAGCTGTTGCCGATGACGGAAAAAGAGGAATATCTTCTTACGGTACTACCCCCGGAAAAATCATTGGTATTGGCGAGGGTGCTACACTGACGTTGAAGGCTCAGGGTACTGCGGAAGTACTGAAAGGCGACTATGACATTACCAATGCTTCTGTAATAGTTGAACACACAGGTAATATAAAGAAAGTTGCAATTATAAACAGAGGTGTAAACATTGTTAGTAACGGTTCCTTCTCTATCAATGGCGCAAAGGTAGCGCTTTTGTCCTCCGAGCACGGCTCTCTTACTGTAAGCCTTGGCAACTGCGATACCAGTGATGCGCCGATTACAATCACTGCCGAGGCTGATAGCGGATATACCTTAGCGTACATTCTTATCAATGGCGTTCAGCAGTCTATTGATGCTCCCTTGACAATGCCTTCATCCGGCGAAACAATAACTATCCAGGGTGTATTCACCAAATAAATATCAAACAAGCACGATGATTCGATGGAATTGTCGTGCTTGTTTTTTTGACACAAAACAAACGAGGCAAACGCCAATAAAGCGTTTGCCTCGATCAGTCCATTAATTGTAATTACTTATCCAAAAGGTAAACTCTCACCTCGTAAGGTCTCAAGGTCTTAGAGCTTACGTCGGCATAGTTATGAAGCATCAGCTGTGCCTTGGAGAGATCAAATCCTGCGGGTACCTTCATCATCGCTTTCTTGTCGGTGAAGGAGCAGACTACAAGCAGCTTCTGTCTTTTGTCCTCGCGGGTATAGGTGTAAAGCTTCGATGAGAAGATAAAGTGCTCCTTGTAATCGCCGTGTCTTACGGCAGAGAGGGTCTTGCGGAGCTTAATTGCCTTTCGGTAGAAGTTAAGCACCGAATCGGGATCATTCTCCTGATCTGCAACGTTGATTTCCTTATAATTCTCGTTCACGTAGAACCAGGGCGTTCCTGTGGTAAAGCCTGCGTGCTCCTCAGCCGACCATTGTACCGGCGTACGAGCCGAGTCGCGTGAGCAATCCCACAGTCTTTTAAGACGTCTTTTGGGAGATGCCTTTGTTGCAACGTTGAAGTACTGCCATCTGGTCTGCACGTCCTCGTACATCTCGGGGTCATCGGGATACCAGTTTGTCATACCGATCTCCTGTCCCTGATAGATAAAGGGGGTTCCCTTCTGGAAGAGATAGGATGCGGCAAGCATCTTTGCACTTTCCTTCTGGTACTTCTCACTTCCGTAACGGGAAACCATACGGGGATGATCGTGGTTCTCAATGTAAAGCATATTCCACGCCTTACCGTCAAGCTTTGACTGCCACTTTGTATAGATTCTTTTAAGCCTGAAAAGAATAAAGGGCACATGGAACCAGTCACCAAAGAGGGAGTCTGCTCCCTGGGTTTCGAACTGAATCATCATATCGAACACGGGATCGTTACTCTCGTCCACATATTCGAGCGCCTTTTTAGGTGAAGCAAGAGGCGCTTCCGCAAGGATCATCGCATCGTACTTATCAAATACATCATGCCTGAACTCCTCAAGATATTCGTGGAGATGGGGACCATGGTTATAGAGGAATGTTCCCTTGGATGCAGGCATAATATAGTCGTTGGGAAGTCCCTCTGCCTTGGAAATTAAGGTGATAACGTCCTCTCTAAAGCCGTCAACACCCATATCAAGCCAGAATCTGAGAATATTCTTTACCTCCTCGCGAACGAGGGGATTATCCATATTAAGATCCGCCTGCTGAACGGCAAAGAGATGCATATAGTACTCTTTTCTCTCCTCGTCCCATGCCCAGGCCTTGCCCTCAAAGAACGAGTCCCAGTTATTAGGAATACCACCATTCTTCTTTGCAGGTCTCCAGATGTAGTAGTCGGTGTAAGGCTCAATTCTCTGACGGCTCTTCTTGAACCACTCGTGCTCGGTAGAGGTGTGGTTTACAACAAGGTCCATTATGACCTTCATTCCTCTCTCGTGCGCACCGTCAAGCACCTTCTTAAAGGCGGCCATACCGCCAAACTCCTCGGCAATGTCAAGGTAGTTTGAAATATCGTAGCCGCAGTCTACTCCGGGAGAGGGGTAGATGGGAGAAAACCAAATTCCGTCGCATCCCAGCGACTTTATGTAATCCAGCTTCTCATACACGCCGTGCAGATCGCCCATTCCGTCGCCGTCACCATCCTTGAATGATCTCGGCCAGATCTGGTAGAATACCATATCCTTATACCATGTCGTCTTTTTGCTCATTTTTTTCTCCTGTATGTTTATGTTTTTGTAAGCTTGAATTTATAGTATTCGGACAACTGCATAAATCTCCGAATTTTGAATTTTTTCTTTTTTTGAAGCCTTAATTATGCACGTATATATATTAAATATTGCCCCTCACTCT
>JAZSRX010000047.1:0-6903 GCA_045538685.1 Eubacteriales bacterium | reverse complement strand
AAAAACAGCTTAAGGCAGTTATCGAAGCAAATAAAGATGATTCCAGCAAGCTTATGGCAGTAATGCAGGAAGCGCAGGGCATATACGGCTATCTGCCTCTCGAGGTACAGTCTATGATCGCAGACGGTATGAACGTTCCTCTTGAAAAGGTATATGGTGTTGCAACCTTCTATGCACAGTTTTCCCTTTCTCCCAAGGGTGAAAACCACGTTGCAGTTTGTCTTGGCACAGCTTGTTATGTAAAGGGCTCCGGTCAGATTTACGACAAGTTCCAGGAAATTCTCGGCATTGGCGGTGACGAGTGCACTCCCGACAGAAAATTCTCTCTTACCGCATCAAGATGTATCGGCGCCTGCGGACTTGCTCCCGTTCTTACAGTTAACGAGGACGTATACGGCAGACTTACAGCGGCTGATGTTGAAGGCATCGTTGCAAAGTACGTTAAATAGTTTTTTCGGACGGATAAATATATGAAAATTTCTAAAATGCAGGAATTGCTTAATGCCAATGTGCTTTGCGGAGAGGAATATCTTGGCAGACACGTTTATTCTGCTTTCGGTTGTGATCTTATGAGCGATGTTCTTGCTTACGTTACAGATCAGGCCGTATTGCTTACGGGACTTGTAAATCCCCAGGTTATCAGAACCGCACTTATGTTGGATATGAACTGCATAATTTTCGTTCGCTCCAAAAAGCCAAGTGAAGAGATGATCGAGCTTGCAAAGGAGCACGGAATTGTTATGATGAGCACCGACAAAACTCTTTACATCGCCTGTGGCGAGCTTTATGCCAACGGCCTTGTAGGAACAAAAGAGGTTAAAAAATGAGTGATAACTTAGTTTTTCGTTTCGACGTTTCCGGAAACGACTTTACCTCCGCAGGTCAGGCATCTGTTCAGGTGAAAAAGAACCTGAGACAGCTTGGTTTTGATGCCGAGATAATCAGACGTGTTTCTATTGCGATGTACGAGGGAGAAATTAATATGGTTATCCACGCAGGCGGCGGATGTGCCGAGGTAATTGTCAACGAGGAATATATTGACATTATTTTACGTGACAGTGGCCCGGGTATTGCCGATATTGAAAAGGCAATGCAGGCAGGATATTCAACTGCCAGTGACTCTATTCGTTCATTGGGATTCGGTGCCGGAATGGGCCTTCCCAATATGAAGAAAAACACCGACTCTATGGAAATCACATCTACATTAGGTGTGGGAACCTGCATCTCTATGCGAGTAAATTTGTAAGGAGGGGGCTGTATGAAATCATACGAGCACTCTGTTCTTCTTGATAAAGAAAAATGCACCGGTTGCACAACCTGTATAAGACACTGTCCTACCGAGGCAATCAGAATTAAAGAAGGTAAAGCAACCATTAATTCAGACAGATGTATCGACTGTGGCGAGTGTATCAGGCACTGTCCCCACAATGCAAAGCGTGCGGTAAGCGATCCCCTGTATTCAATGGATGGCTTTAAGTGGAAGATAGCACTTCCCGCCCCCACTCTGTACGGACAGTTTGATAACCTTGATGACGTTGACTATGTATTAAACGGACTTCTTAAAATCGGTTTTGATGAGGTTTACGAGGTGGCAAAAGCGGCAGAGCTTGTTTCTGCCTACACAAGACTCTATCTTCAAACCGAGGGAATAAAGAAGCCCGCTATAAGCTCTGCCTGTCCGGTTATTATGCGACTTATTGCACTTAGATTCCCGTCGCTTGAAGAGCACGTTATACATATGCTTCCCCCGATGGAAATTGCGGCAAAGCTTGCCCGTCAACGTGCAATTGAAAACAATCCAACTCTTCGCCCCGAGGACATCGGTGTTTGCTTTATTACTCCCTGTCCTGCAAAGGTAAGCTATGTTAAAAACGGCTTTGCCGGCTATGAAAGTCGCGTTGACAAGGTTGTATCCATCAGCGATGTTTACTTCCTTCTTATTAATGCTATGAGCATTGATGACAAGCTTGAATCGCTTTCCGAATCGGGAAAAATCGGCATTGGCTGGGCAAGAAGCGGCGGTGAAGCTACTGCGATTTTCAACGATGATTATCTTGCTGCCGACGGAATTGAAAATGTTATAAGGGTTCTTGACCAGATTGAAAACGGAAATATCCCACCTCTTGATTTTATCGAGCTTAATGCCTGCACAGGCGGATGCGTTGGCGGTGTTCTTGCTATGCAAAACCCATTTATCGCAAAGGCACGTCTTCAATCGCTGAGAAGATATCTTCCTGTTTCTCAAACCGTTCTTCCTCTCGGTGTTGACTACATTCCCGACAGCTTTCTTTTCGAGGATCTTCCCGAATATGCTCCCATCACACGTCTTGGAGGCAGCATTGCCGAATCAATGAGAATGATGGCAGATATACAAAAGTTTAAATCTACCCTTCCCGGCATCGACTGCGGAGCTTGCGGAGCACCTACCTGCAGAGCATTTGCCGAGGATGTTATTAAAAAAATCGCCTGCCCCGAGGACTGTCGTCTGAAGGACGCGTGGCAAGAAGCAGACAGAAAGGTTTAGTTTTCTATGACCGTTACAGATTTTGCTCAAAAGGCGGGCTTTAAATCCATAGCTATGCCGCATCCCGAAAAGGATATATCGGGTGTTTATGTCGGCGATCTTTTAAGTTGGGTTATGGGCAAAGCCGAATCAGGAAACCTGTGGATCACAATAATGTCAAACATTAATATTCTTGCGGTAGCAACACTTACCGATGCGGCTTGTATTCTTCTGGCAGAAAATGTACTTCCGGAGGAAAATGTGCTGAAAACAGCAGAGGAAAAAGGAGTTAACATCTTATCCACCCCTCTTTCTTCATTCGATGCCGCAATTAAAATTTCCGAGATAATCGGACAATGAAATATTATTACGATCTTCACATACACTCCTGCCTTTCGCCTTGCGGTGACGATGACAATACCCCCAATAATATTGCCGGTATGGCAAAGCTTTGCGGTCAGAATATCATCGCCCTAACCGATCATAACAGCTGCAAAAACTGTCCCGCCTTCTTTGAGGCGGCAAGAAAACACGGTCTTATTCCCATCGCCGGAATGGAACTTACCACTGCGGAGGATATCCACGTGGTATGCCTTTTTGAAAAGCTTTCGGATGCTATGGCATTTGATAAATTTGTTGAAGAAAGCCGAATTAAAATAAAAAACAAGCCGGAAATCTTTGGTAATCAGCTTGTTCTTAACCGAAATGATGAAGTTCTCTTCACCGTTGATAATCTGCTTATCAACGCAACCTCAATCACAATCAATGAGGTTAGCCAGGTTGTTAATAGCTTTGGCGGAGTTTGCTACCCTGCCCATATTGACAGAGATGCAAACGGAATAATTGCAATACTTGGAACTATTCCCTCCGAGCCAAGCTTTGCCTTTTATGAATTACACGATTCCTGTAACATAGACGAATATTCTACAAGGTATAATATTTCGAAGGAACGTTTTATTATTGACTCGGATGCACACTATCTCACAGATATGCGGGATTTCGAAAATTACTTTGAAATTTCGGACGAGCTGTCGACCGAAGAGGAGATCAGGGGCGAGTTATTTAAGATATTAAGGGAGGCAAAACAATGAAAGAGCTTTCACTGAATATTCTTGATATTGCAGAAAACAGCACAAAAGCTAAGGCAGAATTCGTAAAAATAGAAATAACCGAGGAAAATTCCTCGCTTATAATAAAGATCAGCGATAACGGTGTCGGTATGTCAGACGAGACGCTGAAATCGGTAAGCGATCCCTTTTATACAACCAGAACCACAAGAAAGGTTGGTATGGGTATTCCCCTGTTTCGGCTCTCTGCCGAACAAAGTGGCGGATATTTGACTATCCAGTCAAAGCACATTGACCTGTTCCCCGATGATCACGGAACGGTTGTGACCGCCGTATTTAACAAAAATCACATTGACTTTACCCCATTAGGTGATATTATTTCAACAATTACTACATTGATACAAGGCCATCCCCTTGTTGACTTTCTTTTCATTCACAGAATTGATGAGAAAGTAATATTGCTTGACACAAGAGAAATAAGAAATGTGCTTGAAGACGTTCCGCTTGATACATTCGAGGTTCTTCTTTGGATAAAAGAAAACCTTGCGGAACAATATGAATTATGATTATTATTTAAAAATATATATCCAGAAAGGAAATCAAAAATGAAATCTTTGGCTGAACTTCAGGCGATAAAGGACAGGATGAAAAACAAGATTGTTCTTCGTGAAGGCAGCGGCGATATTCGCGTTGTAGTTGGTATGGCTACTTGCGGAATTGCTGCAGGTGCTCGACCTGTTCTCAATGCATTTGTAGAGGAGGTAAATAACCTTGGCTTAAACGACAAGGTTACCGTTTCCCAGACAGGATGTGTTGGTTATTGCCAGCTTGAGCCCATCGTAGAAATTTACGAGGCAGGAAAAGAAAAGGTTACTTATGTTCACATGACCGCCGACAAGGCAAAGGTTGTTGTGGAAAAACACTTAAAAGTCGGTACGGTTGTTAGTGAATACACCGTAAGCGACGATAATTGAGGAGGGTTTTGGCAGAAATGATTCGTGCACACGTTTTAATTTGCGGCGGTACCGGCTGCACATCCTCCGGCAGTAAAACTCTTCAGGAGGCATTCAATTCAAGTCTTGAAAAATTCGGTCTTACAGAAGAGATCAAGATGGTACAGACAGGTTGTTTTGGCCTTTGTGCTCTTGGTCCTATTGTAATTGTTTATCCCGACGGCACCTTCTACAGCCGTGTAACTCCCGAGGATGTTGACGTTATTGTAGAGGAACATCTTCTTAAAGGTAGAATTGTTGACCGTCTTGTTTACAGAGACACTGTGACAGACAGCATTGTTGAGGAGCAGGCAAAAAATGTTTCTCTCTCCGAAACCAAGTTTTACAAGTCCCAGAAGCGTATAGTTCTTCGTAACTGCGGTGTAATTGATCCCGACAATATCGAAGAATATATTGCTATGGACGGATATGCTGCTCTCGGTAAGGTTCTCACAGAAATGACTCCCGAGGACGTTATTAAGGTTGTTTCGGATTCAGGTCTTCGCGGCAGAGGAGGCGGTGGCTTCCCCACAGGTCGTAAGTGGGCTCTTTGTGCTCCCAACAAGGCAGACCAGAAGTATGTTGTTTGTAACGCAGACGAGGGCGACCCCGGTGCCTTTATGGACCGTTCCATTCTTGAGGGCGATCCCCACTGTATCATTGAGGCAATGACTATCTGCGGTTACGCAGTAGGTGCAACAAAGGGTTATGTTTATGTAAGAGCCGAGTATCCTATCGCAGTTACCAGACTCCAGAAGGCGATTGATGATGCGAAAGCATACGGTCTTCTCGGTAAGAACATCTTTGACTCCGGCTTTGATTTTGATCTTGAAATCAAGCTCGGTGCAGGTGCCTTCGTTTGTGGCGAGGAGACCGCACTTATGACCTCTATTGAAGGTAACCGCGGTGAGCCCCGTCCCCGTCCTCCCTACCCTGCAGTAAAGGGTCTGTTTGGCAAACCTACCGTTGAAAACAACGTTGAGACCTTCGCAAACATTCCTCAGATTATACTTAACGGTGCGGAATGGTTCTCCTCTATGGGTACTGAAAAGTCCAAGGGTACAAAGGTGTTTGCTCTCGGTGGTAAAATTGAGCATACCGGACTTGTTGAGATTCCTATGGGTGTTACACTTGACACCATTATCAACGAAATTGGCGGCGGTATTCCCGGCGGAAAGAAATTCAAGGCGGCTCAGACAGGCGGTCCTTCCGGCGGCTGTATTCCTGCAAGTCTTATCAATACCGAGGTTGATTATGATAACCTTGTAGCTCTCGGCTGTATGATGGGTTCGGGCGGTCTTATCGTTATGGACGAGGACAACTGTATGGTTGATATGGCTAAGTTCTTCCTTGAATTTACCGTTGACGAGTCCTGCGGTAAGTGTATTCCCTGCCGTGTTGGTACAAAGAGACTTCTTGAAATCCTTGACAAGATTACCGACGGCAAGGGCACTCTTGAAGATATCGACAAGCTTGAAGAGCTTTGCCACTACATCAAGGCAAACTCTCTCTGCGGTCTCGGACAGACTGCTCCCAACCCTGTTCTTGCAACACTTAACTTCTTCCGCGATGAGTATATTGCTCACGTTGTTGACAAGAAGTGTCCTGCAGGTGTTTGTAAGAGTCTTCTCTCCTTTGTAATTGATCAGGACAAGTGCATTGGCTGCTCCAAGTGTGCTAAGAACTGTCCTGTTGATGCTATTGTTAAAACAGATTATATTGCTCCCGGTCACAAGCTTCCTTCGCTCGCAATCGACACATCCAAGTGTATTAAGTGCGGTGCTTGTATTGCCGGCTGTAAGTTTAATGCAATTTCCAAGAAATAATGAAAGGAGTACGCTGAAATGGAAATGTTTAATGTAACTGTAAACGGTATTGCTGTAAGCGTACCCAAGGGAGCTACAATTCTTGAAGCTGCCCGTGCCGCAGGTGTGGAGATTCCCACTCTCTGCTATATGAAAGAAAAGAACGAGATCGGTGCCTGCCGTATCTGTGTGGTTGAGGCAACCGGTGCAAGAGGACTTGTTACTGCTTGTGTTTATCCCGTTACCGACGGAATGGTTATCAACACCAACTCTCCTAAGGTAAGGGCCGCAAGAAAGACTACTCTTGAGCTTATTCTTTCCACCCACGATATGAACTGCCTCTCCTGCGTAAGATCTACAAACTGCGAGCTTCAGAAGCTTTGTCTTGAATACGGTGTAGATTCTCACGCTTTCGAGGGCTTTAAACCCACCTACGAGCTTGATTACTCTACCCCTCACCTTGTAAGAGATAACAACAAGTGTGTCCTCTGCCGCAGATGTGTTGCGGTATGCGAGGAACAGCACGTTGCGGTTAT
>JAZSRX010000064.1:0-20983 GCA_045538685.1 Eubacteriales bacterium | reverse complement strand
TTCTTCCTTCTGGTGACGAAAATGCTGTACACTGGTTCCTTGATGATAAAGCTGATGTAAGATCATCGAATTATCTTGAAGACGCAGCAACTGAGATTCAGGTTCAAGGCTTGGTGCTTGATTACACCTGCGTGCTTTGGGATGCTGATATGCGATGTGAAGGCGATAAATGGAGCTTCCATAGATTCAATGGACAGACAAAATGGACTGAGCAAAAGGGCGATACCGAAAGCAAACAGGAACTTATGAAGTATATGCTTAACGCATATCGTGTTTTGCTTACTCGTGCAAGATCAGGAATGGTTATTTGCGTGCCCGAAGGCAATCCCAACAAAACTCTCAACGGCTTTTGGGAAGATAGCACACGTTTGCCCGAGTTCTATGAAGGAACTTATCAATATTTGAAGAGTTTGGGAATAGAGGAGATATGAAAGTTACTGAAGTAGTGGCTGCACTTATATGGCGAGACGACAAATTCATGATTTGCCAACGACCGGCACATAAGGCGAGAGGCCTCCTTTGGGAGTTCGTTGGCGGTAAAGTAGAGCCAGGCGAAACAAAAGAACAAGCTCTCATCAGGGAGTGCAGGGAAGAACTTGCTATTACGTTATCCGTGGGCGATGTGTTTATGGATGTAGTGCACGAGTATCCCGATATAACGGTACATCTAACATTATTCAACGCTACTATTTACGAAGGCGAACCGCAGAAGCTTGAACATAACGATATTCAATGGATCACACCAAGTGAAATATCAGGCTATGAGTTCTGTTCAGCAGACAAGGAAATTTTAGAAAAGTTAGCAAACAATTAGTTTTATATAAAGCTAGTGAAATGGAGCAAAAGATGGATATTTTGAATGAGGTTTCTAAAGCTATAAAAGAAGGCAAATGGCTTGAAATTACATATCAAAATAAGCAAAATGATACTACTCAGTATTGGATTGCTATTAAAGATATTGATCCGAAAAGCAGAAAGATCAAAGTTGATATGTTTAATCACAGCAAGTCATTAAATTCCATAGCAACCGAAATATCTTTTGATAGAATTAAAAGTGCAAGGATCTTGAATTTCTGTACGTATGAAGGCGCAGATAAGCTTGCGGAAAAAATCGAGTCTAATCTTGAAGCATATCAGTGGTTAAACTATGATCGTTTCAATAATAATGTGTTGAACTACTACATTGAATGCAACATACTTGACTGCGATCCAATGCAGAAAGATTATGCGCTAATTGAAGGTGTAGATCTATTGGGATTAAGGAAAAGCAAGTCTTATAATCTTAATGACGATCAGATGAACGAAATCATCAAAAAAATCTATCATTATGATATTAAAAAAGCCTCAAATTCGCATTATTCATTAGTAATCAACTGCTTTTCTATAGACTCAGGAAAAAACAAGTTTGTTATTGCTTATTACAACGTTTCTTTTGATCCGAGCAAAAAGTCGTTGGTTTTAGATAGACGTGTTAACTTTAACAAGTCTTTCTTAATAGAAGGAAGAAGGCATTCTTTATTTAATTATGTAAATATGGATGTCGATAAATTCGTAGAGTCTTTCGAAGAGAACTATTACGAGTATTTGGCAATTATTCAAGAAAATCTCAAGGGAAATGAAACGGTCAATACCCGTCCCGACATGATGATATTACAACGTGAAGTGGCTATTAATTTAGCAGATACATATGGCGTTATTGAAACAAAATATCAAGATGGGATCTTGCCTGTCCCTCTTAAGTCGTTTTTCGGTAATATCAGCAAAAGAAATAATGTTAGAAGAAAAGAACCTTCGTTGATTATTTATGATAGAAAAATAAATATTAACCAAATGAGAGTTATTTACAACGCCATGAAATATCCGGTTACTTATGTACAAGGACCTCCCGGCACCGGAAAAACACAAACTATAATCAATGTTGTTTTAAGTGCTTTTTACAACGATAAGACAATGTTGATTTGTTCGTCAAACAATAAACCTGTAGATGGGATAGTAGAAAAACTGAAATTTGCACACAAAGGAGAAACCATTAACTTTCCTTATTTGAGACTGGGTAATATAGAGGACGTTAAAAAAGCAACGTTAAGGATATTTGAACTTTACAACTATGCAATGACAACGTCTCAACACCCACAGGAAGATAAGCTTAAAAAAATAAAAGTAACATCTGATAATAAAAATGCAAAACTAATCGAGCTTCTCAATATCCAAGAAAAACGAGTGGAAATTGAAAATTGCTTGGACAACGCTCAAAGGTTTATTGATTCATTTGGAAGCGTTCGAAATAAAATGATCGATGCAATCAACAAAAGCGTAAATGAATTGCAGAATGAGCTTGTCAAGTTGCCGGAGATAAGCAATGATGAGGTAACTTCGCTGTTTATTCCGCTTAAAGAAAATTATCAATTATCTCAATTTCTATTTTTTAAATCATTGGAATATATAGAAAAGCTCAAAAAGCCCAGGTATAAAGACCTTATTGATATATGTTCTATTCAAGATGATGATGAAAGAGCAACCGAATTTAACTCCTGGATTCAGGACGATGAAAACATGAAGTTGCTTTCGGATGCGTTTCCAGTTATCTTTTCTACTAACATTTCATCACGTAGATTGGGAACAGCAAACTTTATGTTTGATTTGGTTATTATGGATGAGGCAGGACAATGTAATGTTGCCACGGCTTTGATTCCCATAGCACGGGCCAATTCACTGTTATTGGTCGGAGATCCTAATCAGTTAAAACCTGTTATTGTATTGGAGGATCAAACCAATAGAGACTTAATGGCTAAGTATAATGTGCCCGAAAAGTATAATTATAAAAATCATTCCATTTTAGATGTTATGCTAGAGAATGATAATATTTCAAAATATATATTGTTGAAATATCATTACAGATGTGGCAGGAAGATCATCGGTTTTTCAAACCAAAGATACTATAATAATATGTTGAATCTGTCTGCCGTGGATAGCATAGGCGAACTGGAATTGATGGATGTAAAAAACAAAAATACCAAGCAAAAAAATCAAGCCTTTGAAGAAGCAAACGAGATAGTGAATTATATCGAGAGAAATCATCTTACTGATGTGTACATTATAACTCCTTTTGTAAATCAAAAAGAACTAATTACTGATTTGTTAAAACAAAAAGGAATAGAAGGGGTAGGATGTGGAACTGTTCATTCAGCCCAAGGCGCCGAAAAAGATACGATTATTCTTTCCACCGCTTTGTCAACCAAAACAAGTCAAAGAACATTTGATTGGCTTAAAAACAATGAAGAACTAATTAATGTAGCCGTCACCAGAGCTAAAAACAAACTCATTATAGCTGCGGACGCAGAGGTTTTGAGCAAATTATCCAGTGATAAAAAAGATGATTTGTACAACTTGGTAGATTACGTAAAGAATAATGGTTGCATTTCAGTACCTCCGAATGAGTCCGTTGTTATGGAAATAGGAAGCTCAAATGGAAGTCAAGCTGAAGATGAATTTTACAAAACCGTTTCGCATTTTTGCTCATGTCACAAGTCTTTCGATGCTGAAAGAAATGTAAAGCTTAGCAAACTATTTAAGGGCGAGTCGGAATTTGTTAATTCTAAAAAGGAGTTTGATTTGGTTTTGTACGAAACCGGATTTTTTGTAAAAAAACCACGCATTGTTTTTGAGATTAATGGTGGAGAACATTTTGGATCTGCGACTCGAGAATATTCGGACAGATTAAAGATGGAAATCTGCAACAAGAAAAACATAAAGCTTATAGTTATACCAAATTCTTTTGTTAAGAACTATGAGTATATTGTGGATATTATTATTTCTTCAAAACACGCTGACATTCCAATACAACAAAGCCTGTTTGATTGATTTCATTGTATCAAGTTTCAAGGTTGGAGTCTGAAATGAAAATAGATTATTTGAATGAAGCTCGTGAACGTTGGGGAAACACCGACGCCTACCGTGAGCATGAGAGAAAGACAAAGAATTATACTAAAGAAAAATGGGCAGAGATTAATGAAGGTTTAATGACAATCTTTGCCGAGTTTGCCGAGCACAAAAACAATGGATTTTCCACAAATTCGCCCGAGGTGCAAAGTTTAGTTGTCAAATTGCAGGAATATATCACTCAAAACTACTATACTTGCACGAACGAGATCCTCGCAGGCCTTGGTCAAATGTACGTCTACGACGAGCGATTCAAGAAGAACATCGACAGGTACGGTGAGGGCACTGCCACTTTTGTTTGCGAAGCGATCCTTATTTTCACAAAACATAAATAATACAAGAGGCAAGTTTTGAATTACTTTGATAACGAAGAAAACACAATAGAATGGTTTCAGACAACGGTACATAAAGGTGACGTTATTTTTCCGGTTAGTTCTTTCGGTGCTAAACGCGTTTTTAAGTCTATTTTCAAACCTCGAAGATGGAAGTTTTGGAAAAGCAGCAATGGTAAAAATGACCCTCCTCCGGATTTTTACTCTGAGAAAAACAAGTTTATGATGGAAGTAATGCGAGTTGATGATCATTCAAGATTAGATCAATCGCAAAAATGGGTTAACCCCACGAACCGACTGGAAAGTCAAATTCAAAAAGAACTTAGAACAAGTGGCTTTTTTAATAGTTTCCCAAAAGTTGCGAATGTGTTTGTTAACGCTGTAACCGATTTGCCCGCTAACGAGGATCATAATTATCAATTTTATTATTCTGGATTCAGACACACATTAAAAAAACATATAAAGAAAATACCGCTTTATAGGAAAAACCATCCGGGATATAAAGTTGTTTTCTTTGTCTTTGATGAATCTTCGGCTTATGTACAAGTGAATGATAAAGAATTAATTAATAGAGGCATGAGACCAGGGGAAGCATTTGATTGTCAAATTCATCCTTGGTTTATAGATAAACGTTTTGTGGATGCTTTTAGAAACGCTGACATTGATTATTTGATTTGGTATTCTCCGTTCAAGCACATTGATTTGCAACATCCTATTAGAATTCCAAGCGTTTGTGTTTACGATTTAAAGAAGTGGAACGGCAAATATATACAAGATTTTTCAGAAGAATATATTATTAGTAGCGAATGCTAATTATAGAATATTCATTAAATATTTTACGAAAGGATGATAACATGGATATTAATAGAGCGAAAGAGATTATAATCGCATTGTCAGAGGGAATTGATCCTACAACAGGAGAATTGTTAGAGTCTACTCACGTTTGTAATAAAGGCGAGGTGGTAAGAGCTTTTTATACCATAATTCACGAGTTAGATTATAAAAAGACGAAGAACTCACCTGAAAATGCTGGCAAACCATGGTCTACGGAAGAAGAACGCAGATTGGAAATTTTGTATTCCGGTGGGATGTCTCAAAAAGCGATAGCTAAAGAATTAGGTAGAACACCCGGAAGCATCTCCTCTCGTCTGGAAAAATTGGGGTTGAAAAATGATTAAAGAACTTGTACACGATCCGATATTCCTGTCAGTGAAGTCAGAGGTCGCAACGAAAGAAGATTTGCAGGTCGCGCAGGATTTGCTTGATACACTGATAGCTCATAGAGAAGGCTGTGTAGGTATGGCAGCAAATATGATTGGTGTCCGCAAACGCATCATTGCCTTTCTTGACGAAAGAGGACGATCTCCTACATACACGGTGATGCTTAATCCTGAGATTGTTGCGAGATCTGGCATATATGAAACCAAGGAGGGGTGACTATCTCTTCTTGGCGGACCTCGCAAGTGTAAACGATATAAAACCATCAAAGTACAGTTCCAAACGCTTGAGATGAAAACTCATGTCAAGAACTTTACTGGCTGGACGGCACAGATAATCCAGCACGAGGTTGATCATTGTAATGGAATTTTGATATAAGGACAGATGGAGAAAAAACAATATACAAAACTAGAGCATTATGTTCCACAGTGTTATTTAAAAAACTTTTCCATTCTTGAAAATGACAATTATTTTACGTATTGCTTGTTTCAAAATAGCACTATCATTAAAAGAATAAATATTAATAATGTTTGTGCGGTTAATGATTTATATGAACTGGAGTCCTTTGGAGGATATGTCGATCGAAATGATATAGAAGATGGTTTTATTGACATGGAATCTAAATATGCAGATTTTTGCCGAGAACACTTATCTCAAATTGACCATTGTCAAACCATCGTTCTTTCTTCGACAAATCTTGAATTGATAAAGGTATTTTGTGCTTTCCTCTTTTATAGAAGCAAATACATGATTGATTTATTAATCAAATTCTGCGAGATTTATATTAAACAGAATCCTGCTAACTGGTCAAATATTCGAAAAGAAATAAAAAGTGTTGATTCTAAAACTCTAGAAAGTGAAATTATTCCTTTTTTAGATAAATGTTTCTCATATGAATTGGCATACAGAT
The DNA here is from genome assembly GCA_045538685.1 of Eubacteriales bacterium. Lineage (GTDB taxonomy): Bacteria > Bacillota > Clostridia > Oscillospirales > CAG-272 > UBA1740. The sequence continues at coordinate 14,584 of JAZSRX010000064.1, read as the reverse complement.
TAATGAAAAATATGCTTAATACCGGAGACTTATCTATAGAGGTAATGGCTTTAAAGAAAACCTTTGGTTATAATTATTGCTTTTTATATAGTGAAAATAATGATTTCATTACTAGTGATACCCCGGTAGTTAGCATTCATGGAACAAAAGCTAAATGCTTGGGTTTTAAAAGTCTTATTTGTGTACCATTAACCACTAATTGTTGTATTGCATTTGTAGATAATAAAAAATACAACGGTCAAATTATTTCTTTAACACCCAAGCAAGTAGATGATGTTAATCTTGCTCAGGCTTCAAAAAACCATGGATTATTAATAAGCAAGGAAGAAAAATGGATTGCTAGATGCTACTTAAACAAAAAAGCCCTTGGATCGTAATGAACCAAGGGCTTTTTGTTTGCTATTCACTTCATACATTTTGAAAGCTTGTGCGACATTGGTGAGAGTTCACGAAAGATTCTGATCAGAACAGCTTCTTTACCACGAAGCTTGATGACGTTATCATCAAAGTCAAAGAAATCCGAGAGGGAGATGCTGAGGGCGTTGCAGATTAAGTGGAGCGTGTAGACGTTCGGGATTTTGTTTCCGAGTATTATGTTGGAGAGCTCGGATTTAGAGATGCCAGATTTGAGAGCTAGGTCTCTGAGCGAGAGATTTTGCTCGGTTCGCAGGAGGTCAATCCTGGTTGCTACATTTTTAATTATTGTCGGTGTGTAATTGTCAATCATTATAATTTATACCTTTCTTTTTTGTAAAATAACGTGGCAGCTTGTTGCAGAAAAAATAACAGCTTGTTGCCAAAAAATAAATGGCTGCAAGCTGCAATAAAAAAGTGTCCTCTAAAGTGGACACTTACGACAAAATTGTACCACCAAAATGGACACCAAAATGATATTTTTAAGAAATTAGGGCGAAATTGTAACTAAAACAAAGGTTTTTTCGTGGTCTCGGCTGGTCAGATTTTGGTCTGACCTGAGCCAATATGAGCCAAAAAACAGCATGTTGTACAATTTTTGCAAAGAAAAACACGATCAATCTGTGTAAATTGCTTGTTCGGATTGGTCTTATTGGAAAAGGAAGAAGATATTGATATAAAAATAAGGTCGGTTTCAAATCGAAATTTTTTGTTTCAAAGTCAAAATTTTTGTTTCAAAGTGCTTTTTTGAGGTTAAAATCGGCGAAAACAACCGGTTTTGCCGCTCCCCGGGGAGTAATGATAAATGCCGCTTACATCGAAAATGGTGTAGGCGGCATTTCTGTTTTTTTGTTAGCTGCGATAATCGGCGGAGAGAGTATCAATCGTAATGTTCGCCCCGAGCCGGAACGCATACACGAAAATTGACTTTTCGGCCATGCTCGCATACTCGCTCCAACAGTTCTCCACCGTCGCATAGTCGTTGCGCGTTACTCGATACACTCGCACCTTCAACTTCTTGCTTGGGGCGGTTTCGCTGCGCAAAAAACAACACTCAGTTGTTTTTAACTTGCTACATCTCACCGCTCAAAAATATCCTTTTGCTCGTCCGTCATTGTCGTCATAAGATTGTCGTGGTGCCGGGCCGTGTATTCTAGACGCTCGCCGGCTCGCTAATCCGTCGCAAGCTCCTTACAAGCGCTTCATTTCAGGTGTGTTGGTTCGTTGGACGCTCGTTGACTCGCTATTCCGTCGCATGCTCATTACGGTCTCCGGAGAAATATTTCCGTGCCACAATTCCTCAAGCGTACTTCTCATAAGCTCACCTCCTTGTAGCATCATACATTAGTGTAAATGTTTCAATATGAAATTGCACTGCTTGTGTTTTTTGAGAATGAAAAACGCATTAATTGTTGCGAAAAAATGACAACTTGGGTTTGACAAATAGCGAGAATTGTGGTATACTTTACATTGAATAATTATAATTATATAATTTATAGGAGTTGAGCTATGAGTCAGATTCAAAATAAGAGCATTAGCATTTACGAAGCTATGCTTAATATAAAAAATGGCAAGTATGTAATGCCCGCTTTCCAGAGGCAGTATGTTTGGAGTATGGAGCAGATTGAAAAGCTGTGGGACTCTATCTTGCTTGACTATCCTATTGCTACATTTCTATTTTGGCACGTGGATGATGATAATATCACATGGGATACTTATTTTTGCAACTTTCTTACGGAGGTAACCTTTGATAGCAGAAAGCAGGCTGATAGCGTAAACTATGAGCTTTGTAGTATTAACACTAACATTACCGACATCGCTATTCTTGATGGTCAGCAGAGATTAACATCCCTTTACTTGTCTCTGTTTGGAGAATCTACTATTAAACCTAAGTTTGCTCGTAAGTCTTCGTGCAGCAAGGTATATACAAAGCTTTTAGTTGAGCTTAACCGACACAAAATTGCAGTTGATGAAGAAGAGTATAACAGCAAAAAATACGATATCAAGTTTACTGATAAGGTTTTGAAGTTAAGCCCTACGCAGTTTGAAATTAAGAATATTATTTCGGAAAAATTCCGTAATACTGAAACGAGAGAAAAGGCAATAGAAGATGCAATCTCTTATGTCCCTCTCGACAGCAAGGATTATGCACGAGGTATTTTGAATAAGCTTTGTGAGAAGATTTATGAAGAAAAGCTTATAGGATATACTGAGATAATCGGAATGGGTCAAGACGATGCTCTTGAAATGTTTGTTCGCTTTAATAGTGGCGGAAAGGCACTTCGTAAAGCTGAAATTACAATGTCTATCCTTGAGGCATATTGGCCCAGTGCAAAAACTGAATTCGGCAAGGTGCTCGTAGGCTCTTATGCCAATTTTGATACTGATTTCATTATCAGAACCGCACTTATGCTTTACGGCGATGTAATCAAATCCAACATTAACAAGAGCACAGCAGAAGAACTTAAAAACAACTGGAGTGATTTCAAACGAGCTCTGCGTAATGTTGATTCGTTGCTCCAGTCGATGAAGTTGGATGTGAGTAGATTTGCGAATAGCTGGAACGTACTTCTTCCGATTATTTATTTTGTTTATAACAACCCTGAAAACTATGAGCAAAATGCTTCGGGAGTGAAAGCATATCTCGTTAGAGCTATTTTGTTTACATACTTCCAGTCTGGTACAACAAGTAAGTTGCAGCAGATGAAAAACAATATTATCAACTTCAATATGGAAATTACTATTGAGATGCTCGATCAGATGAACGAGCTGAGAGTCAGTGATGGAAAGATTGAAGACATCATTAACGCAGAAAAGGGAAGTCGTGTTGCTACCGAAGCTTTGTATTTTGTATCTTATGAGTATCTTAATAAGAATTACAAATATGAGCAAGACCATTTACACCCGGCGGCACGATTTGACGGCAGTAAGCCTGCCTCTATAACCTGGGCTCAATGGACAGCGTGGCGTGCAAATCGTAATAGACTCCCAAACCTCCATTTGTTAGAGGGACGCAGTAATGGTAGTAAAAACGATATGCGTTTAATCGATTATTTCAATGATATGAACGAGGAGCAGAAAGCACTCTTCTGCAAACAGTCACTGATACCGGAAAATGTATCATTGGAAATCGGTGATTTTGAGACGTTCTATGAAGAGAGAAAGAAACTCTTGATTAAGAGAATCAAAGCACTACTGGGAGTCAACGATTATGAATAATACGGAGAAATATAATCGTATTCGTCCTTTGAAAATATGGGAAATACTCAAAAAAGAGACGGATGAAGATCATCCTATACTTTGATTATGATATTAAGAACCAGATAACAATGTTAGTGTATGAATCGTAGTCTATCATACACAATCACCGACCAATATGTTTTGGTGATTGAACGATAGCTTTTTGTAATTGAACGATAGCCCTATAATTGAACGATAGGGGACTAAAAACGAAAAGAGAACCGCCCGGGGACACACACTCGGACGGTTCTTTTATCGCTTGTTAGAGGGAAATAGGTCAAAAATAAGCGAATAAACGCTTGAAAATGCCCGAAAACCCTTAAAAATGCAAAAAAATCAGCACGACAATTCTATCAAAATCATCGTGCTGATTTGGTCTAAGTGACAGGACTTGAACCTGCGGCCTCTACCACCCCAAGGTAGCGCTCTCCCAGCTGAGCTACACCTAGATAAAATCTGCTTTCGGGGGCATTGCCCACTCGAAAAGTCTAATATATTATATCACCCGTTTGTCGAAAAGTCAAGAGGTTTTTTAATTTTTATCAAATAATTTTCTTAATTATTGTGTTGGGTGATAAAATCTTTTTTGGGTGGTTGAGCCGTGAGGAGCAGTCAGGGTACTTAAACCTTTAAAAATGTTGAGTTTACTTTACAAAACTACGTGTTTTATAGTGCTTTTAGAGAAAAGCACGAAGCTTGTTTTCGAGATATTCTTCCGAGGCGATAAGTCTTTTTGCAATATTTTTCGCCTCGTCGCTGGCATTTTTATATTGGTTAAGGTATTTGGTGAGCGATTTTATACCCATATCACAACCGTCGGTAATTACGTTTGCAATGCGGCTGTCGCTTTCCTTTGCCATCATTGTTGCACCGATCTTCATTGTGCTCATCGCCCTTGCCATAGGATGAGGATCTTTTGTGTCGGCATTGTGCTTCAAGAGAAGTGCGTGAGTCTCATCTCCCAGAGATGCATGGGTGTTTTTACAGACCTGCAGAGTGTGCTTTAATTCCTGGTTGTGTGCGTGGGGAAGAACCTGCTTTATAGCGTCCTCGCCCATTTTGATTCCTGCGTTACATTCACGCAGAAGCTTTATTGTATCGGATTCCATACCGTAATTCCTTTCGTTTTTGGTATAATTATTATTTGTTCCTACGAAAAAAACATAATAGGTAAATAATGTAATTTTACCTTCAATATGGAAAAATGTTTTTAATATAAAAAAATAAAGCTTGACATTTTCATAAAAAAAGTATATGATATATGCGAAATATTCAAAAAAGAGGAAGTTTAATGGCATTATTAGATATGCACTCCGAGGAAGGAATAGCTCACTGGGCTGAGGAAATACTCCTCCACGGTTTGATTGATACATTAAAAATAATTCCTTTTCTGTTCCTTACGTATCTGCTTATGGAATTTATCGAGCACAGGGCAGGTGACAAGGCGGAAAGGTTTATGAAGCGTGCAGGCATATTTTCACCTGTCGTTGGCGGAGTTGTTGGAGCAGTACCTCAGTGCGGATTTTCCGCGGCAGCGGCAAACCTGTTTGCAGGTCGAATCATATCTATCGGAACGGTTGCTGCCGTATTTTTATCAACATCTGACGAGATGATTCCCATTCTCGTGTCGGGCAGAGTTCCTGTGGGCACAGTTGCTCTTGTGGTGCTTTATAAAGCGATTGTCGGTATTTTTGTGGGACTTTTGGTGGATTTTGTCATAAGAGTTATGCACCGCCAGCCCGAAAAAATCAATATTGATGCAATTTGCGACGAGGATAATTGCCATTGCGAGCGAGGAATTTTGTATTCCGCACTGCATCACACAGTAACAATTTCGATATTTGTTCTTCTTATTACAATCGCAATAAATGCTCTCGTGTTCTTTGTAGGAGAGGAAAATCTCGGTGCAATTTTACATGGAAAACCCTTTATCAGTCATCTGATTGCTGCCGTTTTTGGTCTGATTCCCAACTGTGCGGCATCTGTTGCACTTACAACTCTTTGCACAGAGGGGCTTATCACCGCGGGAACAATGATGTCCGGTCTGTTCTCCGGTGCAGGTGTTGGTGTTCTTGTTCTTTTTAGAGTAAATAAAAAGCCGAAAGAAAACCTGCTTATCGTTGGTATTATTCTTGCCGCAGGCATGGTTTTCGGACTTGTCGGTGACCTTATTTTCCCTGCATCGCTTTTCGTTTGATAAAAAAACCTTAGCTGAAATTATGCTAAGGTTTTTTGTTTTTCTTGCTATAAAATACCCATACTGCGTGGTATACTTTAATTAGATACGTTATGGGAGATAATTATGGAAAAATGGAAAAGACGCAGTATTGATCTTTTGACATCACTTGCATTCGGAGTCGGGGGAGAAATCGAAGTTGTTCCCTATTATCCGCAAAAAACCGAAGTGAGCAGGGCAGAGATGCCCTTTTTCAGCCGCACTTTGCCCGAGAAAAAGGGGATATCATCAAAACGGCTTTATAATATGCTTTGCGAGCTTGAAAATGAAAGCCGAGCCAATATACACAATATTATGGTGATCTGCAGAGGTGAGATTATTTGCGAGTGCTCTGCTGAAGGATACAGCACAAACGAGTGGCATATATCTCACTCTATGTCAAAAACCGTGTGCGGTATGGTTATAGGAATACTTGTGGATGAAGGAAAAATCAAAACCGACGACCGCCTTGTAGATATTTTCCCGGAAATTCCGTATAAAGACAAGAGATTTCCCCTGATAACCGTAGATCATCTTTTGTCTATGACCTGCGGTGTGGATTTTGCCGAGGCAGGAGCTATTACAGAGGAAAGGTGGACCGAGATTTTCTTTTCATCCTCATTAAAATTCACTCCGGGCACAAAGTTCTTTTATAACAGTATGAACAGCTATATTCTTGCAAGAATTTGCGAGCGTGTTTCGGGAAGGAACTTTTTGGAGCTTGTAAACGAATACATTTTCGCTCCTCTTGGCATCAGGAATTATCTGTGGGAAAAGGGCCCCGAGGGAACCGAAAAAGGCGGATGGGGGCTTTATTTGTCGCCTGAAAGCTGGGCAAAGGTGGGATATATGTTTTTGTCGGGAGGAATCTTTCGCGGTAGAAGGATTTTGTCTTCGGGGTGGGTAAAGAACTCATCAAAGGTGAAAGCGATAGCACCGAAGGAAATCGGAAATTTCAACTACGGCTATCATATGTGGGTTGGGCGAAATAACAGAGAGGTGCTTTTTAACGGAATGCTCGGGCAAAATCTTTGGATATGTCCCCAAAATAATATTCTGGTTGTAATTATCGGAGGAAACAACGAGCTGTTTCAAGACAGTCCTGCACTTGAAATCATACGAAAGTATCTTGGCGGAAGGATAAACGACCGACTTTGGCGAAGAAATTCAAAACTTTTGCAGGAAAAAGAGGCAGAGTTTTTCAGGTGTCGAAGATGGATACCCACATCAAAGCAAAAGAAAAAAATGTTTTTGGGTTTGGGATTAAGGAAAAGACCAAGCTTTGACAATAGATGGGAGGATGTTTTCGGAATTTACAGATTTGCAAGTAATAATGCATCGGTTATGCCTCTGATAATCAGAGGAATGCAAAACAACTTCGGTCCGTCTCTTGACAGGTTGAAAATCAGTCAAGAGGCAAGAGAAATATGGCTTACCTTCTTTTCGGGAGAGGAGATGTGCAAAATTCCTTTGGGAAGTAATGAATACAAAACGGTACATCTTGACTTTCGAGGAGAAAAATATATTGTACGTTCGCTGGGGGCGGTATGCAAAAACCAAAATGGCGAGACAGAATACCGCATAGAAATACTTTTTCCCGAGACCGCATCCAAGCGACGCATAAAGATAAAGAAAGTCAGTAACGGGAAAATAACGGTTGATTTCAGCGAAACACCGGACAACAAGATACTTGATGAATTTATTTCTAAATCCATAGAGCAAAATTCAAGACTTACGTTCTTTACCAATATTTTGGAGAGACGTTTTGGAAAAGGCATAATTTCGAAAACACTTAGCAGAATTTTCAACCCCACACTGATTGGAGTAGATGAGAAAAATCCTGATATGGAAAAAATAATAGAGGAAGAAAATAAAAGGAATTCAGAGCAATCGGGAACGGTAAAGCTGATCTGTGCTGTTGTGGACAGATTTTTCCGCGAGGGATATGGCAAAAGAAAGAACGAAAAATCGGACAAAAAATAAAGCCGTATCTTCTCGACAAACTAATAAAAAAGACCGCATAATGTAAATCTTGACTTACATTATGCGGTTGTTTTATTGATTATTTACTCTTTTTTGGCTTTTTCTTGAAGATAAAACTGCGGAACAAAATTATATTCATTACAGCGAAGAATGCTACAATAATACCAAGAGTCAGCTCGGGATGATCGGGAGTAAGATCTGCAATAATCATAAGAGGGAATCCAAATACGATTGCAGGGAAGTTTTGGTAAACCATATTGTCCGCTGCGGGAGTTTTGAACTCGCCGTCAATCTCACGAAGAAGGATTGTACCCGTACTTGCGGTACCGGTGAGCATACCGTACATCATAAGGAACTCTTCTTCCTCGTAGTCGGGGAAGAGCTTGTGACATACAATGCGAAGGTAAATGTATGTGATTGCTGCACCAACCACACCGAGAACACCGACAATAACCCAGTATTCCTTGAGAGAATCAATACGGATTGCTGCAACACCCGCAACTACCATTACGTCGAAGAAGAAGTTGCTTGTACGTGTCATAAGGAAGTTGTTGATGTATTTTCTCTTCATAAGACCGCTTTTGCGGAGAAGATTTACAACAGACTTAACAACAGTTGCACCGATAACACCGAGAAGGAAGTTAAATCCGTAGATAGTTGCCTTCATACCGGGGAGAAGCTTGCCAAGTCCGAACATAATAAGGTACGCGACAACGTAAGCAACCATAATAAGCGAAATCTGAATGGTAAGCTTGTCAACACTTTCCTGCATAGGAATTTCGCCTTCGGATTCAACCGACTCCGTCTGATTGCTGCCGTCGGTTCTGCTGGATTTTACAAGCTTGCCGCTTTTCTTTCTGATGTTAAGGTGGAACACACCGCCGAGAGCGGCAGATACGAAACCGAGAGCGGCGATTGTAAGACCGAAGTTAGCACCGCCGTGGAAGGGATTGTGTTCGAGATTTTCGAATTTAATACCGTAATTAAGTGCTTGTCCCGTACCCTGACCGTAACCGAAGGGAAGCAGAATACCGGCACCCTCGAAGAAGTCAAAGCCGAACCACTTAGCCATTACTATTCCGGCTACGATTGTAATTGCAAGACCGAAAGCACCCTGAAGAAGATAGGTGGAAACGGTGGTAACACCTGTGTTGAAAATCTCGGTAGCACGTTTTCCTTTTATCTTTTCGCCGGAGGATTTAAGAGATGAGGCAATAAATCCGAGAGCAAGTGAGTGATATGTAATAATTTCAAGTGCTTCTGTGCCGTTTCTGCCGAATACCGCAGCATCAAACATTATCTCGCCCGTAATAAGTTTGTAGATCGCTGCAACGATAAGAAGAACCGCACCGCCTATAACCGATGTGGGAATAAGTGACTTGCGAAGAAGAGGAATTTTACGTCTTAAAGTATTTCCTACGAGAAGACTGCCGAGAAGAACAGAAAATAACAGCAGCCAACCCCATACATTAGAGCCCCAAAAATTGTTCATGATTTTCTCCTTTTATTAAATTTTTGTAGCGGAAGCAAAGGTTAACATATTTCAGAGCACAGAAACGCTCGTCGCCCGTAATCTGATAAACCTTTCCTTCGTAATAAATGTTCAGCTTGTTTTTGCCCAGCACACTGATTGCGGTGATGGAATCAAAACCGAAGCTGTAGGATTTTCCTTCTGACTCGACGCATATTTTGCTCGGGTAGAGAGATATTTCTGCGGTTTCGTGAAGAGGAACCTTCTTTTTATAGAGAAGAACCTCCCACATACCAATCTTTTCCGTATAAAGCGGCTCGTCAGCAATCTCGGTAAGCATAAGCTTGTTTACGTAATCATTCTGGTAGTTGTACCAGTCGTTGACAAAACCGAAAGGCGATGACTCGCCGTCGCGTACAAGCTCTTTTTTTGTGGTGTAGCGAAGCTTGTATCCGCATTTTTTGCAGTGGATTGTGTCACCGTGGCTTTCAAAGGTTGAAAGGCCGCACTCGGGACAAACATAAAATGCTCGCTCAAGATACTGAGCAAGGTTTTTGTGGCGGAATTCTCCGTCTGCACGTGCCTCGTTGCAGTAAAGCTCGGCACAGATAATTTCATAAAGCTCGTCGTCCGAAAGGTTTTTGTATTCCTCCGGCTCCAGAACTCTTGAAACACCTGCTGTCATATGGCCCTTACGCACATCGTCTGCCCAACGGGGATGAATTCCGTAACCGCCTTCAATGCGGAAGAAGGCGATCGGTAGACCGAGATGCCGTGCAAGAGATGTTATAGATGGTTTTATGTAAACAGTAGTGCCGTTATAAGTACGGTTGCCCTCGGGAGCAATTGCTATTGTTCCGCCTTCTTTGGCTACACGAATACAGTTAATAACTGCTCTGGCATCTGTTGTCTGCTTTTTAATGGGAATGGGATTGACAAGGAACTTAATAATTTTCGAGACAAATCCCATAGAGAATATATCCTCGCTGGCTACATAATAAACGGCTCTGTTAAACGCACCTGCAACGAAAAATTGGTCGTATGCCGTCTGGTGATTGTAGAGTATCAGCAAAGGACGCTTGTCTTTTTTATCATACTTTGTGATTTTTATGCCGTATTTTCTTTTGACGTAGGGAAGAAAGAAAGCACCAATCAGCTTTGTTGCCACTTTATGTCTTGTCAAAATCCAAGGCGTTTTCTTCGATTTTTTCTTTTTGCTTTTCATATTCTTTTTCCTTGCGGATATAAATATTCGTAAAAGTCGAATTTTGTATTAATATAGCACCCATAATTAAAGTAAAACTTAATCCTGGGCAAAAAACGGTAAAAGAAGGTTGCATCACAAAAGAAAAGTGTGACGCAATTGCTATGTATAGCAGTACAAATGAGTCACACTTTCCTTTAAATGATAGATCAGAAATTAGTCAAGGTTGAGTGCGTTGAGCATATCTCTAAGAACCTTTGCCTCTGCAACGCTGATGGTAACGCCCTTGCCCATCTTTTCGTGATCGGGAGACCATGTACGGATGTCATAAACGGGCTCTCTCTCGTTCCAGCTGATAAGGTTGAGCTCCTTGTTCCAGCCATTGTTACCTTCGCTTACGATGCCGATCTTGTCTACCACTTCATACTTAATCTCAGGCATTTCAGTATCTCCTTATTTAATTTATTTAAAATCTATATTTTAATATATTTTAACACATAATTTTCTAATTGTCAAGAAATATGTAAAAATATACCGAAATATTTCCTGTTTTTTTCACAAAAAATTCTGTTTTTAAGTTAAAATTAACCTTTTCTACTGAAAATAATGATAAAAGTTGTTGTGGCAGTCTTTTAAAATCGGTTGACATACGCGTGATTATTTGATATAATTAACGTGGTTTTTTAAAAAAATAAAATATGGGAAGTAAAAATTATGGAAAAGTTTTCAAGAAAACATTGGATGCTTCTTCTGCTGTTCGGAACAATTGGTCAGATCGCCTGGTCGGTTGAGAATATGTACTTTGGCACCTTCGTTTACAACACCTTTAAGGGCTTTGTGGAAAACGTAGAGGCGGCCCAGGGTAATGCCATTCTTGACACAGTTACTCTTATGGTTCAGCTCAGCGGTATTGTTGCTACGGTTGTAACCCTTGTTGCAGGTACTCTTTCGGACAAGCTGGGTAACAGACGCAGATTTATTTATGTCGGTTACATCATTTGGGGTGTTACGGTTGCCCTCTTCGGTTGCCTTACTCCCGATATTGTGGCTTCGGTTCTCGGTAAGGAGAGCACTCAGGTTATAACACTTTGTCTTGCACTTGTTGTCGTTGGCGACTGCGTGATGACACTGTTTGGCTCATTGGCAAACGATGCGGCCTTCAATGCTTGGGTTACAGATAATACAAAGCCATCTTACCGCGGATATGTGGAGAGCGTTTTGTCCATTCTTCCTCTCGTTGGTCTTTTGATTGTTGCGGGCGGTCTCGGTATCCTCACCGAAGCTTTGGGCGGATACACTCCCGTTTTCATCCTGCTTGGCATTCTTATCAGTATTTGCGGTGTGGCAGGCATCTTTCTCTTCAAGGATTCTCCCGATCTCAAGAAGTCCGGAAGCTTCCGCGATATAATTTACGGCTTCAAGCCCTCCGTTATCAAGAAGCATCTGCCCTTCTATGCAACTCTCCTTTCGGTTGCCGTTTTCGGTATTGCAATTCAGACATTTATGTCTTATCTGATTATTTATATGGAGCAGTGCCTCAAGTTTGAGGTATGGGAATACAGTGTTGTATTTGCCTTGGCAATTATTGCCGGTGCGGTTGTAAACCTCTTCCTGGGTAAGCTTTCGGATAAGGTTTCGAAGAGCAAGCTCCTTTATTTTGCGGCTATTATCCTTTCTGTCGGTCTGTTTGCAATGTACTTTGCATCTATGATTCCCACTCAGCACAAGGCGATTCTTATGCTTCTCTTCGGCATTGGTGGATTCATTATGATCTGTGGCAACATCTTCAGCACAGCACTTAACGGTGCTATTATGCGTGACCACACTCCCGCCGAGGCAGCCGGAAAGATGCAGGGAGTCAGAATGTTTGCCAGTGTGCTTATTCCTATGCTTATCGGCCCTGCTATCGCAAACACTCTTAACAAGAATTTCGGCAGCGGAACACTGTCCGGTGAGGCAATGCTGACCTCTCTTTACGTTCCCGCACGCGAAATATTCCTTGCAGGTGCGATTATTGCACTTCTCGCTCTTGCTGTAATTCCTCTTATTCGCAAGGCGGAAAAAACCGTCAAATAACCCCAAAAAATGATTTTAATATTATAATTAGGTATTTACTTTTTTGAAAAATTGTGCTATAATATATTTTTGGTAAGCTTGTGGTTAGCTTTAAACCGATTTTCAGCTTGCTTATATAATTATAATTAAATGTAAATAAATTTTTTATATGGAGGACAAACCAATGATAGAAAGAAGAAAAATTTCTATGGATGGTAATACATCTGCGGCTCACGTTTCTTATGCGTTTACCGAAGTTGCTGCCATCTATCCTATCACCCCTTCCAGCCCTATGGCTGAAGTAACAGACACCTGGTCCGCATCCGACAAGAACATTTTTGGCGAGCCCGCTAAGAACATTCTCGGTCAGAACGTTCAGGTAGTAGAAATGCAGTCTGAGGCAGGTGCAGCAGGTGCCGTTCACGGTTCTCTTGCAGCCGGTGCTCTTACTACAACATACACCGCTTCCCAGGGTCTTCTTCTTATGATTCCCAATATGTACAAGATCGCGGGCGAGCTTCTTCCTTGCGTTATACAGGTTTCCGCAAGATGCGTAGCTTCTCACGCACTTAACATCTTCGGTGATCACTCTGACGTATATGCTTGCCGTCAGACCGGCTTTGCTATGATGGCAGAGACCAATGCACAGGAAATTATGGACCTTGGTGCAGTTGCTCACCTTGCTACAATCAAGGGCAGAGTTCCCTTCCTTAACTTCTTCGATGGCTTCCGTACCTCTCACGAGATTCAGAAGGTTGCTGCTTGGGATTACAAGGATCTCAAGGAGATGGTTGATATGGATGCTCTTCAGGCATTCCGTAACAGATCTCTCAACCCCGAGATTCCCGCTCTTCGCGGCTCCGCAGAGAACGGCGACATCTTCTTCCAGCACAGAGAGGCATGTAACCCCTACTACGATGCACTTCCTGCAATCGTTGAGGAATATATGGACAAGGTTAATGCTAAGATCGGCACTAACTACAAGCTCTTTAACTACTACGGTGCACCCGATGCAGACCGCGTAGTTGTTGCTATGGGTTCTGTTTGTGACGTAGCAGAGGAGGTTATTGATTACCTCAATGCTAACGGCGAAAAGGTTGGTCTTATCAAGGTTCGTCTTTACAGACCCTTCGTTGCTGAAAAGTTCGTAGAAGCAATTCCCTCTACCTGTAAGGTTCTTTCTGTTCTTGACAGAACTAAGGAACCCGGCTCTCTTGGCGAGCCCCTTTACCTTGACGTTATCACCGCACTTAACGAGGTTGGCAAGACCGGCATTAAGGTTCTTGGCGGTAGATACGGTCTCGGTTCTAAGGATACTCCTCCTTCTTCTCTCTTCGCAGTATATGCTAATATGGCAGGCGAGCAGAAGAATCACTTCACAATGGGTATCGTAGACGACCTTACAAATCTTTCTCTTCCTGAGACTACTGCTCCCGATACCGCTCCCTCCGATATGATCCAGTGCAAGTTCTGGGGTCTTGGCGGCGACGGTACTGTTGGTGCTAACAAGAACTCTATCAAGATCATCGGTGACCACACCGATAAGTTCATTCAGGCATACTTCCAGTATGACTCCAAGAAGACCTCCGGTATCACCATCTCTCACCTTCGTTTCGGTGATAGCCCCATCAAGTCTTCTTACTACATTAACAAGGCAGACTTCGTAGCTTGTCACAACAACGCATACCTTAACAAGTATGATATGATCTCCGACGTTAAGCCCGGCGGTACATTCCTTCTTGACTGCCAGTGGACAGATGAAGAGCTTGATGCTCATCTTCCCGCATCCGTTAAGTCCTATATTGCAAACAACGGTGTTAAGTTCTATACTATAAATGCAACACAGCTTGCTATCGGTCTTGGTAACGCAAAGGTTAAGAACACCGTTCTTCAGTCCGCATTCTTCACCCTTGCTAAGATTCTTCCCATCGATGAAGCTATCGATTATATGAAGAAGGCAGCGTACAAGTCCTACATCAAGAAGAAGTCGGAGGCCAAGCGG
>JAZSRX010000050.1:0-26613 GCA_045538685.1 Eubacteriales bacterium | reverse complement strand
CCGGGATTGTTGCCCGAGTCACCGCCGGGATTGTTGCCCGAGTCACCGCCGGGATTGTTGCCCGAGTCACCGCCGGGATTGTTGCCCGAGTCACTCTGTTCGCCATTTGATGTACCGTTATTCGCATTACCCGAATTGTTATCGCAGGAAGCAAGAACAGCCAAAGACGAAAGCATAACGCAAAGAGCGATTATTAAAGCTATTATTCTTTTCATAACTCTTCTCCTATATTTATTTTATATAATTATATCATATAAAATGTTGAATGTCAACAGATGTTTACTTTGCCTTGAAAGAACTATAAAAAGTAAACAAGGCAGCCCGTATTTTAAGACTGCCCTGTTTTAAATTCTGTTTTTAGCCGTTGAGTCTTGCTTCAAGGGCATCAAGCTCTTCGTAAAGCTCTGCGGGAACTCTATCACCAACCTGGTTATAGAACTGACGGATTGCCTTGCAATCCTCCAGCCATAGCTCCTTATCGACAGAGAGAAGACCGTTAATGGTATCGGTGTCGATATCAAGTCCTTCGATATTGATATCCTCTGCATAAGGAACATAGCCAATAGCAGTTTCCTTTGCAGAAACCTTACCCTCGCAACGAGCGAGAATCCACATAAGAACTCTCATATTATCGCCGAAACCGGGCCAGATAAAGTTGCCGTTATCATCTGTTCTGAACCAGTTTACGTGGAAGATCTTAGGTGCGTGCTTAATCTTTCCGCCCATATTGAGCCAATGAGCCCAATAATCGCCCATATCATAACCAACGAAGGGACGCATAGCCATAGGATCACGGCGAACAACACCAACAGCACCTGCCGCTGCCGCAGTTGTCTCGGATGCCATTACAGAGCCGATAAATGTTCCGTGCTGCCATGAAGTAGACTGATATACAAGAGGAGCAGTCTTGGCACGGCGACCGCCGAATACAATCGCAGAGATAGGAACACCTGCAGGATCGCTGAACTTGTCGGAAATGCAAGGACAGTTCTCTGCCATAGCGGTAAATCTGGAGTTGGGATGAGCACCCGAAGTGTTCACCTTATCCGCTTTGTCATACTTTGTGTAATCCCACTTTTCGCCCTTCCAGTTAAGTGCGTTCTTGGGAGGATTGTTATCAAGACCTTCCCACCAAACGGTATTGTCCTCAAGATTGTGACATACATTGGTGAAAATAGCATTTTTCATAGAGGTATGAAGAGCATTGGGGTTGGACTTCTCATTTGTACCGGGAGCAACACCGAAGAAACCGTTTTCAGGGTTAACAGCCCAAAGTCGACCGTCCTGACCTACACGAAGCCAAGCAATATCATCACCAACGCACCAAACCTTATATCCCTTGTTTCTGTAAATTTCGGGAGGAATAAGCATAGCAAGATTAGTCTTACCGCAAGCAGAGGGGAACGCAGCACTTATGTACTTTACATCACCGTCGGGAGACTCAACACCGAGAATAAGCATATGCTCTGCCATCCAGCCCTCTTTTCTGCCGAGGTAGGATGCAATACGAAGTGCAAAGCACTTTTTGCCGAGAAGAACGTTTCCGCCGTAACCCGAGTTTACAGACCAGATTGTGTTGTCCTCGGGGAAATGACAGATGTATCTCTTCTCTGCATCAATATCTGCACGTGCGTGAAGTCCCTTGATAAAGTCAGCACTGTCGCCGAGAGCATCAAGAACATTAAGACCAACACGAGTCATAATAAGCATATTAAGAACTACATAGATAGAGTCGGTAAGCTCAATGCCGTACTTTGCAAAATCAGAGCCCACAACAGACATAGAATAAGGAATAACGTACATTGTTCTTCCCTTGTAAGAGCCATTATAAAGCTTGGAAAGCTTCTCGTAACACTCCTTGGGATCCATCCAGTTGTTAATGTTACCTGCATCCTCCTTCTTAGAGGTGCAGATAAAGGTTCTGTCCTCAACACGTGCAACGTCATTTATCGCTGTTCTGTGAAGATAACAACCGGGTAATGCCTCCTGATTAAGCTTAACAAGTTCACCTGTGGAGCAGGCCTCACGGCGAAGAAGCTCTGCCTGTTCTTCGCTGCCGTCGATAAGAACAATGTTATCGGGCTTAACAAGCTCCACCATATCGGAAATCCACTGATTAACGTAACTATTTTTGGTAACGTTGGGGTTCATTATATTTTTCTCCTTAATTAAAATTCAAAATAAACCGTTTTGCATACAAAAAAATTTGTCAAATGATAAACGAGTGAAAAAACGAATCTTCCCACATATACATTATATCACTTTATTTTCAACAATTCAAGTAATTTTGTAAATTATTTCATTTATGTTCATATTTTAGCTTTTTTATCCTTTTACTATCTTTTTCGTTCTTTTGCTTTTCCCGATTTTTTATCGTATTTTATCGTAATTTGTCGTTTCGACATTGCAAATTGGTAGATTTTACCATTTTTATTGATAAAACCCCTTATATTTTTTTGTCATAATTACACCTTGATTTTCTCTTTATTATATGATAAAATGATGTTGTTCGTTAAAATTACCAATTTTTACCAATAAATTATCAAAATAAGGAGAAATAAAAGATGGAAAACAATGCAAAAATACTACTTTGTGACGAAAATGCTGACGAGAGAAAACGAATTATTGATTTTCTGACAAAATCCGGCTTTCATCACGTTGACGAAGCGACCAACGGAGAGGTTGCTATTGACAAGCTTCTTAGCGGTTCATACGATGTGGCAATAGTGGATTTATGGATCTCAGGTGTAGACGGTATCGGAATTATTCGCTCTGTAAATAAGAGTCGCACAAAGCACATTCCTTCCTTTATATTGTTATCACCTATAAATAAACAGAACATTTTGGTTGAGGCATCCGAGGCAGGTGCAGATATTTGTATGTTAAAACCATTTGACAACACCTCGCTGGTATCTCATATCGACTCTATGCTTCGAATGAAGTCAAGAAGCGACAGCAGAAATGCATTTTCTCCTACTGCAGATATGGAAGCACAGGTTACCAAAATAATTCATCAGATTGGTGTTCCTGCACATATCAAGGGATATCAGTATCTCAGAACTGCAATACTTATGACCATTGAGGACAACGAGATTATCAACTCTGTGACAAAGGTTCTATACCCTACCGTTGCCAAGAAGTATCAGACTACCACATCAAGAGTTGAACGAGCTATAAGACACGCAATTGAGGTTGCCTGGGACAGAGGTGACATCGACACACTTAACTCCTATTTCGGCTATACAATTCAGAACAGCCGCGGAAAGCCGACAAATTCCGAATTTATTGCTATGATTGCAGATAATCTTCGCTTAAAATACAAGTGTGCGGCTATATAAAAATAAAAAAGGACGAGCAACTGTTCGTCCTTTTTACATAAAATATTAATTAAAATATCTGCGGCCTTCCATAGCACGGTAAAGAGTAACCTCATCGGCATACTCAATATCTCCGCCGACGGGAATACCGTATGCAAGTCTTGAAACACTGATTTCATAGGGCTCAAGCACCCTTGCAAGATATGCGGCTGTTGTATCTCCGTGAGGCGTGGGGTTTGTTGCAATAATTATCTCGCTTACCTCGCCCGACTCTACCCTTGCAATAAGCTCGTTTATAGTGAGATCGTCGGGAGTAACATTGTCAATTGGCGAAAGAACTCCGCCGAGAACGTGATAAACACCGCGATAACCGCGTACCTTTTCCATTACCATAACGTCCTTCGGATTCTCTACCACACAAATAACCGAATGATCGCGTATATCGCTCTTGCAAATATCACATTCCTCGGGAGATGTGGAAAGACCAAAGCACACAGGGCATCTGTGAACATCACGTTTAATTCCGTTCACCGCATCGGCAAAACCGGCTGCCTCTTCTTCTGTCAGATTAAGTACCGCAAAGGCATATCTTGCGGCAGTTTTGCTGCCAACACCGGGAAGTCTTCTGAACTCCTCGATAAGTCTTTGGATAGGAGCTATATATTCAGCCATATTTTAGAACATTCCTGCAGGGAGATTCATAGATCCGGTAATCTTCTGCATTTCCTCGGCAGAAATCGCCTCCACCTTCTTGATTGCCTCGTTAACAGCGGCAACAATAAGGTCCTCGAGAGTCTCAACGTCATCGGGATCAACAACCTCGGGATCAATCTTAACAGAAAGAATTTCCTTCTTTCCGTTAATTTTTACATTAACAACTCCACCGCCTGCGGCAACGTCGTACTCGCATTCCTCAAGCTCTGCCTGCTTTACTGCCATATCCTCCTGCATTTTCTGTGCCTGCTTAAGCATTGACTGCATATTGGAAGGGCCACCGCCCATTCCCTGGGGTAATCTAACCTTCATTTTTATATCCTCCAAACAATTATTATCTGAATAAATCTTCTATACTGTCACCCTTGGTGTCGGTTTTGTCATTGCATTCTATAATAAGAGAAATGCTCTCGGGAGCTTTTCCCTCCCATTCGGCAATAACACCGCGAACAATAGCAAAATCCTTATCGTCTTTCATAAGACTGCTACCGAAGCCACTGCTCATTCTAATAACAAATTTGTTTTCTCCGTCGGTTAAAACCGAGGCATTTATGAACCTTGAAGAGAGCGACTTTTTAATCTCGGCAATCTTTTTAAGAACCGAGCCCCAAGAAGAATAAACGCTAAGCGACGCGGTCGGCTTTTTCTCTTCTTTTTTCTCGGGTTCTATGTTCTGCTTTATTTTATTTGTCGTTTTTTCAATTTTTGCTTCCGTTTTTTTCTCTGTCTGAGGTGCAATAGGAACACCAAGC
This sequence comes from Eubacteriales bacterium, assembly GCA_045538685.1. Lineage (GTDB taxonomy): Bacteria > Bacillota > Clostridia > Oscillospirales > CAG-272 > UBA1740. The sequence goes on along the minus strand of JAZSRX010000050.1, from coordinate 21,830 downwards.
TTCAACATTTTTACGGTTTTTTCAAGCTCTTCAATACGAAGAGAAAGTGCCTCGTTAGTTGCGGAAAGACGTGTATCGCACATACGGGTTAATGTAATCTCGGCAATAGATCTCTTAGAGTTTATTGCACGCTGCATATCAGCCATTGCCCCTTCGAGCATAGATGTGTGATATGACAGCCGAGTCATTGTAAAGCCGGCTGCGATCTCGGAAAGCTGAGCATATTCGGAATCGGTAAGGTCAAGATAAATCTTGGCTCGTTCACTGTTCTTTACAACCATTATGTCGCGGTAAGCATCAATAATCTCCTGCCAGAATACAGAAAGATCTCCGCTTTTCATAACGATATCGTTAATAATGGAATAAATTGTTTCATAGTCTGCCTTGCAAATGGCTTCAACAATTCTGAAACTGCTCTCGCGATTTCCGCTTCCGACTGTATCGAATACAAGACGTTCATCAATCTTTGTACTTGCTCCGGCACAAAGTTCAAGCAAGCTTATAGCATCACGCATACCTCCGCGTGATACCCTTGCAATTATTCTTGCAGCATCATCGGTTATTTCAATTCCCTCGTTTTTCGAAATTTCAAGAAGTCTTGAAATAATAACGTCTGTTGCAATTCGTTTAAAATCAAACCGCTGACATCTTGAAACAATGGTGGTAGGCAGTTTGTGATTTTCTGTGGTCGCAAGAATGAAAATAACATATGTGGGCGGCTCTTCAAGCGTCTTCAGAAGTGCGTTGAATGCCTGACCCGACATCATATGAACCTCGTCTATGATATATACTCTGTATTTTAACAGTGCGGGAGTAAAGGCAATCTCGTCCTGCATATCACGAACATCATTTATACCGTTGTTACTTGCCGCGTCCATTTCAATTACATCGGTTGCAATTCCTGCATCAATACTGCGGCAGGATTCACAACAGTTGCAGGGATTACCGTTCTTGGGATTCTCGCAGTTAACCGCCTTGGCAAGTATTTTGGCACAGCTGGTCTTACCCGTTCCACGAGAGCCGCAGAACAGATATGCGTGAGAAAGTCTGTTATTTTCAACCTCGTATTTAAGTATATCGGTTATGCCGTCCTGACCGCAAACGTCGTCAAAATCGCGGGGACGCCACTTTCTGTATAAAGCTCTGTAATCCGACAAAGTTCTTCTCCCTTCTGAAAAAATAAAAGCACGCGACAGCACAAATCCGCCGCCAACGTGCCTATGACCGACAAAGTTCAATATAAAACCCGGTCGAATTCGATATGTCAGAAAGAGCCATACACCCTTCCTTCGAAAATACCCTTACATACGGTAACCGCCCATTCTGCTCCAAACAGGCAACCTTACGGCACACGCAATAAACCGCTTAATGCTGCTTGGTTCCCCACCTGACATGGTTCACGACCTCACGTTGCGTAAGACCCATTTTTCAACACAGAATAAAACGATGCAGACTACACAAGAGCAATCCTCCGGATGGGAATTGATCCCTGCTATAGCGGATTTCAGGTACAAGGCACCGCTACTGCCCCGACTGGTATGGCTCCATCCGACACACCGAAGTGTCGTTTATCAACGACTGTATTAGTATATCACATTAAAATTAAAAATGCAAGTAATTTTTGAAAGTTTTAAAAATATTTATATTAAGTAACCTCCGCTGACGTTTAAAACCTCGCCGGTAATGAATGACGCACCGTCACCTGCAAGGAATAAAGCCACCTTAGCTACCTCATTTGGTGTTCCAATCCTCATAAGAGGAGTTTCATCTTCAATTGACTTTATATCATCCCGGGACAAGCATTTATTCATATCGGTATCAATAAGACCGGGAGCAATTGCATTAACAGTAATTCCGGAAGGGCCAAGCTCTTTTGCAAGTGCCTTTGTCATACCGATAAGACCTGCCTTCGCAGTGGAATAATGAACCTCACAAGAAGAGCCGGTTAATCCCCACATAGATGATATATTTATAATTCTGCCACATTTTTTGGATACCATTCCGGGAATTACTGCCTTTGAGTAAAGAAATGCACCTGTGAGATTTACCGCCAGATGAGAGTTCCACTCTTCAAGAGTAATATCTGTAAACAGAGAGAAAGAGGACACACCTGCGTTATTGATTAAGCAATCAATTCTGCCAAGCTTTTCTTCGGTCTGTTTTACTGCAAAAGCAACATCATCTTCGGATGCAGAATCTGCCTTTATAGCAAGAGCACCCGTAGCTTCTGCCAAGCATTTTGCTTCGCTTTCAGAATTTTTGTAGGTAAAGGCAACAGAGTATCCCTCTTTGCTGAATGCCTCAACCATCGCCTTTCCGATACCCCTTGAGCCGCCTGTAATCAATACAGTTTTCATAAACCACCCTAAATTTAAATGTTAATAATACATAGATTATACAACTTTTTAGATAATATGTCAAGATGTTCGTCTTGACAAAAATTCAAGTGCATTGTATAATCAATTCATCAAAAGAAAAGAGATTTGTATGATTCTAATTATTTGTCAGAATAAAAAACTTGCACGAAGTGTTGGCGAAGCATTTCACTATATGAGTATTTTGTCATATGCCGCAACTCCGCACGAGGCACTTTCGGAGATTTCAGACCTTTACCGAGCCGTTTTGATAATAAACCCTTCGTCATTTCCCGACATTAACGACTATGTTGTCAGAATCAAAAGCTATAAAAGCGATCTTCCGGTTTTTGCGGTAACCGATGACAGTCCGCCACCCTATTATGCGGATATTTTTGATGCCTCCTTTGCAAAATCCGCCTTTACTCCTGCCCTGGCTCAGAAGATAATCATATATGCAAACGAACATAACCGAGCGAAAATCGGTGATTATTTCCTTGCGGGATTTGATGCTTCAAGCAACACGGTTGGTGTAGAATATTTTGATACCAAGCTTAGTTTTACAAAGACAGAGGCAAATATTCTGCGTTATCTTATCAGAAGCTATCCTATACCGCAAAAGACAAACAACATCATAAAATATGCATTCAAGCCCGGCAGAGCTCCCGAAGCGGCGAGCATCCGCACCCACCTTTCGATTATGAATAAGAAGCTTGAAGAAAGTACAGGAAGAAAGATGATAATTCTTGAGCCGGGAAAAGGATATATTATTCTCACACCCGAATATGCAAAAAATAAAAAGTAAGTAAAAGGTACAAGCGTATAAAGCATATATTCATTTAGCCGACGGTTTTCTGTCGGCTAATATTTTTTCACAGAGAGGATAATAATGAAAATAGGAAATTTGCTTTTACGTTTTATTTCGCTTATTCTTGGGATTGAGGATTACCAAAGCTTTCCGCCGCCCCTGTCAAAAACCGAGGAGGCAGAGCTTTTTGAAAAAATGGCAGATGGCGACGGGCGAGCAAGAGATAAGATAATTGAGCATAATCTTCGCCTTGTTTCCCACATAATAAGAAAGTATTATTCCTCATACGAAAATCCCGATGAGCTTCTTTCGGTTGGTAGCTTGGGACTTATAAAGGCGGTTGATTCATTTAAGCCCGCCTTTGGCACAAGGTTTGCAACATACGGAGCAAAATGTGTGCAAAACGAAATTCTTATGTATTTCAGAAGCAAGAAAAAACGCGGAAATGAAATTTCGATAAACGATCAGATAGATGTTGACAAAGACGGAAATCCCCTGACATATCTTGACATTATAAGCGAGACCGCTTCTATTGAAAATGACCTTGATATGAAGGTACATATTGAAAAAATCAGAAATCTTGTAGATACGGTTTTACTTCCCAGAGAACAGGAAATTATAATTTTGAGATACGGACTTAAGGGTTATCAGCCGAGAACGCAGAGAGAGGTTGCAAGGTATCTTGGCATATCACGTTCATATGTTTCAAGAATTGAAAAAAAGGCACTTGAAAAAATGAAAGAAGCTTTCGGAGATATTATTCCCTGCTTTGATGATTAAATTTGCTTTTTTCAGAATAAAACACCGCTTTGGTGGGAAAATAAAAACGGACCGTGCCGTTAACCAACAGATTTTCGAAGATAACATTCGGTTTGAAGTTGGAAATCCTCACGGAGTCGGTCCATAGAATTAAGAAAAAGGTACGGTCACACTTATGACAATCATTAACAAAATTGCACTTTTACTTGTTATAGTAGGTGCTCTCAACTGGGGACTTGTAGGCCTCTTCTCCTTTGACCTGGTTGCGTGGATTTGCGGCAGTGCAACTGCTATTGTGGCAAGAATTATATATACAGTTATAGCTCTTGCCGGAATATGGAGCATTTCTATGCTGTTTATGGACGATGAAGAGGTAGCTCATACCCCTGCCTGATAACAAAATTATCAGAAAATATCATAAAAAAGGCGGAGCAAGTCGTATGACCTGCTCCGTTAAACTTTACTTACAAAAGCTTTCAATATAATTATCAATACCGTCAGAAATAATCTTCAATGCCTCTTCTCTGCCGTGAACATCATCAACAACGGTATCCTTGTTTTCAAGATTTTTATATACCTTGAAGAAGTGAGTCATCTCATCAAAAATATGCTTTGGAAGCTCGTCGATGCTCTGATAATGATTATAGTTAGGATCGTTAAAAGGAATAGCGATAATCTTCTCATCATATCTGCCGTTATCAATCATTGTAATAACACCGATGGGATATGCTCTTACAAGCGACATGGGCTCAAGCTTCTCTGCACAGATAAGCAATACGTCAAGAGGATCTCCGTCATCGCCGTATGTTCTGGGAATAAATCCGTAGTTTGCGGGATAGTGTGTGGATGTATAAAGAATTCTGTCAAGGATAATGTATCCCGTCTCCTTGTCAAGCTCATACTTTTTCTTGCTTCCCTTGGAAATCTCGATAACGCAGATAAAGTCCTCGGGGTTAATTCTCTTAGGTGATATATCGTGCCAGATGTTAGACATATATGAACCTCCTTCATATTTTGTATAAATATTATATAATCTTTTTATCTAAAAGTCAATGTTTTTTTATATTTTGAAACGATTTTTTTGTTTTTTCATAAAATAATAGTGATAAACTTTCATAGGAAAGTCTGTTTAAAACAATAAAAAGATGCCACAATAAATATGTAAACAAACGAAGAAGGAGAAAAAATCCTATTAAGGGACGGGATAAAAAAATGAACATAAAACGCGGAGATATTTATTATGCCGATTTAAGTCCTGTAATCGGAAGCGAGCAAGGCGGACTGAGACCGGTGCTTATAGTGCAAAACGACGTAGGAAATAAATACAGCCCTACTGTTATTGCGGCTGCAATAACCTCTAAAATGAGCAAAACCAAGCTTCCCACCCACATAGATGTACCGGGCGAGGACGCAGGACTTGCAAAGGACAGTATAATTCTGCTTGAACAGATAAGAACAATAGACAAAAAACGCCTGAAAGAAAAAATGGGACATCTTGACGATGCTACAATGACAAGTGTTAACAATGCAATTGAGGTAAGCTTTGGGCTTTCGGGTGCAAACTCTGACGAGGGCTGACTCGTCGAGGAATATTTACGATATCAGGAGCATAACCTTTACTATCAAAGTTTAATAAATGAAACAATGAAAGGTAGCGGCTATGAACGTATATAAGCCCGAAGGATTATTAATTAAAACAGCAAAAAATTATGAGTTCACCTCATCAAAAGCAGGCCTGGAAAAAGCTCTTGAAAGACAGATTATTCTTGAAGCTCCCGTAGTTTTATGCGATCATAATTTTGATTTGCACGTAGAGCTTGGAGGCAAAATCAAGGGCTTGATTCCAAAGGATGAGGTCGAGTATTCCCCCGACTGCCAGCCAATAAAGGACATTGCCATTCTGACAAGAGTTGGAAAAACGGTGTGCTTTAAGGTAATTGGATTCAAAAACAGCCCAAGCGGAGAAACGGTTGCAGTTCTCTCGCGTCGTGCGGCACAAAGAGAGTGCGTGGAGAACTATTTAAAAGGACTTCTTCCCGGAGATATAATTCCTGCAAAGGTAACCCACATCGAAAACTTCGGTGCATTTGTTGATATCGGATGCGGCAGGATTTCCCTGCTCTCCATTGATTGTATTTCTGTTTCCAGAATCTCTCACCCCTCGGCACGTCTTAACGTGGGTGAGCTGATTTACACGGTAGTCAGAAATATTGATAATAAAGACAGAATTTTTGTATCCGGACGCGAACTGCTTGGCACCTGGGAGGAAAATGTTTCTCTCTTCTCCGAAGGGCAAACCGTAAGAGGAATTGTGAGAAGTGTTGAGAGCTACGGCATTTTTGTAGAGCTTACACCAAATCTTGCAGGACTTGCAGAATATCGGGATGACGTTTATCCCGGGCAAACTGCGGCGGTTTACATAAAAAGCATTATTCCGGATAAAATGAAGATAAAGCTTATTATCATTGATACCGATGAAAGCTATTCTATGCAGACACCTCTTCATTATTTTATTGATCCCGATGAGATTTCGCACATAGATTCCTGGAGATATTCTCCCAAAAATTCTGCAAAAATTATTGAAACAGTATTCTGATACGCTGCCCGGATTTTTCCGGGCATTTCTATTGACTTGCCACCCGTTTTGTGATAGAATAAGCAAAAAGGAGTGTGGTGAAATGGTTTTGCTTGGAAATGACTGGGATGAACTTTTAAAGGAAGAATTTAAAAAGGATTATTACCTTTCTTTAAGAGAATTTCTTAAAACCGAATATTTTTCAAGACGGATTTATCCGCCAATGAATGATATATACAATGCCCTGCGTTACACCTCGTATAAGGATACGAGAGTAGTAATTTTAGGTCAGGACCCATATCACGGCTACGGCCAGGCACACGGACTTTGCTTTTCGGTAAAGGAAGGAACTCCTCCGCCTCCATCTCTCAAAAATATATTTAAAGAGCTTAAAGATGAGCTTGGTATTGAAGAACCAAGATGCGGCGAGCTTGTGGGCTGGGCAAAGCAAGGAGTTCTTTTGCTGAACACTACCCTGACCGTTCGTGAGGCCGCACCCCAAAGCCACAAGGGCAAGGGTTGGGAAATTCTTACCGACAGAATTATCGAAATTATTAATCAAAAGGATCGCCCTGTCGTATTTATGCTCTGGGGTGGAAATGCAAGAGCGAAAAAAACACTTATCACAAATCCTAATCACCTTGTGCTTGAATGTGCTCACCCAAGCCCCCTTTCCGCATATGCAGGATTTTTCGGCTGCGGTCACTTTGTAAAGGCAAACGGCTTTCTTGAAAGCAAGGGTGAAAATCCAATCCATTGGGAGCATATAAACGATTACAGCAATTAACTTTTTATATTTAAAACCGAGGCATTTGTATTCTGCCTCGGTTTTTCTTTTGTTTTAATTCTTTTTAAAAATATCAAGAGTATGGTTTGAATATCCTATAAGATCAATTCGCTCGCAGGTTGCAAGATGATATTTTATGAAAAGCTCATATGTTTCATCATCCATATTCGCGAGCTGTTCTCTGATGTGGTTTGCATATCCGTCAGTTGCAAGGAAATGCAACTGTGTTACGTCAAAGTGACTTCGAAGAGCATCAATATCTTCCCTTCTGTGAAGCTCAAATAAATCCCAAGGGTTTGAGAAGGTATCAAAGGTTTCGGGATCAAGCAAACACTTCTCTATAAGTTCCTTTATGACACCCTTTCCGAAACCATACTGCAGCACCGACGCATCGCCCATACAATAAGCTGCAAAAATTATTCCGCCCTTTTTTGTGACACGTATCGCCTCTGACAGTGCTTTAAGCTTGTCTTCCTCGGTATAAAGATGATACATCGGGCCAAGCAAAAGAGTAATATCGTAAGTATTGTCCTCGATAAATGACAAATCCACAGCATTACCCTGTCTGACTGTTATATTCTCTTCAGGTGTGATTTTGTTTTTAAAAACTTCGATATTATGCTCTATCAGCTCAACCGAATCAACAGCATAACCCCTTTTCGCAAAAGTGTGAGAATATCTTCCCGTACCTGCACCAATTTCCAATATTCGCATACCCGAATGAAGATATTTGTCTATGTAGCACATAGTAGTTAAAAACTCTATATGACCGTGACGGCTTTCAAGGCGGCCTTCTTCATCATAATTTTCGTAGTATTCTTTTAAATATTTATTGTCGTTCATTTCATTTCCATTTTTTCGGTTGATACTGCATCGAATTTACCGCAATAACCGTTACAAATGCCTTTGGATCGGTCTTTTTAATAAAATCGGTAAGCTTTCTGTATTCGTGTTTGTCAACGATAACCACAATCTCCTTTCGAAGTGCGTTATCATATGCACCGTGGCCTTCATAAATCGTTGCACCGCTGTGAAGGTCGTTCAAAATATAATCAACGAAAATGTCAAACTTTTCCGAGATAATACAAACTCGTCTTTTAAGACCCATACCGAAAATAAAGTAATCAAGCATTATTCCCGAGAAATATGTTCCGATAACACTGAGCACAACCATTTTGCTGTCTGTGCCCGGAACCAATGCCGACGTCAGTGCAACCGCAATGCCCGAGATTGAAACTGCCTGTCCCAGATCCATTTTCAGATACTTGTTCATTATCTTTGCCACAATATCAAGGCCGCCCGAGGATGCGTTACGGGAAAACAGTATCGCCATAGCCACACCAACCACAAGTATGTATCCGATAACATCAAGCAATGGGTCCTTTGTAAGTGACGGAAAATCGGGAGAGAAAACATTTTCAAAAACACCGATAAAAACAGGCACCATTATAGCTGCATAAACGGTTTTTGCACCGAACTCAGTGCCTATTGTGATAAATCCGATTATGAGAAGCACCACATTAATTGCAAGGTTAATTACAGAAATCGGAAGATCAATATAATGCGAAAGCACCATTGCAAGTGCCGATCCGCTTCCTATTACAACCTTGCTGGGAAACATAAAGAAGAAGATGGCAGCCGCCGCAATCAAAGCTCCGACTGTGATTATTACAAAATCAAATATAAATGATTTTACGTTTATTTTAGAAGTTTTAGATGACATTTTCTTTTCCTTATAAATCGAGTAAATATGTAAAGCTCTCAGGCAGAATAAGTCGCCAGGACTCTTCGTTGTGGGGCTTTTTGACGTCATATGTTTCAAATATTTTTCTCTCGTCATAGCCGTGATTAATAAGCAAATCCTTCATAGCTTCAGACGAGCCAATAAGCATCTGTTCAAGCGGATCGCCTCCACCGCAATAAATATGTATTTTCGGCAGACGGTCTATGTATTTTCTAAGGTCTATTTTGCTAAACCAACCGTCATATGCTTCCATTTCATAAAGACCGTATGCGGGAGAATATGAAAGCACATAGCTATAAAATCCCATTTCATAAAGACCGCAGAAAAATGATGCAATTCCGCCCATAGACGAGCCGCCGATGCCGATGTTGTCATCTTTTACGCAGTATTTATCCTTGATAAAGCTGTGCAAGGTTGTCACCATAAAGGAAGAAAGTCCTTCAAGATATCCTTTGGAAAAATCGTCTTCGGGAATAGCGGTTGCAAGAGGAGAAAGCTTACCGAATTTGTTCGGATTCATAAACAGCTCCTGGCTTCTGTACATATCTGCATTGTCAATGCCCACAACAATTATGTTCCTGCCGTACTGACGGTGAAGCTCGTCCATAATTATGTCAACCTGCCAGGAGCCGTAAGGATCGCCGCTCCAAGTGTACTGCCCTGCGTTGCAAAACAGATTTTGTGCATCGAAGAAATAGAGAATATCGTGTGGAGTTTTTCCGTCGTAGCTTTCGGGAAGAAATACAGAGATTTTTTTACTTTTGTCTTCTCGGTGTGAAAGATTTTCCTCGTCAAGAAGCACAAAGTTTTCAACTCTGCCTGTTTTCTCGGTATTTTTAGAAAAGAGATATGTGAGATTTCTTCCCATTCCCTCGTTTTTCTTATACTCAACACCAAGAGAGAGCTTTCCTGGATAAACTATTCCGCTTCTCTCGGTCTCCGAACAGGAAAAATAGATATGATCGTATATTTGCTCATCAAAATCGAGAATAAAATCTCCGTCTGTGTCTCGCTCTGTAAGAGCAATAACATTTTTAATGCTTTCATCTCTGCTGAAAGAATGTGCTATTATAGCTGTCCAATTTTCGCTGTTTCTGAAATATATTTTTTTCACATTGATACCTCCGAGAATTAAGCGAATGTTTTAAATAGAAAATAAGAAATTACAATTATTCCAAGGAAAATTCTGTAAATACCAAAGGCACGAAAACTGTGCCGCTTTACATAATCCATTAAAAATCTTATAACTGCAAGTGATACTATAAATGATACTGTAATTCCAAAAAGCAAAAGCAAAAGCTCATCTTTTGTAGCTGTAAAACCCGAAAGAAGAAACTTTGCTGTTTTCAGCAGTGATGCCCCAAGCATTACGGGAATTGCCATAAAGAAAGAGAACTCTGCACTTACCTCTCTTGAAGCACCGATAAGCATTCCGCCAAGTATTGTAGAGCCGGACCGAGATGTTCCGGGTATTAAAGAAAGCGACTGAAATGCACCTATTTTAATTGCGTCTTTATATGTGAGAGCTTCAAGGTTTTCTACCTTATGTTTACGTTCTGCCCTGCTTTTTTCTATGAAAATAAAGATTATTCCATAAACGATCAATGCGATTGCCACTACGAAATAATTATAAAGATACTTGTCGAGAAGGTCGTCAAGCAAAAAGCCAAGCACCGCAGCAGGAATAGATCCAACCAAAACTCTGCCCCAGATTTGCAAAACTGTTTTTCTCTCGTATTTACTCTTTTTTCTTGAAATAGGATTTAGTTTATCCCGGAACAGTACGGGAACGGCAAGTATAGCACCAACCTGAATAACCACCAAAAACATTGACATAAACTCTTCAGACACATTAAGATGAATAAACTCATCAAGCAAAATCATATGTCCTGTAGAGCTTACCGGAAGCCACTCGGTAATTCCCTCAACTATTCCTAAAACTATTACCTTAATTATCTCGTAAATCAGCACCGCATTTTTCCTTTACTTAGCTCGAAGGATGTCTCCTTCTTTGATTTCAAACGGAACCTTCATATAGAATTTCATATAAGGATGAGGTGTGCTTTCGATTGGATTCATATTTTCATCAAACAATTCTCCTACGGTAAGCTCTCTGCCGATTTTGCCGGGAGAAATAAGCTCTGCACCGTCGCCAAAGCACATTTTGTTTCGCTGGGTAAACTCGCCAAGTCCCGATTCCTTATCATAGGAAACCGCAACTGCAAGATATGCCTTATCCTTAATATATCCGTTGTTAGGTGCAAGATTAGCATCTGCGTGAGAGTCTGTGAAATAATAACCTGTGTGATAATCTCTGTGGCTTACCGATTCAAGCTCGCGGTACCAATCGGGATTATACTCATAACTTCCCGAGAAATAGGAATCAAGTGCCATTTTATAAGCATTTGTGACGACGGCGGTATAGTAAGCCGACTTCATTCTTCCCTCAATTTTGAAGGAATTAATTCCTACCTCAACAAGCTCAGGAATATGTTCTATTGTACAGGTGTCACGACTCGCCATAATAAATGTCTCGCCATTGATTTCCTCAACAGGCATCTTACAATCGGGGCGTTTTTCTTCCTCTATCTCATAGTTGCGGATAGTATAATTCCATCTGCACGGCTGAGCACACATTCCTCGGTTAGCATCTCTGCCCACCATATGATTTGACAGCAGGCATCTTCCGCTGTAAGAGACGCACATAGAGCCGTGAACAAAGCATTCAAGCTCAAGCTCGTCGGGAATACCTGCACGAATTGCCTTAATCTCATCAAGAGTAAGCTCTCTTGCCAGAACAACTCGCTTTGCACCAAGGTTGTACCAGGCAAGACAGGCGGCCGCACTTGTAGCATTTGCCTGTGTGGAGATATGAATTTCCATTTCGGGAAGCATCTCCTTTACCAAAGCGAGAACTCCCACGTCAGCGATAATCATTGCATCTATATTTATATGCGAAAGATCGGTTAAATATTTGCGAAGTGCGGGATATTCGTATTCTCTTGGCATTGTGTTAAGTGTAAGATATACCTTTACCCCTCTTTCGTGGGCATATTCAACCGCCTCGGCAAGTTCTTCGATAGAAAAATTATCTGCCGCCGCACGCATACCGAATATATGTCCTGCAAGATAAACCGCATCTGCACCGTACAGTATTGCGGCACGCATTTTCTCAAAATTACCTGCGGGCGAAAGTATTTCAGGTCTGTTCATTATTTCTTCCTTTCGGATCAATTTTTAATTGCAATAAGGTCAATCTCCCAGGCGGGCAGACACCTTAATCTACGAAGGTATAGACGGTAGCTTGGATATCTATCCTTTACCGTATTTATGAGAGCGAAAATATCACGGCTGCGGTGATACAGCGATATAAGCAAGGTGGGAAAATCGCGAATAATTGTATTATGAGAGCCAAGAAGTGCCTCACTTTCAGCCCCCTCTACATCATACTTTATATAGTCGATCTTGTCCTTTGCAAGACTGTCGATTTTTACCATATCTATATCCTTCTCCGAATGCTCAAAAGACGCTGTTGCAACCAACGTAGAGTTTCTGTTTCCACTGCTGAAAAATCTTCCGCCAACGTCATCGCTCCACACCGCTGCATTAATAGTTTTTATGCTTATTTCACTTTCTGCCTCGGAATATCTTACGAGTTTTTTGAAAGTTTTTCTATCCGGCTCTACTGCAATAATCTCGTTAAGACTCGGAAAATATCCCTTCATCTCCCTTGCGGTATCACCGTTATATGCACCGGCATCAATGGCTCTGTATATTTTTTCGGTGGGCATAAGCGAGTAAATTTCATCTAACGAAGAATAACATTCCATAAGATATTTCATTCTTCCGGTAAGCTTATAATTAATTACGGACGAGAATATCGCCCTTGATTCTTCGTCATCAAGGTTCTCATATGCCCTAATTATCTCTTTATAATTATTGTTGTAAAAATCCTTGTCAAAATACTCTTCAACATCCGCCACAGGCATATCGGGAACGTACATATCATAACCCTTGTCAATCTCGCAAAGCATATCTATAACATCTTTTCTGTTAGATGCAAAGGAAAGAAGTATTACAAAATCCGAATAGGTCTCTTTTATTTCCGAGAAGGATTTTATCTTATAACCGCGGAAGGAATGTCCCCTGACAAATCCGTCAGATGCAAAAATATCGCTTATTTTAACATCAAATTCAGACAACCTTTCAAAAAGCTTGTCTGCACCGTTTCCCATTCCGTAAACAACTATGGGGCGGCTCTCTTTTTTCAGCTCCTCCCACATATCGCTTTTTAATGGGTAAGAAGGCAATGTAAAATGCTTATATGGCATAAATGCTCCCTTATTATTTGATACTTAAATATTATACTAAATTGAAGCAAAAGTCAAGAAATTATCGAAAAGTATTGAAAAACACTTTTTGATATGATAAAATTATAATAAAAGAAAGGTTTTTATCATTATGGATTGCTTATTCTGTGCTATTATCAAGGGGGAAATTCCCTCAAAAAAGGTGTACGAAGACGAACACTGCTATGCATTTCACGACATTGCTCCTCAGGCACCTGTGCATTTTATTATCGTACCGAAAGCCCACATTTCTTCTGCCGACGAAATAAACGGTGAAAATGCTCACTATGTTGCGGCAATATTCACCGCTATTCCCAAGATTGCAGCAGAGTTTGGTCTTTCAAACGGCTACCGTATCATCACCAACATTGGCGAAGACGGAGCTCAGAGCGTAAAGCATCTTCACTTCCACCTTCTTGGCGGAAAGAAGCTTTCTGAAAATATCGTCTAATTTACAAAGCACAGCCAGAGGTTGGCGAGTTCAGAGCGAAAATTGCCGTTTTCTTTCCGAAGCTGTATAAAAATACTGCGAGAGTAAGAAAACGGCGATAGAAAAAAAAAACTCAAATATAAAGGAGAAATTCGTAGAATTTCAACCTTAACCTATAAAAGGCAAAAGTGGCGAGCAGATTCTTCTCTGCACACCACTTTTTTGTTTTGGTTTCGCCTAAAGGCGTCAACCTATTGGCATTAGTTAACCTTTTCTTTAACCTTAGCTGCCTTACCAACTCTGTCACGAAGGTAGTAAAGCTTAGCACGGCGAACCTTTGCCTCGCGGAATACTACAACCTTCTCTACGTTGGGAGAATGAATGGGGAAGGTCTTTTCTACACCTACACCGTAAGAAACACGTCTTACAGTAAAGGTCTCGGAGATGCCGCCACCGTGTCTTGCAATAACGGTACCCTCGAACATCTGAATTCTTTCCTTCTCACCCTCGACGATCTTAACGTAAACCTTTACGCCGTCGCCGATACCGAACTTAGGAACTTCGGTCTTAAGCTGCTCACTAACAAAAGCCTGGATCTTTTCCATTTTGGGCCTCCTTCAAACTTCGGACGTTCGTACAGAGCAAATGCAGAGGACCGTCCTGATAATATTACTGTTTTGCCGATAGACATAATATATACATATTTTGCCGAATAGGCATAATCACAGATGTAGACATTATATCACAACGATTTTAAAAAATCAATAGTTTTTTCAATATTTTTTACATTTTTTTACACCGCACTTGAAATAATAAAAAATACGTGATAAAATAGGCATAAAAACATATTTTTGAGGTGAAAAATGAAGCTTTTAATTGCATCTGATATACACGGAGATATAAAAAGTGCCGAGCTTATCCTTTCGGCATATAAAAACGAGGACTGCGACAGACTTCTCCTTTTAGGAGATCTTCTTTATTTTGGCCCGAGAAATAAGCTTACCGACAGTTATAATCCACAGGAAGTTATTAAACTTTTAAATGAAAACCGAAATATCATAATGGCGGTTCGCGGAAACTGCGACTGCGAGGTAGATCAGATGGTGCTTGACTTCCCTATTCTTGCCGACTATATCTGCCTCTCGCTTGACGGTCTGACGGTTTATGCAACCCACGGCCACAAGTATAATACAGATAATCCTCTTCCCCTTTGTGAAGGTGACATTCTTCTTCACGGTCACACCCACGTTTTAAAATGCGAGAGCTTTGGTAACGGGAATTTTTATCTCAATCCCGGCTCCCCCACATACCCAAAAGAAAACAATCCGAAAACCTATATGGTTTATGAAAACAGATGCTTTACAGTAAAGGATTTTGACGGAAAAATTATTTTTTCTAAGCAATTTTAATTTTATGCCCGACTCTCGTCGGGCTTTTTTTAACTTACAAATAGCCGCCTGAATATAATGTACGAGAAAAACAAAGGAGTTTTTTATGAATTCGTACGCATATTATAATGGAAAATTTGGAAAAAAAGAGGAGATATTAATTCCCCTGTCTGATAGGTCTGTCTTTTTTGGAGATGCAATTTATGATGCCGCAATCGGCTCTTATGACCGAATACTTTGGGAAGATGAGCATATAGAAAGATTTCTTTTAAATGCAAAAAAGCTTGGAATAGGACATTCATTAACAAAGTCATTCCTTTCTGCTCTGCTTCGCGAGGTTGCTGTAAAATCAATGATTAAATCCTATTTTATCTATTTTCAGCTTTCAAGAGACCTTATCAATCGAAGTCATTCGGCAATCAATGCTGGATCAAATATGTTAATTACAGTTGATCCGATAGAGATAAAAAGGGATTTCATACCACTGAAATTAATGACAGTAAGAGACAAAAGATATGATCTATGCCACATAAAAACCACAAATTTGCTTCCCGCCGTTTTGGCATCAACAAAGGCAGAAAAGCTTGGATTTGACGAGGCGATTTTTGTAAGAGGAAACACAGTTACAGAATGTTCTAAATCGAATATTGCGATAATAAAGCAAGGCAGAGTTATCACTCATCCCAAAACTAACAGAATTTTGCCGGGAATAACGAGAGAGCATTTGCATCTGATTTGCAAGGAACTTTCAATAGAATTTTGTGAAAAAAAATTCACCGTTTCGGATATGCTTTCTGCCGATGAAATTCTTGTTACAAGCACAAGTAAACTTTGTAAAACAGCTTCATTCATTAACGGTCAAAAGGTTGGAGGAAATAATCCTAATTTAGCAAATCTTATATGCAGTAGATTTTTCCTTGAATATTCGGAATTTTGCCAAATATGAAGATTATTCAACAAAAAAGTTCGCTAAATTGACAACAAATTAACAATTTTCCTGTTTTTACTATTGAATTTTGAAATCTTTTATGTTATAATATTTTAGATTTTTTATTTAAAGTATGTGTAGCATTTTAAGGAGGAAAAATAAATGCTTAAAAAACTTTCTAACCTTCCCTTTACTTCCACCGAAGAACAAGACGCACGTCTTGCCGCGGTTATTGAAAAATACAAGGGCGACAAGAGCCGTCTTATGGCTGCGATGCAGGAGGCACAGGGAATTTACGGATACCTTCCCATTGAGGTACAGAACAAAATAGCAGAAGGTATGAACATTCCGCTTGAAAAGGTATACGGTGTTGCAACGTTCTATGCACAGTTTGCGCTTTCCCCGAAAGGTAAATACAACGTGTCGGTTTGCCTTGGAACCGCTTGCTATGTAAAGGGCGCAGGTGAACTTATGGATAAGTTAAGCGAGGTACTGGGTATCGGCGCAGAAGAGTGTACTGAGGACGGAAAGTTTTCACTCACAGCATGCCGTTGTATCGGTGCTTGCGGTCTGGCTCCGGTTTTGACAGTAAATGATGATGTTTACGGTCGTTTAACAGCCGACGATATTCCCGGTATAATTGCTAAATATCAGGATTAATAAGGGGAATTCCTAAATGAAAATAAGTCAAATAATAGAGCACTTGGATGCCAAAGTAGTTTGGGGAGAAGAGTATCTCGACCGCCATGTATATTCCGCTTGTGGCAGCGATATGATGAGCGATGTTCTGGCGTATGTAAAAGACCAGTCGGTCTTGATTACGGGTCTTGTAAATTCGCAGGTTATCAGAACTGCCGAAATGATGGATATGGTTTGTATAGTTTTCGTTCGTTCAAAAATGCCTAGCGAAGAGATGATAGAATTAGCAAAGGAAAGCGGTATTGTGCTACTTGCAACCGAAAAAAGAATGTATGAGGCGTGCGGTAAGCTTTATTCCGCGGGTCTTTTAGGAAATGCGGTGCGCAGATGAGCGAAAAGCTAACCTTTGAATTTGAAGTTGACGGCACCGATTTTACATCGGCAGGTCAAGCATCGGGAAAGCTTAAAAAAAATCTCAGGCAATTAGGCATAGCGCCTGAAACTATACGAAGAGCATCCATAGCAATGTATGAAGGCGAAATTAATATGGTGATACACGCGAACGGCGGTAAAGCCAGCGTAACCGTTAGCGAAGAGTGCATTGAAATAACACTTGCCGATAAAGGCCCGGGTATTAAGGATATAGAACAAGCGATGCAGGAAGGATTTTCCACTGCAACCGATACTGTCCGTTCCTTAGGATTTGGCGCGGGTATGGGGCTTCCAAACATGAAGCGCTATTCGGATGAGATGACGATTGATTCGGTAGTGGGCGAAGGCACCACTATCGTAATGAGAATTAATCTTTAATGGTGTAATATATGGAAAATTATAAACATTCCGTTTCATTAGATGCTACCAAATGCACAGGGTGTACCACCTGCTTGAAACATTGTCCTACCGAAGCTATCAGAATCCGAGATGGTCACGCCGTCATAGATTCCGACAGATGTATCGATTGCGGCGAGTGTATAAGGGTGTGTCCTCACAAGGCAAAAAAAGCTGTGCTTGACAGCATGGCGGATATGGATAAATTCAAATACAAGGTGGCGTTACCCGCCCCGTCGTTATACGCGCAGTTCGATAACCTTGGAGAAATCGATTATGTCCTTCAAGGGCTCCTTGATATAGGTTTTGATAAGGTTTATGAAGTGTCAAAAGCGGCGGAACTTGTGTCGGCATACACAAGGAACTATTTAAAAACCGAGGGCATACAAAAACCGGCTATCAGTTCGGCTTGTCCCGCGGTTGTACGACTTATTGAACTAAGATTTCCGTCCCTTAAAGATAACGTAATTCAAATGCTGCCGCCAATGGAAATAGCAGCATATTTAGCAAGACAGGAAGTGGCAAAGGAACATCCCGAACTTGCGGCAGAAGATGTAGGTATATGCTTTATATCTCCGTGCCCTGCAAAAATGAGTTATGTTAAAAACGGACTTCCAAATTATAAGAGCAGAGTTGATGTAGTCGTTTCGATATCGGATATTTATTTTCTGCTTATCAACGCGATGAATCGCGGCAAAATGCCAACGCTTAATGCGAGCTCAGGCCGGATAGGTATCGGTTGGGCTTCCTCTGGTGGCGAGGCAACGGCTATATTCAATGATAAATACTTAGCGGCTGACGGTATAGAAGACGTCAACCGCGTACTCGATGAAATCGAGAACGGCAGTATACCGCAACTCGAGTTTATTGAGCTTAACGCCTGTACGGGCGGATGTGTCGGCGGTGTACTTACTATGCAGAACGCCTTTATTGCAAAGGCAAAACTGCGCGGACTTCGCAGATATTTACCTGTGGCAGAGAACACTCTCAGTGAAGAAGAAAACAAGTACATACCCGAGCATTATTTCTTTGATGGCTTTGCAAATTACAGACCTATATCACGTCTTAGCGATAATATGGCAAAATCCATGCGTATGATGGCAGATATACAAAAGCTGCGTTCCACACTGCCAGGATATGATTGCGGCGCTTGCGGCGCACCTACATGCAGGGCTTTTGCCGAAGACGTTGTAAAGGGCAAGGCAGATATTCACGATTGTATACTTAAATACAAGGATGAATTTAGAAAATATTTAAAATCTATCGACGAGGTAAGAACAGATGACGGTAAGTGAGCTATCAAAAAATAAATCTCTGACTGTACTGTGTATGCCTGACGGCGATAGGGTTATACGCGGCGTATATATCGGTGACCTGCTTTCGTGGGTTATGGGAAGAGCCAAGGAAGACGATGCGTGGATAACCATTATGTCAAACAGCAATACAGTTGCTGTGGCATCCCTTGCCGACGTTTCGTGTGTTATTTTAGCCGAAGGCGTAACACTTGAAAATTCGGTTATTGAAACAGCCATGAAAAACAACATTAATATTTTGTCAACTAACCTTGCAGCTTTTGATGCGGCGGTTATGTTAAGTAATTCGATATGAACCGTTATTATTACGATTTGCACACCCATTCGTGTTTATCGCCTTGTGCGGATAACGATAATACACCGTATAATCTTGTAGGTATGGCGGTATTGTCGGGGATAAACATTTTAGCCCTTACTGACCATAACACCTGCAAAAATTGTCCCGCATTTTTTGCGGCGGCTAAGCAGTACGGCATTATAGCGGTGGCGGGGATGGAACTTACAACGGCGGAAGAGATTCATGTTGTATGCCTTTTTGAAGAACTCGATAAGGCGATGCAGTTCAGTGAAGAAATAGATACCCGTCGCATAAAGATTAAAAACCGAACCGATATTTTCGGTGAGCAGTTAATCATCGGCGAAAACGATGAGATTATAGGGCGTGAGGAGTATTTGCTGTCAAACGCTACAACGGTTTCACTTGATGAAGTGCCAAAACTTGTCGAAAAGTACGGCGGTGTGTGTTATCCTGCGCATATTGATCGCGTGGCAAACAGTATGATTTCTATTCTGGGTGATATACCAAAGAGTCCTGAATTCAACTGTTTCGAGATTCATGATACAGACAAAATCGTGGAAATAACGAAAAAGTACGGTCTTGAAAACAAAAAAATAATTATTAGTTCCGATGCGCATTATCTTGATGGCATAAAGGATAAAGAAAACTATTTTGAACTTGATGATGAGCCGTACAGCAGCAAAAAAGTGTGCGCATCGCTTTTTAAGGAGTTAAGAGGATGAAGGAATTATCACTCAATATTCTTGATATCACCGAAAACTCGGTAAAAGCAGGAGCTACACTTACTCAAATTTTTTTAGAAGAAACGGTTGATAAATTAACTGTAATTATCGCAGATGACGGTTGCGGTATGAGCGAGGAAACGCAAAAACGTGTAATTGATCCGTTTTATACAACGAGAACCACAAGAAAAGTGGGACTAGGCATTCCGTTTTATAAGCTCTCAGCCGAGCAAACGGGTGGTAGTTTCAAAATTGAATCAAAAAGCAAAGAAGAATATCCCTTGGAGCACGGAACGGTAGTTACAGCCGTTTACAATAAAAATCACATTGATTTTACACCGCTCGGTGATATAGTAGCCACTGTGACGACACTGATCCAGGGGCACCCTGATACTGATTTTTTGTTTAGACACTCAAAAAACGGCAAAACTGCTGAGCTTGATACTCGTAGCATCCGAAAAGTGTTAGGAGCAGAAATTTCGTTATCAGAATACGAAGTTATTAAATGGATTGAAGAGTACTTAAAGGAGCAGTACGTCAATCTTAATAGAATTAATTAAGGAAGGGTAGAGATTTATGAAAACATTGGCTGAACTCCAAGCAATCAAAGACAAAATGAAGGATAAGGTTGTTCTTCGCGAGGGCTTTGGCGAAAAGCGTATAGTTGTAGGTATGGCAACCTGCGGTATCGCAGCGGGTGCGCGTCCCGTACTTAATGCTTTTGTCGAAGGTATTAATAATGCAGGCCTTGCGAGTCAAGTGTCCGTTACCCAGACAGGTTGTATCGGCATTTGCCAGTACGAGCCGGTTGTTGAGGTATACGAGGCGGGTAAAGAAAAGGTAACCTACGTTCAGATGACTGCCGAAAAAACAGCAAAGGTTATCGAACAGCATATACAAAATGGCAAAGTTGTTAGTGAATATACATACAATGCCAAGTAGATAAAAGTGGAGGTATTTTAAATGATTCGTGCACATGTATTGATTTGTGGCGGTACCGGTTGTACCTCTTCGGGCAGTAAAAGTATTCAGGCCGCTTTTGAGGAGAACTTAGCAAAAAATGGTCTTACCGATGAAATCAAAATCGTTCAGACCGGTTGCTTCGGTCTTTGCGCAATGGGACCTGTTGTTATCGTTCATCCCGACGGTACTTTTTACAGCCGCGTAGAGACCACCGACGTCGCAGAAATTGTTGAAGAGCATCTTCTAAAGGGACGTGTGGTTACGCGCCTTGAATATAAGGAAGATGAAAATGCCGAGGTTCATGAGAACGTAGCGCTTAACGATACAGCGTTCTATCGTTCGCAGACACGTGTAGCTCTTCGTAACTGCGGTGTTATCGACCCCGAAAAAATTGATGAATATATCGCAATGGACGGTTATGCCGCCCTCGGTAAAGTTCTTACTGAAATGACTCCTGAAGATGTAATTAAATGCATCAGCGATTCGGGACTCAGAGGTCGTGGAGGCGGTGGCTTCCCGACAGGTCGTAAGTGGAGCTTAACTGCTGCAAACGCTGCTGACCAGAAATACGTAGTATGTAACGCCGACGAAGGCGACCCCGGTGCATTTATGGACCGTTCGGTTCTTGAAGGTGACCCGCACTGTCTTATCGAAGCTATGGCTATCGCAGGTTATGCTATCGGCGCTACACAGGGTTACGTTTATGTTCGTGCTGAGTATCCTATTGCAGTTGCCCGTCTTGCTATTGCTATCGACCAGGCAAGAGAGTACGGCTTGCTCGGTAAAAATATTTTCGGTTCCGGTTTTGATTTTGATCTTGGTATCCGCCTTGGTGCCGGTGCCTTCGTTTGCGGTGAAGAAACTGCTCTTATGACGTCAATCGAGGGTAACCGCGGTGAGCCGAGACCCCGTCCGCCATATCCGGCAGTTAAAGGTCTTTTCAAG